>CAZWEW010000061.1:0-12061 GCA_964633055.1 uncultured Woeseia sp. | reverse complement strand
GGCGAGTTGCCACTGAAATAGCGGCATTCGCCCATGCCGGTGAGATGTCGCGGAATATTGCCGAACGCGCGTTCTCAAATGAAGTCATTACGCCGGGCAGGACAACACTTGCAGACGTCGCCTGGTGGATGCGCGAGCAGCAGTTCGAAAACAATCTAGGCACATCATTTGGCATGCCCTCGGTCTACATCACAGGACCGGACGGGTTCGTTGCATTGAGCAACAACCACGTAATCCAGCGTGGAGACTTTCTCGCCATCGACTGGGGTGTCGGTTATCTCAATTTTTTCACCGACATCAAGCGCCACGCTTACGTTTTGCGCGAGGGTGAAATGCACCTGCCGGAAAGCATTCAAAAGGCATTCGATAACGGTCGTGCCGTCCGGGACATCCTGAAGAACAACATCCGGGCGGGACGAACCGCTGCGGAGACGTATGACGATCTGGTCGGCAAGATCAATGCGGCCGGGTTCCGTTATATGGAGGCTTTCAATCAGCCGACCGAAGACCCGGACAATATCGACGTCATAATCGGCTCACATTCGGTGGGTAACCTCGGTCACGGCATCGGCCCGTCGATCGCCTGGTTCAACCCGGAACGTATGAGCTACATGCTACAGCCGACCAACCTGTTGTCGATCGAACTTTTTGCATATACCGCGATTCCCGAATGGGGAGGCAAAAAACTGCGTATTCCCCTGGAAGACGATGCGATCATAACTCACCGGGGTATCGAGTGGCTCTACCCGGTCAACCAGAAAGTCTTGTTAATTCGGTAGTTTTCTTGGCATATGCATGCCGGAGGATTCGTCGAAATCTCGCTTTCTGAAAAGGGCTTCTAACAGCAGCAAAGGGTATATCTGAGTATCTCGGCGTGTAGTCACGTTCTCAGCGCGTGGCTCCGGAAACATAAAAAGGGTCCAGTGCCTCGCGAATATCATCCGGGATAGCTTTCGAACTAAGATTACCGTCATCAGCGATCTGCGCGAACACCCGCGTTGCCCTGCCCTCACAAATCAGCTGGTCGGTACACAAATTGATCGCCTCACATTGCCAGTGTAGTGTCTTTTCGCGGATTTCCAGCAATGTCAACGTGCAACGAACCCGGTCACCGTATGCCGCCGGACCAACAAAGCGAAAGTTGATTTCTCCCATGACGAACGCACTTCGATCCCGATTGATCATTCGGTTGATTGGATATCCGATCTGGCGGAACAACTCGTGCTCAACCTCGTTAAACCACGCGACTTCGCGTGCGTAATAGACGAGCCCGAAGGGGTCCGACTCTCCCCAGTTAACCGTTAATTCCTGTGTATACGCCGACATGATTCCTTGCTCCGCTATGCTGCTACAACTGAGGCGTGCTCAAGCGTCCTGTTCCGGGTGTCGTGAAAAACCTGCTATTCGAAAGCCGCTGCAGTCGATAGACGTGTATTCGCTTCCTTCTAGATGTAGATGATGATTGTATTCAAAGCGGTGTCACAATTAATAATGTCGACCCGCTTGGATTTTATCTTGTAGCTGTCGCCATCCCGTACGAGCTGGTGCGTATAAGTACCCGCATAGGGCGTTTGTCGATCGTGGTAATAGAGAAAACAGTGGAAATTCGAGGTCACGGTGCAGTCGCCGTTACGCTCGTCGAGCTCCGTCACCTGGATGTTCGAGATGATGTGTGACGCCCTCACAACGTATTCCTTCGACGCGGCTGCCGGATGCACGAAGTTCCGCCGCCTGACTTCCATCATCACTCGATCGTCGTAGAACAAGGAGATGTGCATTTCGGCGTCTTCCTGGTCCGGGATCGCTGGCATCCAGTACGTGCCATCCTCCGTATACAGTTCCATCCACTTGTCGAGGTCTGGACGATCGAGGAAAGAGGCCTCTTTGTAAAGGAAACGCTCCAGCTCATACAGCTTATCGAGACTGACGGCTATTTCGCTCATGTCACACAGCCTCCGTCATGTACTGGCGCCACGCACTGTACTGCGTTCGTACGTCTAGATCGCTGGTGCCCTTACCGACGACACGATCCTCAAGAATCTCGTCCCTGCCAAAATTGCGGTGCATCTCGATCCAGTCGGTTGCCTGCGATTTCAGACCTTCCTGCATCCGGAAGTAGGCTGTTAGATCATCCGGACCAACCATCGAACCGTTGGAGTTGATGAGTCGTGAGTAAAGCAAGGTCCGCTTCAGCATCGCATCGGGCGCGCCTTTAAGGCGGAATGACCAAGTTTCGATGATCGTCTTGTTGTAGGCAATCGGCCGAACGACACGTATGTTTTGCACGGCCGACTTAATAGTAAGCGACGGGTAATAGAGTGTGTTGTGAGTGTTAAACGACAGGATGTCATACATACGCTCCTCGCCGTATGCCTTCAGCATCGCTGCCTTGTATTCAGGATCGAGCGAATATTCGGAATGTATGCTGGTTTTTCCTCCGTCATAGTGATGTCCAAACTTGAAGCCGGTGATGCCTGCATCCTCGAATGCCTCGTAGGACGCGCCAAACGGAGGAATGATTTCGGCTTCGTCGCGGCGCGGCGAATCCTCGGGCAGCGTATTGATGTAGTCGAGCGCGGAATCCACAACCGATCGGTGCACGATCATCGGATGCATCGTGTCGTTCAGGTTTTCGATAAACATCTTCCAGTTGCACTCGTGTTCGTAACGCAGCAACCCGCCGGCTACTTCGACTTCGCCTTCGGGTGCGCGGTCGCAGAGATTATCCATCACGTCGGCGGCGCCCCCCATCCATGTCCGCACATCCGGCGCATCGTCGCTCATGGTCGCAAATACGAACCCTCGGACACTCTCGGAACGCAGCTGCTGCATGCTGTACTGCGGATCGTCCTTGTTGAAATCTGTCCCTTCGTATCCTGCCATGTGAGGAACACCCAGCAATTTCCCATCCAGGCGATAGCGCCAGCCGTGATAACAGCAGCGAAATGTCGGGATCTTGCCGCAGGGCTTATCGACAAGCTTCGTGCCCTTGTGTCCGCAACGGTTGTGCAGGACGTGCACGACGTCGTCATTGTCGCGCACCATGACAACGGGCACTCTGCCATAATTCAGTGTGACGTAGTTTCCCTGCTCCGGCACCTGGCTCTTATGCCCGATGTAAATCCAACTCTTCGCCCAGATTCGTTCCATCTCAAGGTTGAAGATTTCCGGGTCCGTGTACACATTGCGATGTACCTTCGTTGGCTGCACCATATTCGCTATCTGTTCTTCAGAATAACTCATTGTATTTCCTCACAGTTTCTGCGGCACCTCGCCTCGTGCGATAGCGATCGCCAGCGCCTCACTGGGGTTCGGTGGCTTCGCGGCGGTACGCAGCTCCTGCATCGCTTCATTATCTTTATCTGCAAGTACCTCGGCCAAAAGTTTGCCGGACAGGTATTGCGGTACCCAGTGCTGGTCGCGGTGGCCGTAGTGGGCAGCCGCTTTCAATACGAAGTGTGGATCGTTCATGATAATGCGGCCGAAAGCGACGATGTCGGTGCGCCCTGCCGCAACAAGCGTATTGGCCTGATCGGCCGTCGTGATATTGCCGGCCACGATCGTTGGCATCCCGGTTTCGTTTCGGATCAGATCGGCAAACGGAGCCTGGAACATTCGGCCGTAGATCGGGTCTTCGTCGCTTGCCACCTGACCCGTCGACACGTTGATGATATCGATCCCTGCCGTCTTTAACATCTCGGCAACGGCCAGCATATCGGCCTCGGACAGCCCCCCTTCCACCCAGTCCGTCGCAGAGATTCGTACCGACATCGGCTTTTCCACAGGCCAAGCCTCTCGCATCACTGCAATGACACGAAGCGGGAATCTCATGCGCGATTCGATGTCGCCACCGAAAGCGTCTTCGCGACGATTGGTATACGGACTGATGAAGCTCGACAGTAGGTAGCCGTGCGCGAGATGCACCTCGATCATGTCGAAACCCGCGCGATCTGCGTTGGTTGTAGCGCGCACAAACTGCCCAGCCACGGCATCCATGTCATCCATATTCATCTCGCGCGGCACGGCGCTTTGGTCGAGATAGGGCAGCGCCGACGGTGCGACAATCTCCCAGCCACCTTCCGGCAGTGGCTCATCCATGCCGCCGTCCCACGGTATACAGGTCGAACCTTTGCGACCGGCATGCCCGATCTGGGCACAAATCTTCGCCTCTCCGTTCTCGTGAACGAAGTCGATGATGTGCGCCCATCGCTCTACCTGCTCATCACTCCAGATGCCGGCGCAACCCAGCGTAATGCGGGCTTCCGGTGAAATACACAGCATTTCGGAATTCAGCAACCCGGCACCGCCGACCGCCCTCTGGCCATAGTGCACGAGATGCCAATCAGTCGGATCACCATCCTGTGCGCAGTACTGGCACATTGCCGACAACTGGAACCGATTCTCGATGCGCATATTGCCAATACGAAACGGCTGGAATACAGGCACGACCGGATTGTCTGTGTCAATATCGTTAAAGTCGGTGGTCTCCTTCGAGTGAGCGGCAAACCAGCGATCGATACCATCGATGTAAGAGGCATCGCGCAGGCGAAGGTTTTCATAGGTGACGCGCTTCGCGCGACATAGCATGTTGAACGTGAACTGTTCAGCATCCTGAACGCTCGCGTAACGATCGATGTGTTCGAACCAGCTTAATGAAAAAACCGCCGTGCGCTGTAGCCGGTCTGCTTCGTCCTTGCGAATCGACTGGTACATCTCGAGCGCCCTGCCAACATCATCGTCATGGGCCGCAAAATAACCGGCCAGTGCGATGGCATCCTCCATCGCTAGCTTCGTGCCAGAGCCGATGCTGAAATGAGCCGATCGCACGGCATCGCCCATCAGCACGAAATTCCTGTAAAAAAGCCGTTCGTTGCGGACAACCGGGAAGGATCGCCAGACCGACCGATTCGTGATCAGCGGGTGACCGTCGAGATCCTCCGCGAATATCTGCTCGCAGTATGCTTTCGTTTCCTCTTCGGTCGCGGAATCCATACCCGCAGACTTCCACGTCACTTCACTGGTCTCGACAATCCAGGTCGTGGTGCCCTCTTCGTAACGATAGGCATGCGCCCACCACCATCCGTACTCGTTCTTCCTAAGTATGAATTCGAAATTGTCGAGCGGCTTGGAGGTCGCGAGCCAGCAAAACTTGTTCTGCCGCCAATCCACCGTCATGCCAAATTCATCCTGGAATCTCTCACGGATGATCGACGTTATGCCATCGCCGGCGACGACGAGATCGTATTGGTCCGCCTCCAGTTGATCGACGTTGGTGATGTCCGTATTGAATCGCAGGTTGACGTTAAGCTCATCACAACGATCATGGAAGATGTTGAGCAACTTGAGGCGCGACATGCCGCAGAAACCATGTCCCTTCGAGTTGATCGTCTTGCCATGAATCTTTGTGTCGATGCCATCCCAGTAGACGAACTGCTCTACGATACATTTGTAGCTCTCGGCGTCGGCTTCCATGAGCCCCTTGAGTGTCTCATCGGAGAAGACAACGCCGAATCCCCAGGTGGAATCCCGGTCTCCCCGCTCGACGACGGTGATGTCGTGCGCCGGGTTCGCCTTTTTCATCAGGATCGAGAAATACAGCGACGACGGGCCGCCGCCGAGGCACAGTATCTTCAGTCCTCCAGCCATTATTACCCCGTTAAAGGGAGAGCGACCCGAGGCTTGCGCCACCACAGACGAACAGGCACTGGCCCGTGACAAAACCATTATCGGGGGACGCGAAGAACATGACGGCACGGGCGACATCGTCGGCGTGTCCAAGCCTTTTGACGGGAATACTCGCTGCGATCTGTTCGGCCTTGCCACTATCTTCGGGCACCAAGTCCGTGAACATGTCGGTGACCACCGGCCCCGGCGCGATCGCATTGACCGTAATGCCGTGCTTCCCTAGCTCCATCGCCCAGGTGCGGACGAGTCCGACCTGCGCCGCTTTCGTCGCCGAATAGGATGTTCGCGTTTCGAGACCCAGCATCGCACGTGACCCTATGATCACGATACGCCCGAAATCATCCTGTTTCATGCCGTCGATGACACCCTGCGTCAACAGGATGCTCGCCGACAAATGCAGATTCGTAAGATAATCTAAGTCTTCAAGTTTGACGTCTTCGACCAGGTCGGGGCGTATGACGCCCGCATTGTGAACGAGCGTCGAAATATTGTGCGCCGAGGTTATGGCAACAATGGCTGCGCGTGTGGCATCCACGTCGGTGAGATCGACCGGATGATCGATTAATCGCTCATGTGCTTCTTCCGACTTGCGGCGCGACAGGTTAATCACTGTGTAACCAGCTGCCAGCAGATGCTCACAAATGCTCTTGCCAATGCCGGCGCTTCCGCCGGTTACGATGGCAGTCTGGTTTGCGCCTGTCTCATGTTCGTTCACGCAGCACTCCTGTCGACCAGGGCCAGCACGCGCAAGGGGCTGCCCGATCCATTTTTTATTTTTAGCGGCGGGCAAACAAGAATGGCGCCCGTCGCCGGCAGCAGATCAAGGTTGGCAAGGCATTGCAATCCGTATTTGTTCGCACCATGCAACAGGTAATGCGCGGGATACGGCGGCGACAGGTGTGTCGCCTGACCGGCATCGGTGCCCACCGTTTCCGTGCCGAAACCGACGATCTTTCGATCCTCCACGAGATACGTGATCGCATCCCCGGTGGGACCTGGCGTATGCGCGCCATCCTCCCGCATGTTCAGGTATTCGGCACCCGTGCGTTTTGACCAGTCAGTCCGCATGAGGACCCAGCTACCCTCCCGGATGTCGCCATGTTCCTCCTCCCAAACCTGAATGAATTCCGGCGTCAGGAGGAAGTCTTCATCGTCTGACGATTCCTCCGAACAATCGATCACGCAGACCGGCCGAACGAATGCATCGGCCGGAATACTGTCGACCGAGGAATCCGGCAGATCCTTGCCCGATATCCAGTGCACCGGAGCATCAAAGTGCGTGCCAGTGTGTTCGCTGCACGTAAAATTCCGCCAATACCAAGCCGGTCCACGCTCGTCGTAACGCGATACCTCTTCCACGCGAAATCGTGCGCACTGGCCGAATTCCGGCGGCAACACAATGACCGGAAAATCCGGGTCGAGCGTGTGTGTCAGATCGACCGTCTCGATACTGCCTGACGTCAAGGCGCCGGCGAGTGCCTGCAGTGCGCTCATATTGCGGTGCTCCCCACGGGTAGTTGTGTCAGTTCACGCTCGAGCACGAAGGGGTCTTCCCGGTAACGGCGGACGACATCTTCGGCGACCGGGCCGAGTGTCACGTTCTCGATGCCCTCTTTCAGCGCGTGGACTACGGTGTCGGCGAGGCGCTGAGGCGTTACTTTAGGTGGCGGTAGCGGCTGTCGCCAGGACTCCTCCAGCGGGCCGAACAGGACATTGACCACCTTAACGCCGCTGCCCGCAAAGTCGCCTCGCAGGCTCTGCGACAAGGACAGCGCGGCTGCCTGGCTGGCGGATGTCGTACCGTACACCGGCCAGTTCGACAACGCGTACACGGACAACAAGTTGACCCAGGCACAGGCAGAATTGTCCCCATCCGCACCCCGTCCGCGCATGCCATGCCCAAAGGCCTGCATGAGCCTCAGGAGCCCGAAGTAATTCGTTTCCATCTCGTCACGTGCCAGGGTGACACCGTGTCGGTCCAGCGGCGACCCAGGCCGAACGTACTCGGCTGTGTTGATGAGTATGTCCGCCTTGTCGCCCATCTCCGCCGCCAGTTCGTTCACCGAAATCGTATCGGTCACGTCGAGAGGCATAATCTCGACACCGGGGATCGCCGTGAGTTCATCGACACCCGGATAGGGTCGCCATTCTTCGGCAATGCCGACAAAAATACGCGTAGCGCCGGCATCGGCGAGCGCCTTTGCCATACACTGGCCAAGTTCGGTGCGACCATCGGTGACCAGTGCACGACGGTACTTGGGATCGCAGGTCAACGCTCGAAGTTGTCGATCGTCTGCCATATTCTGGGTCTCCTTGTCGGGCAGGGCCATCAGTACGCCCTGCCCCGATTTGTCGGTGCGAGCGATCATTCTCACCCTTGCTAATTCTTCAACGTCGCCGTGGATGTGCGCCAGTACTGACGGGCCCGCATCCAGTTTGATCGTGCCGATGCGCCACGGCATCCGTTCGCGGAAATAGGTGTTGACGCTTGTGCGCAACGTCGTTTCGGAAATCAGCTCGCCACCATCCGGTACGTCTCGCCATTCGAGTTCCATCGACCAGCACTTGGGACAGACTTCGCGTGCCGGGTAGGTCACATGTTCACACTCGGTACACACCTGCAACGCGAAGCGGCCCTCCGCGGCGGCCGTCGTGAAAGCGATCGCCTTCCGACTGCGAGCATAAGGCGGCAGCGTCGGGGAATTCGTTCGCTTCTGCGGATCCTTCTTCGGCGGTCTTTTTAGCGCTTCCGTCATGTCGCGGCCAATATCGCGGCACCGGAACACAGTCCGCGATCAAAGTTGATGATGCCAAAACCGGAAATCACGGCAACTTTGGCGTCGGGCACCGCATTCTTTTCCGCATTCCCGGTCAATTGTCGAATCGCCTCGACCATGCCGAGATATCCGCCGGCTGCGCCGGCCTGCCCAACAGACAATTGTCCACCCGAGGTATTGTGCGGAAACGATCCCTCGTGGGTAAACGAGTTCATTCGAATGAACTCGGCCGCTTCACCCTTCTTGCAGAAACCGAGGTCTTCCATTTGCATGACGGAAATCACCGGGTAATCGTCATAGGTCTGCAACAGGTCAACGTCATTGGGACCAACATCAGCCATTCCCCAGAGTTCGTCGACGTCGAGCGCCCAACCGCCACGAATCTGAACCGGATCTTCAGGAAACGCATTGTGGCGCTCAATGGTCGATAAAATATTTGCGTAAGGCAATCCTTGCGCTTTCGCATCCCCTTCCCGCATGACGAGATAGGCTTCGGCGCCCGCACAGGGCATGACGCAATCGTACAGAACAATCGGGTCCGCGATCAGCCGAGCGTTCATGTACTCATCGAGCGTCAGTGGTTTCTTCATCAATGCGTGTGGAATCTTCAGCGCATTGTCCCGCTGTGCGACGCATAGCTTGCCAAAATCTTCACGCTGTATGCCATAGGTGTTCATGTAGTACCTCGTCATCAACGAGAAACTGCCGTTTGGTCCGCCCGAACCGTAGGGGTAGGACGCATCCTGCGAGAAACGGCTGAACGTAGTCAGCATTGCGCGGAAGGAGTCGACGTGATTGGTGTCGCCGGCCAGGCAGGCAACGACGTTTGCATCGCCGGATTGCACGGCGCGCGCCGCACGTCGCAGCGCGATCACGCCTGAAGCTCCACCAGTCGGCACGTGGTCGAGCCATCGCGGTATCAGCCCGAAGTGTTGTGTCAGGCCTGCCGCGGTATCGGGGAACAGCGTAAACGACGACACGCAGAGTCCGTCAATGTGTTCGGGACGAAGCCCGCTGGTCTCCCCGAGCTTCGATAGGGCCTGGGCCAGCCACCAATGGGCAGGCTCCGGAGAATAGCGTTCATAGGGCACACTGACGGGCGCCGTTACCACGACGTCTTTGTATCCCGTTCGTTTTTCGGCTGCGCTCACCACCTAATTGCTGGTTCCCTTCTTGAATTTCCTCAGATCGATACTCTCACCCTTCTCAAGTGTCGACCGTGCCATCACCTTAATATCGCCGCGACTGACTTTCTGTGATGCCGTCAGGGGCAACTCGGCCACGAATGCAATGTAGCCCGGCACCTTGAAGTATGTCAGATGGGTCATGCAATGATCGAAAATTTGCCGCGGATCCGTGTTCTTATTTTTGATAATAAAGGCGAATACCTCATCGCCGCGGATTTCGTCCGGTACTGCACAGACCGCGCAGCCATCGACGTCGGCATGCTGCAGCAGCACTGCCTCCACTTCCACCGCCGCGATGTTTTCACCACTGCGGCGGATGACGTTCTTGCGTCGGTCCACAAAATAGAGCGAACCATCCTCGCCTTCCCGGACGATGTCACCGGTATGCCACCAGCCGCCTTTCCATCCTTTCTCGGTAGCCGCTTCGTCCTTGTAATAGCCGCTGAAAAAATGGCGCCTGGGATCATCACCCCGGGCACGCACCAGCAACTCACCAGCATCACCAGCTGGCACAGCCACATCACACTCATCCACAATACGATACTCGGTCTGTGGCGCCACCCCGCCAATACAGCGCTGACCTACATGCCGTGGCTCTTCGTATGCGATGGTCATCCCCCCCGCCCCCGATTCGGTCATCGCCCAAGCTTCGATCAATGGCACGCCGAACCGCCTCTCGAAAACGCCTTGATGACGAGGGTCGGAACCGGGCCCAAAGCAGAACCGGATTTGTCCCGAGAAGTCATCCAACTCGTCCTCGGTCAGCGTCAGCAAGATGGCGGTCATCACACCAAGGCAATGAATGATGGTGACCTGTTCTTCCCTCACCGTCTGCCACCATGAGCGAGGATGAAACCGATCGAGCTGCAACACGCAACCACCGCAATACAACATTGCCATGAACGAGGTACACAGTGCATTCATATGATTTGGCGGCAGCGGCGTCAGCAGGCGATCGTTCTCGTCCATGCTACAGATGCCACCCAGTCCCGTGTACCAGGCACCTAGGGCGAGGAAGTAATCGTTAGACAACATGCAACCTTTCGGCTTGCCGGTGGTCCCCGATGTATACAGAAGTGCCGCTTCACGCTGGTGATCCGGCTGCGCCGCCTGGAAATCGACGTTTCCCGACTCGAGATCCGACTCAACCCGGACGTCACAAATATTCAGTTCCGCGAGCCGCAAAGAATGCTCCGGCAGCGAGACAAGCAACCGGCTGTCGCTGTGCCCGATGATGTAGCACAGCTCATCTTCCGTCGCTGCCGAGTGCAGCGGTACGATACTCGCTCCGAGGCTGTTCAGCGCGAGCAGGTGCAGATAGACCTGGAGCCGGCTATCGAACGCCAACGCAACGCGGTCACCGATCCGCACGCCGGCAGAAGCGTACCCAGCTGCCAGGAGCTTTGCGATCTCGCGCGACTCATCAAAAGAGTATTCGATCGCACCGTCCGCGTACGCTGGGGCCGACACGGCCGGCGTGCGGAGAAACGGCCGGCTGCCATACCTGTCCGTCGCGGCGTCAAACGCATGCCATACGCTGCCCGCCTCATACAGCGCGTCCATCAGTCCGGCCTTTTCCACGGCGGCGGCAACAATCTCCGTTTACCGTCCGAAGACAAGGTCACTCCCGGCGCATCCTTGTCTTCGCGGTCCCAAAGTTCGCAGGTGACCTGCTTGTGTCGCGTGTCGAGGGCTTCACAATAATTCGAGTAGATGCAGATCCGGATATCGTCGCCATAGCCAAGTCGCATCTTGAGATACCAGTCGGGATCAGCGATCGATTGCCGTGCAGAGGCAATGATGTCCGCCTCACCTTCCCTGAGAATGCGTTCCGCCTCCACGAACCCGTGAATGCCGCCGGCAGCTATCACCGGCGTGTCAAAACCAGCGTCGCGAATGGCTTTTCGAACCTTTGCCGTAGCCGGAAGATTACGACCAAAGGGTCCTGTCTCGTCGGAAATGTATTGTGGCATGCACTCGTAACCGCTCTGTCCCGTATATGGATAGGCGGCTGCATCCACTTTCGGTTGCTTAGCATCTTCAAACTTGCCGCCGCGCGACAAGGACAGGAAGTCCATACCTGCCTGTGCGAACGCCATACCAAACCAGGCGGCGTCATCCGGGACCGAACCACGTTCGATAATCTCGTCAGCAAGGTACCGACAACCTACCACGTAGTCGTCGCCTACGGATTCGCGCACGGCCTGGTACACCTCGAGCGGAAGACGGACGCGGCCTTCCAGGTCACCCCCGTAACCATCCGTTCTCGTATTCCTCGCCGACAGAAATGACGCCATCGTATAGGCGTGTGCAAAATGTAACTCCACACCGTCGAACCCGGCTTCTCGGGCCCGCACGGCAGCGGCCGCGACGGGTAGGGACAGTACCACGCGCACTTCCCCACCATGCGGC
>CAZWEW010000060.1:0-12078 GCA_964633055.1 uncultured Woeseia sp. | reverse complement strand
CTGTTGCCATCGCGAACATCGACATCATGCGACGCGAAGACCTGGTCGCCCGCGTAAGAGACGACATTGGTCCTTATTTCCAGCAGCGGTGGGCAACCTTGGGTGAGCATCCACTGGTGGGCGAAACCCGGATGGTTGGCATGATGGGTGCGTTGGAAATTGTCAGGGACCGGTCGTCGCTGGAACGGTTTGATGAGGACGACGGTGTCGGTATGACTTGCCGCAACTTCCTCGTCGAGAATGGACTCGTCATGCGCGCGATCGGCGATACGATCGTCACCGCACCGCCGCTTACGATGACGAGTGAGCAGGTCGATGAGCTAATTGAGAAGGCATGGAAGTGCCTGGACCTGACACAGAAAGCGGTTACTTGAAAAAAGCGAGCCAGAAGATGACGTTGAAGAAACAAGGCGATTTCGCCATCACCCGGGACAGCGTGTATGGAACGACCAACGAACCAACGTACGCGGGTATTACCTCATTCATGCGTCGCCGGTACACACAAGACCTTGACGGCGTCGATCTCGTTGTAACCGGGGTACCACTGGACACGGCAACAACAAACCGGCCCGGTGCCCGTTTCGGACCGCGGGCCATTCGGGCTGCATCTTCGATAATTTCCTGGATGCGGCCCTATGGCGCGGATGTCGATCCGTTCGATAAGCTCGCCGTCATCGATTACGGCGACTGTTTCTTCGACTTCGGACGACCCGAGACAGTGCCTGATGCCATCGAGGAACATGCGACGAACATCATTAGCCAGGGACCCGGGTTACTGACCCTAGGTGGTGATCACTTTATCGCGTGGCCACTCCTGAAAGCCCATGTGAAGAAGCATGGCAAGCCATTGTCATTGCTTCATTTCGATGCCCATAGTGATACCTGGGAAGACGAAGAAGGTCGTATCGATCATGGCACCATGTTCTGGCATGCTGCGAAAGAGGGCCTGATCGATCCCGCACATTCCGTCCAGATTGGTTTGCGAACGACCAATGACGATACACTCGGCTTCAACATCTTTGATGGGCCGTTCGTGCACCGGCAAGGTATTGACGTCGTTGTCGAGGAAACTCGCAAGATTCTTGGCGACAGGCCGGTATACCTGAGCTTCGATATCGATTGTCTTGATCCCAGCTATGCTCCGGGCACGGGGACACCCGTTTGTGGCGGATTGACCACTAACCAGGCGATCCAGATTCTCAGGGGGCTGATTGGTATGAACCTGATCGGAATGGATCTCGTCGAGGTGGCACCGGCCTACGACGTGGGTGACATCACATCGTTGGCGGGTGCGACCCTGGCGATGGAATTCGTCAACATGTACGCAAACCGACCCTGAATCCGAATTCACTGAGTGCCCGCTGCTTTCGGACACTTACGAAGCGGCCTGATGGACATTGCCGGGCCACCGGAGCGTCGATCGAAATTAAGCACGACCTCAGGGCAAGTGGCCCTCCTTTGAACATCATAGCGATCAATCACTTTGTCGTGCCGCGTGACGCTTTTCTCAGTATGCTTGAGTGAATGATTAATTCAGGGGAGGCTGATTATCGTGTTCCCTGATGATTTCGGCTTGGCGCAATTGCAACGGTTGGCAGTTGTTGTCGAAACTCTCCTGCGCTGAGTCTCGCCGGGACCGGCAGTTGATTTCCCAGGTTTGCTGTTCCGTCACCGAGCTCTGCCGCTCTAATAGATTCCAGCGGCAGTCCATGTTGGCACGCATCTGGAGGTCCTCGCATAGGGCGAGCAACTCGGTTTGTGTCAGGTTGCTCGTGCTCTCGAGTGTAAGTGTGCGAGGAGCGCAGCCCGCGATGGCGGCCAGGACAATCAGCAGAAGAATTAGCGAGTGCAACGCGTTGCCTGTCAGAAACTCGGCGGTGTACAGGCAGACACAATAACGCATTCCTCATTCCCGGTATTGCGAAATCTGTGTGGCAATCTGCTGTTGAACCGATAAGCGCCGCCGACAGTGAGCGTCTGGACCTGTTCACCGACGGTGACCTCGAGCCGGCCTTTCAGGACGATACCCCCTTCTTCGGCATCGTGGCTCAACATCGACTGTCCAGTATCGGCGCCAGGTTGGTAACGTTCAAAGAGAATCTGTAGCTGGCTGTTACTCAGGTTGCTGCCAACTTGGCGGTAGGAGATTGGTCCGCTAGAGATTTCACTGAGTTCCTCGTGCCGATAGAAGAACGTCTCATCACCGGCGGAGGCGGGTGCGAAAAAGTCGGCGAAAGAAACACCGAGCCCGTCGAGAATCCGTTTGAGCAGCCCCGTCGACGGGTCGGTGCGTCCGTTTTCGATCAGTGAGATGGTCGCATTCGATACGTCAGCAATCGCCGCAAGTTTGCGCTGTGAAAGACCTTTCGCGGTTCTCAACGATTTGAGTCGCAAGCCGATGTTTTCCATCTGAGCATCCTGTGTTGAATTGTTAAAAAATTTTAACATATTCGAAGTATAATCCAATAAAAACAAGTAGTTATTTTATTTTATTTAAATATTGTTAACTGCATTGACTTGCAGTAGGCTGAGTCACCTTAGGCTGTCGCGCCGCACAGACCGAGTCCCTTAATGGAGGTCCCATGATGGATAACACTGCAAGGCAACTCGAAAACGATTTGCCCGATCTTGAGTCCTACTGGATGCCGTTTACCGGTAATCGTTATTTCAAACAGAATCCCCGCATGATCTCGCGTGCCGAGGGCATGTATTGCTACACACATGATGGTCACAAACTGCTGGATTCCGTCTCCGGTCTTTGGTGCTGCAACGCGGGACATTGTCATCCCCAGATCGTTGAGGCGATCCAGGCACAGGCCGCGACGCTGGACTATGCGATGGCGTTTCAACTCGGACATCCGACTGTGTTCGAACTCGCCAACAAACTGACGGCTATGGCGCCTGAAGGTATTGACTATGCGTTTTTCGTCAACTCGGGCTCTGAAGCCGTCGACACAGCACTCAAGATGGCGCTGGCCTATCACCGGATTCGTGGTGACGCCTCCAGGACACGCCTGATTGGCCGGGAAAAGGGATATCACGGTGTCGGTTTTGGTGGCATCTCGGTTGGCGGCATGTCGCCGAATAGGAAGATGTTTGGCGCATTGCTTCCGGGCGTAGACCACCTGCCGCATACACATAACCTTGAGCACAACGCGTATTCGCGAGGACAGCCGCAATGGGGAGCGCACTTGGCAGACGAACTCGAAAACATTGTGGCGCTTCATGATCCGTCGACGATTGCGGCGGTCATCATCGAGCCAATAGCCGGTTCGGCGGGTGTTCTTCTGCCGCCGGAGGGTTACCTCAAACGGGTTCGCGAGATATGCGACAAACATGGGATCCTGCTGATTTTCGACGAAGTCATTTGTGGTTTTGGACGTACCGGCGACACGTTTGGTGCGTCGCGATTCGGTGTGACGCCGGACATGATGACGACGGCGAAAGGGTTGACGAGTGGTACGGTGCCGATGGGCGCGGTGCTTGCTTCGGGCGACATATACGATACCTTCATGACGGGTCCCGAAGGAGCCATCGAGTTCTTTCATGGTTACACCTATTCGGGTCACCCTCTTGCGGCGGCGGCCGGTTGTGCCACGCTGGATGTCTACACGAGCGAAGGCTTATTTGAGCGCGCACTGTCGTTGGAAGATACGTTTGCGGACGCTTTACACAGCCTGAAAGGCGAGCCAAATGTCATCGATGTTCGTAACCTTGGCCTGATTGGTGCTGTCGAACTGACGCCGATCGATGGCCAGCCCACGGCACGGGCAATGAGCATTTTTCGCGAGTGCTTCGACAAAGGCGTCATCATTCGCACGACAGGAGATACGCTTGCGTTTTCGCCGCCGCTGATCATCGATAAAACGCAGATTGCAATTGTTGTCGATGCTGTTCGTAGCGCGCTTCACAACCAGTAACACCGGGAACAGGCATGGTAAGTCAAGCCGAGAAAACCGGTGCAATCAGGATGGTCGGTAACTGGATCGATGGCGAAATTCAGGAGTCCCAGTCTGACCGATACGGGGACGTTCACAACTCTGCAACCGGCGAGTTATGCGCCCGGGTCGTGACGTCGACCGAATCGGATGTCGATGCTGCTATCGTAGCGGCGGAGGCCGCTCTGTCGACATGGTCCCGGACCCCGGTTCTGCGCCGTGCTCGGGTCATGTTCAAGTTGAAGGAACTGATCGAACGCGACCGTGACCAGATTGCACGCCTGATTACAGAGGAGCACGGCAAGGTTCTTCATGACGCTGCCGGGTCGGTTCAGCGTGGGCTCGAGGTCGTTGAATTTGCCTGCGGTATCCCCCACCTGATCAAGGGAGAATTTAATGACCAGGTCGGGACAGGCGTTGATAGCTACTCGATGCGTCAGCCCGTGGGTGTCTGCGCAGGTATCACGCCATTCAATTTCCCCGCGATGGTACCGTTGTGGATGTTCCCGATCGCTATTGCGTGCGGCAATACCTTTGTCCTCAAGCCGTCGGAAAAGGACCCGGGCTGTTCGCTGAAATGGGCTGAACTACTCGCGGAGGCAGGCCTGCCTCCAGGCGTGTTCAACGTTGTTCAGGGTGACCACGTGGCCGTGAACTCGATCCTGAATGACAAGCGCGTTGCTACAGTCAGCTTTGTTGGCTCGACCCCGGTTGCGGAGCACGTATACAAGACGGCGTCGGCGAACGGCAAGCGCGTTCAGGCACTCGGCGGTGCCAAGAATCACCTCGTTGTCATGCCGGATGCAGACATGGACCAGGCGGCTGACGCACTCGTCGGTGCGGGCTATGGTTCGGCCGGGGAGCGATGCATGGCGATCTCCGCTATCGTGACGGTCGGTGATTCGGCAGAACCCTTGCTGAAGAGCCTTTTGCCTAAAATCGATGAGCTGAAAATCGGCACTGGCATGGACAACAATAACGACATGGGCCCTCTGATCACTGTCGAACACCTGGATAAGGTGCGTTCTTATATCGATATTGGAGAAGAAGAGGGGGCGAAACTTGTTGTCGATGGTCGCAAACATGACGTTACGGGGCTTCCAGGTTACTACCTCGGTCCCACGCTATTCGATCATGCCACCGAGGATATGCGCGTTTACCGGGAGGAAATATTCGGGCCGGTCCTGACAATGGTTCGTGTTGAGACCTTCGATGAAGCGATTGGACTGATCAATGCGCATGAGTACGGCAATGGCACTTCGATCTTCACGCGCGATGGCGATGCCGCGAGGGAATTCGCGAATCACATCGAAATCGGGATGGTTGGTGTCAACGTGCCCATACCAGTGCCACTTGCATTTCACAGTTTCGGCGGCTGGAAGCGGTCGCTGTTTGGTGATATGGGGATCTATGGCATGGAGGGCGTCCGCTTTTACACTCGCCTGAAGACGGTGACCTCTCGCTGGCCGACAGGCATTCGGAAGGGGGCCGATTTCTCGATGCCGACGATGTGAGGTGTTGTTGCCCCGCGAATACCATTGCGATACCGGCCGTGACGCGGCACTCTTCATTTTTTGCACTTCGAACTGCGGAGAATTAAATGGAAGTATCCGGCGAGTGCCTGATCGCCGCCGATCGTGATGCTGTCTGGAACGCGTTGAACGATCCGGAAGTGCATAACAGGCTGTGAAGGCCGGGATACGGTTAATTCTGCCATATGTCGATCGCTTTCTTCCCGCGCACAACGTGACCAGCCTCAGTGAACTGGGAGCCTTGCTTCTGAAAGATACGACAGGCAGGAGTTGGGCGGCATGACGACTGCGGCCCTCATCCACGCCTTCGAAGTCTGGTCTGCAGAGAAGCGACCTCTGGTCTTGGCGACGGTCTACGATACGGAAGGATCGACTTACAGCAAAGCCGGTGCGCAGATGCTGATAACCGGTGATACGACATTCCAGGGCATGCTGTCGGGTGGGTGTCTAGAGGGTGACCTCGCCGAGCGCGCGCGCGCAGTTATCGAAACGGGTGTCCCGCAGGCCGTGACTTATGATCTCGGGAAGAATGATGAGGAGCTGTGGGGCCTCGGCGTCGGATGCGATGGATTGATGCGCATATTCTTGCAGAACCTCGACCCCGGACGAAATTACGAGCCCTTTGGAACGATGGTGCGTGTGCTGGACAGCGATCGCACCGAGATTGCCGCGACCGTTATCCAGTCCGGAAGTAGCGCATGGGTGCCTGCATCGACGCTGGTCACCGTTAACGGGAAGGTCGCCTTTTCGGATATCGGGAAAGCGCAGGCTGGTTGCCTCGATCCGATGATCGAGGCGACGCTTGAGAATCAGAAAAGCGCAATCCATGAAGTTGGTGATGCCGACGATTCATCACTAGTTCTGGTGGCTGCGCTGGTGCCGCCGCCAAACATCATCATCCTTGGCGCAGGTCTCGACGCCGAGCCGGTCCTGCGATACGCGCTCGAACTGGGGTGGCGCGTCACGGTGCAGGATCACAGGTCGGCATACCTTGAGACCGGTAACTTCGACGGGGCAAGGAAAGTCTACTGTGTGCCGGCAGATCAGATCGCCCAGACAGCCGATCTCGATCGATTCGACGCGGCGATCGTCATGAGTCATCATCTTGCCAGCGACCGTGCTTATCTTTCCCAGCTTGCGCGAACGGACATGCGTTACATCGGATTGCTGGGGCCACCCGATCGGCGCTGCCGATTACTCGAGGATCTCGATGATGTTGGTGAGTTGCTCGGGGGTCGGGTTCACGGTCCGGCGGGGCTTGAAATTGGCGGCCGGGGACCGGCTGCGATCGCACTCTCGATTGTTGCGGAGATGCATCGCGCATTAATATGCCCGGCGACGGATTGATTGGGCGCGACTGATTTCCTGCTCCGAGACCGGTTGAGCATCGCTCCGGCCTGTATCAGGGTCGAAAGCGCGTCGCGCGGCGGCCTAGGCGCGACTCAAAATCTCGTTCGATAACGCATCGACTATTTCGTTGAGGCTGACTACCGTCTGGTGTTTTGATCCGAGACGTCGAAGTGCCACGGTCTTCTCGTCGACTTCCCGCCGCCCGACAGCGAGCAGCACCGGTACTTTAGCGACGCTGTGCTCGCGAACCTTGTAGGAGATCTTTTCGTTGCGGATGTCGGCGTCGGCGTTGATACCTGCTCGCAGTAATCGGTCCACGACTTCCTGCGCATAAGTGTCCGCGTCTGATGTAATCGTCAATACGCGCGCCTGCACGGGGGCGAGCCACAGTGGCAGGTTGCCGGCATGGTGCTCGAGCAGGATGCCGATGAATCGTTCCAGTGAACCGAATATCGCACGATGCAGCATGACGGGCGTATGTTTCTCGCCGTCTTCGCCGACATAGTTGGCACCGAGGCGGCCTGGCATGTTCAGATCGACCTGCAATGTACCGCATTGCCACTCTCGACCGATTGCGTCGCGTAGCACGAATTCCAGTTTGGGACCGTAAAATGCACCCTCGCCGGGATTGTGTGTGTAGTCGAGTCCCGACTCCTCGAGCGCTTTCAGGAGTGCCGATTCAGCCTGGTCCCAGACCTCGTCGGCCCCGACCCGGACTTCGGGTCGGTCCGAGAACTTGATTCTCACGTCGCTGAAACCGAACGCATCATAAATTATCAGCAGCTGTTTGCAGACACCAATCGACTCATCCGTGATCTGTTCGGTGGTGCAAAAGATATGGGCGTCATCCTGGGTAAATGCGCGTACGCGCATCATGCCATGGAGAGCGCCCGACGGTTCGTACCGATGGCACTTACCGAATTCGGCGAGTCTTAAAGGCAGGTCGCGATAGCTGGTGATGCCCTGCTTGAACACTTGGATGTGGCCCGGACAGTTCATTGGCTTGATCGCATACTGGCGACCGTCCACTGTTTCGGTCGTAAACATGTTTTCGCCAAACGCCTCCCAGTGTCCGGAGGCTTCCCACAGGGAACGGCTCACAATCTCGGGTGTATTCACCTCGCGATAGTCGTCAATGGCCAGCTGTTCGCGCATATAGGCAATCAGATTCTGGTAGAGGCCCCAGCCATTCGGATGCCAGAAGACGGCACCGGGGGCTTCTTCCTGGAAGTGGAAAAGGTCCATGATCCGGCCGAGACGGCGGTGATCGCGTTTTTCTGCTTCCTCGAGTTGCCTCAAGTAGGTGCGCAGTTCTTTGTCATTTGCCCATGCGGTCCCGTAAATGCGCTGCAACATTTCGTTGGATGCGTCGCCACGCCAGTACGCGCCGGAAACACGAGTCAGTTTGAAGGCCTTGCCGAGTTTACCGGTCGACGGCAAGTGTGGTCCTCGGCAAAGGTCGATGAAGTCTCCCTGTTGGTAAAGCGTTATCACTTCACCGGCCGGGATATCCTCGATGATCTTCGCCTTGTATTCTTCACCCTGGTCGCGAAAGAATGTGATGGCTTCGTCCCTGTCCCAGACTTGCCGTTCGATGGGTTCATTTCGCTCGACAATCTCCTTCATCCGATTCTCGATAACCTGAAGCTCGTCTTCCGTGAAGGGTGCTTCGCGTGAAAAATCGTAGTAGAAACCGTTTTCTATCGCCGGACCGACGGTGACTTGCGTCTCCGGCCAAATCTCCTTGACAGCCTCGGCCATCACGTGTGCTGCATCGTGACGCAGCAATTCGAGCCCGTCTTCGCTGCCACGGGTTACGATTTTGACGGCTGCATTGCGATCGATGGCCCGGGCCAGGTCCCATAGCTCGCCGTCGACGCGGACCGCCACGGCGTCGCGTGCGAGCGCCTTGCCGATCGAGGCTGCAATTTCGAGGCCCGTCACGGGGTTATCGTATTGACGTTTGGATTCGTCAGGTAACTGAATTTCTGGCATTTTTTTAGCGTGCCGAAGCGCGATCCGATTCGCGCGCTATTGTACAGAAACGGGACGTGCGTACAATTGCGCAGCTTGTCACTGAATGCCCTAACCATGAGCGAAACAGAGCCCAGAGATTTCATTCGCCAGATCATTGCGGAAGACCTCGAGCGTGGAAAACACAGTTCCGTTGTCACCCGGTTTCCACCGGAACCTAATGGCTTCCTGCATATTGGGCATGCAAAGTCGATTTGTCTGAATTTCGGTGTTGCTGCGGAAAACGGTGGGCACACATTTCTGCGTTTCGACGACACGAACCCGGGCAAGGAAAGCGAAGAGTATGTTGAGTCGATCAAGGCCGACGTTCGTTGGCTTGGCTTCGACTGGGAGGACAGCCTAACCCACGCGTCCGATTACTTTGACCCGCTATACGAGTCAGCGATCAAACTGATCGGGATGGGCATGGCATACGTTGACAGCCTGAGTGCGGAGGAGATACGGGAACACCGCGGTACTCTCACCGAACCGGGAAGAAACAGCCCGTACCGGGATCGATCGGTCGAGGAGAATCTCGACCTGTTCCGGCGTATGAAGGTCGGTGAGTTCGAAGATGGCGCGCACGTTCTTCGCGCGAAAATCGACATGGCGTCACCCAATATAAACATGCGCGACCCTGCGCTTTACCGCATTCGGCACGTCAGTCACCAGAACACCGGTGATCGATGGAATATTTACCCGATGTATGATTTCGCGCACGGTCTGTCCGATGCGTTCGAGGGCATTACACATTCGCTTTGCACGCTTGAATTTGAAGATCATCGTCCGCTGTATGACTGGTTTCTCAATCAACTCGAGCCGCCGAATCGTCCGCGGCAGATCGAGTTCTCCCGGCTGAACCTGGCGTATGCGCTGACCAGTAAACGAAAGTTGAATCAACTGGTGGAAGAGGGTGTCGTGTCCGGTTGGGATGATCCCAGGCTTGCATCTCTGGCTGGCATGAGGCGGCGGGGTTTTCCGCCGCCGGCCATTCGGGATTTTATCGGTCGAGTCGGCGTCACCAAAAAGGAAAACCTGATCGAGATGGGAGTGCTGGAAAACAGTGTCCGCGAGTATCTGGACCACCATGCCGTGCGCCGGATGGGCGTGTTGAAACCATTGAAGGTTGTGCTCAAAAACTACCCGGAAGATGAGACTGAAGCGATGACGGCGGTTAATCATCCGAATCGTCCGGAGTTTGGTACGCGGGAGATGCCTTTCACCCGTGAACTCTATATCGAACAGGATGATTTCATGGAAGAGGCACCCCGCAAATTCTTCCGTTTGAAACCAGGTGGCGAGGTGCGGTTGCGATTTGCCTACATTATTAAATGCGAAGAGGTAATCAAGGATGATGCCGGCAATGTCGTCGAATTACGATGCACCATTGATCCGGACACCAAGAGTGGCAGTGGTTCCAGCGATCGAAAGGTCAAGGGGACGATCCACTGGGTATCTGCAGAACACGGGATACCGGCGGAGGTACGGCTTTATGATCGCCTGTTTACGATTCCAGATCCTGGCGCAGACGCCAACGTGCACGCGCACCTGAATCCTAATTCGCTGGAAGTTTGTGATGCGAGGCTTGAGCCATCCCTGTCTGAAGCCGCAGAGGCGGTTCAGTTTGAAAGGCTCGGCTACTTCAGGACCGATATTGTCGATCACACAGCAGAAAAACCGATGTTCAACCGGATCTTGCCGCTTAGGGATTCCTGGGCCAAAATCGAAAAACAGGCGTTGGCGGCGGATACCCAATCCGCTTCGAAGCGGTCGTAGGAGTTCGTAATCAGGCGTCCGACTTCGTCGGGGTGCCCGTCACCGCGACAGGCGCACCGCGTTCGCACCCAAGCCCGTCAGCGGCGCTCTCTTCAGCGCGCGCCACCTCGAGGACATTGAAAGAATTGACCAGCGCAAGATAGTCTCCGGGGTTGGCGTGGCCGTAAGTTGTTTTCATGTCGATGCGATGACCGGCAATCTCGACCTTCGGGTTTTCAAGGTCGTCGAGGAGTTTTGCATCGATATTGCTGATCAGGTTTCCAAACGCATCGACCGTGACGATGATGCCCGTTACGCGATTGGCCTGAACATCGGGATCTTCCAGCCACCCCGGTGTCCAGTTAGCGAATTCGACGCCGATGTCGTCAAGGATGAGCCGTCCCGCGGCAATCTCGGCCGCCACAGGCGCAAAGATGTCACGCCCCTGAAATGTCGGGCTGGACTTTCTGAGTCCCTGTTCGGCGAGCCGGTTTTGGTCTAGCCGGTAGATCCGTTCTGCTTTTTCGAGTATAGGTGCCAGTAACCCGTTGTCCGGTGCGATGAACACGTGTCGATCTTTTTGCGCGACGATAATCTCTCGTTCGGTTCCTACGCCGGGATCAACAATAGCAATGTGCACGGTTCCGTCGGGGAAATAGGGATACGAACGGCTCAGCCAGAAACCGGCTTCGGGTGGCCAGTGAGCCGGTATGTCGTGCGCGAGATCAATGATGCGAGCATCGGGAAAGCGTTTGGTGATGACGCCGGTCATGACTGCCGCAAACGGACCTTTGTGTCCGAAATCGGTCGTGATCGTTATGACACCGGATGGCTGCCAGTCAGTCATGACGTAAAATCATACCGTCCCTTCATCCGGTTTGCACAGTCGGGATGTGGTGTTTTCGAAACATTGAACGAGCCCAGTATATGAAGCTGGTATCGATCATTGCGATGGCTAGTTTGAACACATACTTCGCTGCGCCGAGTTTCAATGCCGTCACTAGGTCGACCGTGCCCCACCAGGCAACCAGAGAGTAAATTGCCGTGTCGAGAATTTGCGAGCCCATCGTCGACAGGTTATTGCGCAGCCACAGCCATTTTTCGCCCGTAAGCCTGCGTATCCTGTGAAAGGCCCAGACATCGAAGCTCTGGCTAATGTAGTACGCCAGTAGTGAACCGATGATGAAGCGTGGCGTAAAGTCAAGGATCGTGCTGAAAGCATTGTGGATGTCGTTGGAAAACTCGGCGGTGTTCGGGCGGTCGCTTGGCAGGTACAGCATGGCGAGACTCAGCATGATGAGCACGATGAGACTGACAGCAAAACCCATGCGGACCGCTTTCCTAGCTTCCGCATGTCCGTAGTTTTCACTTAGCACGTCCGTCGCGAAGAAGATGCCCGAATAGAAAATGACACCGAGAGTTGTCTCTACCCCGAAGATAACGGTCAGCTTGGGCCCCTGCAGGTTGGCCAGTATGATCGCGGTTGCGAT
>CAZWEW010000059.1:0-12089 GCA_964633055.1 uncultured Woeseia sp. | reverse complement strand
ATTTCGAAAATCAATTTTGGCAACGCCAGGAACAACCCGAACGCACAGACGAGGAAGTGGCAGTTCACCGAAGAGAGTTTCACGCAGGATGACGAGGCCAATCCGGTCATCGAGGGCAGGATGCGCAAGCAGGATTGCGGGCAGGTCACCGACGGGGCGGCAGTCCTCATTCTCGCGAGCGAGCAGAAAGCGGCGGAATACGCTCGCGAGCGTGGACTGGCCCTGGATGCATTGCCTTACATCAAGGGCTGGGGTCACAGGACAGCGCCGATGATGCTGGACACCAAACTCAAGGAAAGTTGCGATGGCGGTTACGTGCTGCCGTCGACGCGCGGGGCGATTACCGATGCCTATGCGCGTGCCGGAATCGCTGGTCCTGAGGATCTAGACGCGATCGAAACCCACGACTGTTTTTCGATCACCGAATACATGGCGATCGAGCATTTTGGCCTGACTGCGCCAGGAGAAGCATGGCAGGCGGTCGAGTCCGGTCGCATTGCGATGGAAGGTGACCTGCCGATCAATCCGTCCGGTGGGCTCATCGGCCAGGGCCATCCCGTCGGCGCGACCGGTGTGCGGATGCTGCTGGACGCGGCGTGCCAGACTACCGGGCAGGCAGGCGACATGCAGGTTGCCGGCGCAAAGACTATCGCGACGTATAACGTCGGTGGGTCGGGCACGACTAACGTGTCCTTCATCGTTGGTGTCGCTTGAGTAAGGCCGACGTATTTATATTCGATGCCCTGCGCACACCGCGTGGCATGGGCAGGCCAGCGAAAGGTGACAAGCCAGGCGGGGCCCTGTCGGCAGTACGTCCACATCAATTGGTTGTCGGCCTGATCGAGGCCATTGAACAGCGCAATCCGGGCATGGGCGATCATGTCGCCTGCCTGACACTGGGCTGCGTCGGCCAGGTTGGCGCGCAGGGCGGACACATCGCACTGGTCAGCCGGCTTGCTTCGGGACTCTCCGACGGCGTGCCGGCGAAGAGCCTGAACAACTTCTGCGTGTCGGGACTGACGGCGGTAGCGGACGCGGCGACAAAAACGAGGTCGGGCGAGCGCGGTTTGCAACTTGCAGGCGGTGTCGAAAGCTTGTCGCAAGTGGGTTTCCTGGCAGACAAGGCCGATTACTACAGCAACGTCGAACTCATGCGGGGCATCAAATGGGCGCCTCCTGTCATGGGGGCCGAACTGATTGCTACGCTGGAAGGTTATTCCAAGGAGGAACTCGACGCGGTGACCCTGTTATCGCACCAGCGCGCGCATGCTGCATGGCAGAACGACGCTTACGCGGCCAGCGTCGAACCCGTACGGAATACGGCGGGGAACGTACTGCTTGATCGGGACGAACTTGTCCGGAAAGACCTGACGGTCGATGCCCTAGCGGCGATGCAGCCAGCATTCGCGGAGCAGGGCGCGATGGGCTTCGATGCGGCGATGCTCGCAGAGCATGGTGACCTCGAGTTGATCAATCACGTGCATTCCATCGCCAATTGTCCGGGCATGGCGGACGGTGCGGCGCTGATCCTGCTCGGCAGTCACGAGGCTGGTGAGGCAGCGGGTCTGGAGCCGCGAGCAAGAATCGTTGCCATGGCGGAAACGGCGGACGATCCGGTTCTGCAGCTGACCGCCGGCTTCAAGGCCATGGAGCGGTTGATGGCGAAGACCGGCCTGCAAATCGGCGATTTCGATCGCATCGAATTCATGGAGGCATTTGCCGCCGTGCCGCTGAAATTCGAACGCGACTATGGTCCCGATCCTGACAAATTTAACGTCAACGGCGGTCACTTGGCGATGGGGCACCCGATGGGCGCAACTGGAGCGATCCTGCTAACGACACTGGTGCATGAACTGGCGCAGTGCGATGGTGAGCTGGGTATCGTCGTCGCTCAGGCCGGCGGCGGTATTGGTTCCGCGATGATTGTCGAACGGGTCTGAACCGGGTCCTGTGAAGAACAGGTGGTATCGCGTGCTTTCGCAATAGCCTGGTGCAACATGACCGAGCCGAGGCCGGTCAACTTTGTTGCAACTGCGGCATACTCTGGCTTGAATGGGATTCACACGGCAGTTTCACTCGATTGGGACGGATTATGAGAACGACGCCACAACACCTGGTTGAAGATTATACGAGCAAAGGCTGGTGGGGCACGGATACTCTGAACAGCTTGTTCAGTGAGGCAGTCGCTGACGCTGCCGGCCGACCAGCTTTGGCTGACCCGCCCAACCGAGAAGCACTCGTTGGCGGGTCCGCGTTGCGGTACACCTTCGGCGAGCTGGATGTTGCTACGACAGAGCTGGCGACGGCGCTGCATGCCGCGGGGCTGCGCCAGGGCGACGAGATCCTCGTGCAGTTGCCGAATTGCGCCGAGATCGTTCTCGTTTATCTCGCAGCCGCTAGGCTTGGGCTCATCGTTAGCCCGATCGCGATGCAATACGGCCCTTTCGAGCTCGCGCATGTCACGAAGGTTATCGAGCCCAAGGCCTACGTCGCTTTTGAATGCTTCAAGGACGACGACTACGGCAAACGTCATGCGGACCACCTGAACGACGATTGCCGGGCGCTTCTTCTTCGGAATGGCGCCGACGACCGGCTTTGCCTGGGTCAGGACGTTGAATCCGCGCGCGCGGCCTTCGCCAAATATGTGTCGGGACTCGTTCACGACGCCAACGATATTTTCACGATTTGCTGGACATCCGGGACGACGGGTACGCCGAAGGGCGTTCCGCGCAGCCACAACCACTGGTTGTCGTCGACGCTGGCCAGCGAAGACTCCGTGAGGCTCGTGCCGGACGACATCATGCTCAACCCGTTTCCGTTCATCAATATGGCCGCCATCGGTGGGTTCCTCTATTACTGGCTCAAACTACGGAACCTGATGGTGTTGCATCATCCGTTCGACCCAGTAGTGTTCCTGTCACAGATTCAGAGTGAGAAAATCAGTTACACGATTGCGCCGCCGGCTGTCCTTAACAAGTTGCTCGTGGACAGAGAAACGATTCAGCAGGCCTTTGACCTGTCCAGCCTGCACACGATCGGTTCTGGCAGCGCGCCGCTGTCGCCGTCGATGATTCGCGGGTTCGAGGATCATTTTGATACCAAGGTGACCAACCTGTTTGGCTCGAACGAGGGTGCGGCACTTGTCGGAAACGCTATCGATATTCCCGATCCCGAGGACCGGGCCGGTTACTTCCCCCGGTTTGGGCGGCCCGAGCACGAATGGGATAACAGGCTTGCTGCCATGATCCGCACCCGGCTCACCAACCTTGATAGTGGTGAGGAGATTACGGAGCCGGGCATGCCAGGCGAACTTTGCATAAGCGGCCCGACGGTATTTGACGGTTATTACAAATCAGATCATGACAACGCCGGCGTCTTCACGCAGGATAGTTTCTTCAGAACCGGAGACCTGTTCCAGATAGCCGGCCCGCAGAACTGCTTTTACCAGTTTGTCGGTCGCTGCAAGGACATTATTATCCGGGGTGGTATGAAAATTTCGCCGGAAGAACTCGATACCGTACTGCAAGACCATTCAGATATTCTTGAGTGCGCAGTCTGTGGTTATCCGGACGATATCCTCGGGGAAAGAATCGCGCTCTTTGCCGTGCTGAATGAAGGTGCGACCATTGACCTCGATTCCGTAACGGATTTCCTCGCACGTAAAGGCGTCGCAAAAATCAAATGGCCGGAAAAGCTGGTGACGATCGAAGCCTTGCCGCGCAATGCTTTGAACAAGATTCTGCGGAACTCGCTGGTCGAACAGCTTCAATAGAGGTCAGGAAGCCAATCATGGTTTCTGCGGCCATGCATCCTCTGTCCGCAAATGAAAAAGGTCGCGCGCGCCGGGATTCAGGCCTCACTGCAACCGATTCATTATGTTATGTGGACAGACTCTGTGGTCGGCCTGTAGGTTCGCCGCCGCCAAAATAGCGTGGGAAGGCTGATTTCGGTAGGCTGTTTCGCAAGCTCGTTATTCCCGGAAACAACAATGAAAAACAAGGTTCTCTTGCTGCTCGCAGTGGCAGTGCTGGCAGGCTGCGCAGACGAATCTCGCGACCGTTACAACGTCGATATTCGCTGGACCAGTTACGGCATTCCGCACGTGACGGCAGACGACTGGGGAAGCCTCGGTTATGGATTCGCCTACGCGACGGCCACCGACGGCATTTGCGTGTTTGCACGCGAAGTTTCCAGATCAAATGGCACCATGTCGGTCGACTTCGGCGCGTCCGACGAAAACGTCGCCAGTGACACGTTCCATCGTGCCCTCGTCACGGTAGATAGGGCAGAGAAGAATGCCGCGGCCATGTCGGAGAACATGAAAAGCTACAGCGCCGGTTTTGTCGCCGGTTACAACCGGTTCATCAAGGACAAGCGCGACAACCTGCCGGTATCCTGTGCCGGTGAGGAATGGGTGCGGCCGATCAACGCCATCGAGCTCGGCCGAATGTTCATCGCGTTTGGCATTCGCTATGGCACCGGTAACTTCACGGCCGGAATCGCGGCCGCAACGCCCCCCGGCGAGCCGGTTGCTGCGCTGACGCTCGATTACGACATTGAGCCCGGGATCGGTAGCAATGCGATTGCGCTGGGCAGCGACTTAACCACTTCGGGTAAAGGCATGCTGTTCGGAAATCCCCACTATCCGTGGCAAGGCCCGGCCCGCTTTCACATGATCCACACGACGATTCCGGGAGAGTTGGACACGATGGGCGCCAGTCTTCTGGCCGGAAACTTTATCGTGATCGGGTTCAACAGGGACGTTGCCTGGACTCATACTGTGTCCACCGCCCTTCGCCTAACGTTGTTCGAGCTCGAACTGAATCCCGATAACCCGATGCAGTATCGATTTGGAGACGGATACCGCGACATCGAGCATGTCCGGGTTTCGGTGCCGCTCAACGATGGCAGCCGCGAGGAAGATATATACCTGACGCATTTTGGCCCAGTGCTCGCGAGTGACGAATTGCCGTGGACCCGGACGAGTGCTTACGCAGTACGAGATGCCATCCTGGACAACGACGCGGCGTTCACTAGCTACGAGGCGCTGCAGAAGGCGACGTCCGTAGCCGACGTTGAAGCAGCGATCAGCGAACAGGGTGTTTACTTCGTCAACACGATTGCCGCCGATCGCCAGGGTAAAGCTTTCTATGCGGACATTTCGGCGACACCATATCTCGATGGCGACATCCTTGCGAACTGTCGCCGAAACGTCGCGGGGCTGCCGCCGCAGCTCATCATACTGGACGGATCGACAGCGAAATGTGAATGGCGATCGGACCCGCGCAGTGCAGTGCCGGGAAACCTGCCGGCCGAAGAAATGCCACGCGCCACCAGCACACGCTATTTTACGAACTCAAACGATAGCTACTGGCTGTCTAATCCTGACGAGCCACTCGAGGGCTACCTGCCGACGATCGGCCCGGAAAAAACGGCGCGCACCCTACGAACCCGCGCAGGCCTCGTCTATCTCAACGAACGCCTCGAACAGAACGGCAAGCTGGAGACCGAAGATATCCAGTCGTTGCTGTTCAGCCACCGGCATTTTGGCGCCGAGCTACTGCTCGACGACGTGCTCTCAATCTGCGCGGAGGACAGCGAACTCTTGGTGGGCTGTGAAGTACTGCGGGACTGGGATCGTGCGGCGAACGTCGGCAGCCGCGGCATGCAGGTGTGGACCGAGTTCTGGGAGACCGCGCGCAACATCGAGGGTATTTACGCGGTGCCATTCGATGCGGGCGACCCGGTGAACACGCCGCGTGGCATTGCAACGGGGAACAAGGCCGTCCGCGTTGCTGTTCGCGACGCGCTGGTCGCGGCGCAGGAGCGACTGTTGTCTGCTGACGTCGAGGCGGGCGCGCCGTGGGGTGAGGTGCAGTTCGCGGAACGTAACGGTGTTCGTATCCCGGTGCCCGGCGGGCCGGGCCGGCACGGCATGTTCAGTTACATCAATACCGGGTTCACCGACGGCAAGGGCTACACACCCATCGTGCAGGGCAACAGTTATATTCAGGTCGTCACCTGGAATGACGACGGTGACCCGGACGCACGCGGCATCCTGACCTACTCGCAGTCGCCGGAATCCGATTCTCCACACTACGCTGACCAGACGGAACTGTATGCTCGGGGTGAGTGGCTTCAATTACCGTACACGGAAGAGGATATTCTCGCGGACCCGAATTTGAAGTCACTGACCCTGCGTGGCAATTAGCTCGATTATTTTGGCAGCCAGCCCGTTCAATTCGCGGGGCTGCCAAGACTTTGCGGTGAATACGCAATTACCCCGGTATTTGTGAACACATAAACTTCAAAGCACCAATAAAACTGCATAGACTAAGTCGTGGGTTTCGGGTTACTTCATGTAGGTGACTCTGCTTGGTCCCTCGAGAATATCGAAACCTCTATCAGTGAGGTTGCTGAAAGCAGGATTGTTGGTCAGTGCGCCGGCGTACAGGTCTCCGTTGCGGTAGGCTTCACAGGATTCTTGCGTCTCCCACAGATACACGCCGCCATAGGTATTGTTCGTCTTGTCAGAGAGCCAAGACTTTGCAATGAGCCCCGGAAGGGCCGCAAAGTCAGATGCCACGCCGTTCGCGACATCCATAAACTCATCGAGGCTGATGCCGTCAAGGTTGAAGTTGATGACCTGAACATATGTTGGCGTTGCCTCATTGAGATTGCTCGTGACGGCAGTAGGCCCTTCCAGCACATCAAATCCCTGATCCTTCAAACCGGAAAAATTCGTGTTATTGGCCAGTGCGCCAGCATAGAGTTCGCCGCCCCTGTACGCGTCCAGAGCGTCTTGTCCTTCCCATGAATAGACACCGCCATAGGTGTTGTTGGTTTCATTGGATAGCCATACCTTTAGCGCGAGATCAGGAAGTTAGGCGAAATGCGGCGCGACTTCGTTAGCCACATTCAGGAAATCATCATGGGTAATTCCATCAAGGTTGAAATTTATGACCTGGATTGTTTTTGTTGTCATCGTTGGTGCCTCCACAATTGATAAAGCCTATTTCTTCGCGGGCAGGGAGTTACGGGTTGCCGATGCTGATCAGGATGCACCGAAAGACGGCTTATTGCGAGGTTTCCCCTGTATAAAAATGGCTGTGCTGACAGAGTTCCAATTGTCTGGTTTCTCTTACCTTATCCACAGTTCCAGCTTCGAGGTCAACGGTAGTCGAACAGATCAGGGTGTTTGAATAAGAGAGACATTTGACTCATCGTTATCTTGAAGAGGAACGATGATGACAAAGAAGAAGTGTGCCCCAATCGATCGAATAGATTGGCACCTCCGAATAGAGACGATTTTCGAGAGATTCCCCTATTGTTATTTAGGATCTAAGATTGCAGTTCAATTCAGTTCAAATACCTCTTGGATAAAAGTTGGGAAATTCAGTACTTGTAGTTCTGTCCGGGGGACAGGATTCGACCACTTGCCTCTATTGGGCAATTGATAAATTTGGCTCGGATGCGGTCGAGACGGTCACGTTCGACTACGGTCAACGTCACCGCATTGAGCTTGAGTGCGCCGAAAAAATTGCATCGAAGGCCGGAGTGCGAAATGCGTTGTTGCCAATAGACACATTCGGAGCTCTTGGCGGAAGCGCATTGACTGATGAACGGGTGACTATTGTCGTTGAATCGGAAGTGAACCGAGATCTGCCGTCGACCTTTGTTCCAGGCAGGAACCTGATTTTTCTGACGTTCGCTGCCGCGTTTGCCTATCAAAGGGGGATCAAGCACTTGGTGACCGGTGTCGCTCAAACAGACTACAGCGGCTACCCGGACTGTCGAGAGGAGACTATCAAAGCGCTTCAGGAGGCTATATCCCTAGGGATGGGGGCCGAATTCGAAATTCACACGCCGTTAATGCATCTGTCGAAGAAAAAAACCGTACTCTTGGCTAAAGAGGTGGGCGGCCTAGCGGCAATGGCAGATACTCACACATGCTACGAGGGGTCACGTCCACCGTGCGGCACCTGTCCTGCATGCGAGTTGCGGGCAAAAGGGTTCGATGAGGCAGGTATTGCGGATCCGCTACTTTCGGCATGAGATGGTTGAATCGCTGCCCCAACTTGACCCCATCGACCTCTGAGAAACGCAGGGGTGCGTCGCTTTTTTGCTGCGGGGAGACAATGGGCCAGCGCTCCTTGTCCAGCACCGTTAGTCAGTTACAGATAGCATTTTCTATCTTTCGATTACAATAAAGACAATTGATGGTCCGTTACGGTGTGTTTGTTTAAATCGCAGTAACAAAGCCAAAGGGGTTGCCCGCGAGCAGTCCTAGTCGAGTTCCAGAACAAAAAGAGGTAATTGAAATGAACAAGGCGTTAATTTTGCTCTTAAAGATGACGATAGCGGTATCGTATTCTGGGTTCGTGTTTGCTCATGATAGTGAAGATGCCGTCATGAGCTTTTTCGTTACGAGCCGCAATATTGGCAATGGCGCGGATCTGGGTGGGTTGGCGGGTGCCGATGCACATTGCCAGTCGCTGGCGGAAGCAGCCGGTACGGGCAACCGTATCTGGCGTGCCTACCTGAGCACATCGACCGAAAACGCACGCGACCGCATTGGTACGGGCCCCTGGTACAACTATTGGGGTCAACTCATTGCGACAGACCTGACTGATCTTCATGACAACAATGACAACGTTATGACCTGGAATTCTTTCTCAGAATCCGGTGGGAGGATTCCCGGTCTCGAAGACGAGGAAAATGCGACGCATGATATGCTGACAGGTAGCAAGTCTGACGGCACACTCGCGCTGGTTCAGGAAGGGAAAGCGGGTATACCGGAGCACACGACGGGTGATCCCGCGACTTGTTCGGCCTGGACCGGCGGAGACGGACGTGCGCGTGTTGGGCACTTCGACAGCCAGTTGGGCGAGGAAGGTACCCTCTGGAATTCTGCTCACTACACACTGGGCTGCAGCCAGGACGCTCTGGAAAGGAATGCCAGTGTGGGTCTCTTTTATTGTTTCGCCGCCGACTAAGTCAACCGGAGTGATTCGATGTTTAGGATTCTTGCAATCGGCGTCACAATTCTTTTTTCGTCTGTTGCTGTTTCCCACCATTCCATATCGTCATTGTACGACTATACGAATGTAAGAGAGTTGACGGGAACCCTCGTGGCGGTTCGGTGGGTTAATCCACATGTGCAACTAAAAATTGAAACAACCGGCGCCGACGGCGAACCGGAGGTCTGGCAGCTTGAGGCCAGCGCCGTCAACTTGCTGCGCCGGCTGGGCATCGACCGGGAATCTATTAAGGAAGGAGATACGGTTATCGTGACCGGCCCGGTTTCCAGGCGCGGACAAAAAACGATGGTTGCCTCTGCAATAACGCTGCCAAGCGGTCAGATGGTCGCACTTTTTCCGGGTTCGGCCGCTAGAGCAGGACTTATCGATGCCATACCGGTAGCGGACGGGTCCAGGTTGCGCGAAGCCGCAGAGATTGAGGCAGAAAAGGAAGTCGCGGATGGTATTTTTCGGGTCTGGACGCCGCGCAAAAAACCGACTCGCGATCTGGGACTGGGTATTCCCAAATGGCCGCTGACGAAGGGAGCGCAGGCGGTGGTAGGAGCTTACAATCCGCTGGTCGATGATCCCGCATTGACCTGCATTTCTGCAGGAATGCCGGTCATTATGGACAATCCATATCCAATGGAATTCTATAAAGATGGTGATGACATTGTCATGCACCTGGAGGTATGGGACGGACTGCGCAGGATTTATATGAACGATGCATCCGGCAGAGAAAACGCCGCCCCGTCGCCATTGGGATATTCGACCGGGCATTGGGAAGATAAAGTACTGGTCATTCACACGGACCGAATCAACTATCCTTTTTTCGACGATCTGGGCACGCCACAAAGCGGTAACCTGAAGATTGTTGAGCGATATACGCTTAGCGAAGACGAGACACGGCTGGACTGGGAAGCTGTTGCCGAGGACCCGGAAGTGTTTACCGAGCCGGTGTTGCTCGACGGTTACATGGTCTGGGTTCCAGGTGAAGAGGTACAGCCATTTGATTGCACGGTTCCGGATGGCTTTTCCTGGACATTGAAAGAAGAATAACCGGAAAGTTCATAGCCGTTGTACGCTGAGATGCGGTGGTTATAAGGCCACCGACGGTTCTGGTTTCGTTTGCCGGAATCCCAGTGTCGAAAAGACCACAGCTAAGATCCATAACAGGGGTCCTAGGCCACCGGGGACGAGTGGCACATAGCCGGGCAGTAAGACATAGACGATGAACCCGATGTCTGCAGCGCTGATGACTATCAGGTTAAGCCAGTAGCCAGATCGGCTGTTTTTCCAATTGAGCATTACCGCTACCGCAATGCCGAACAGTGCGAAAAAAAGTAGGTTAAATGCGTCTTGGTAGATGCGCCCCTGCACCATGCCGGGTTCGAGCGAATCTCCGAGCATGTAAACCAGCCGTGCAGCCTGCAGGTGCAACAGGCCCCACAGGACGTATGCTACCGCTCCCAGCCTTGCATACAGGTTCATAGCTAAAACCATCCTCTAGGCGAGCGCCACCGAGTGCGAGAAACAGAATCAGTAAACTACACGAAAAGAAAGAATGACAAAACTTCACTCGTTGAGTCGCGCAACCACGGCCGATATTCTGCGAAATGAAATTTGTTGTGCACTGGCGTTATTTGGTTTCATCACTGTACGATTGCGGGAACAAAGGCGGACCGGAAAACACAGTGAAAAAGATCTGCGGGATCCATCCGCATGTACGTATCAATCTTAAAGCGGTGTCACAGATCAACACGCATACCATGGCTGAACCGGGTGCGGCACACTAAGGTAAAACTGACGGAGAATCCGATGAGTATTAACAGGCGTGACTTGATCAGGTTGGGTGGAGTATCGGCAGCCGGCTTGGCGCTTGCTGGATCAGGTGTGCGCTTGGCTATGGCAGAGAGAAAAGTCGCTGGTATCGCAGATCTCTCCGGCAACGAGAATCCTTACGGCCCTGCACCGGCGGTCGCCGAAGCGTTGCACGATACCGTCGAGGCGATAAACCGCTACGGTTTTTCGATGGAACGGGAACTGCGTCGGCAAATTGCGGAAAAAGAAGGCGTATCGGTGGATCACATAGTGATCGGTACGGGTTCGACCGAGCTACTGAACGCGTCGACCCTTGTTTACACAGCAAAGGATAGGCATGTCATCACCGCTGATCAGAGCTACAGCGCGGTTCCCACGTATGCGAAGAACATCGGACGCGAAGTTATCTACGTCCCGGTCGATAACGAATTAAGATTTGACCTCGATGCAATCGATCAGCATACGACACAAAGCACGGGTCTCGTGTACATCGTCAACCCCAACAACCCGACAGGCACCATTGTTGATAGCGACAGACTACGCGATTTCTGCAGATCGGTACCCCGGGAGACGATGGTGCTGGTCGACGAGGCTTACCTTGAATTCACCGATAACTTCGAGCGTGACGGCATGCTCGATTTGGTCAAGGACGATTTGAACATCATCGTTTGCAGGACCTTTTCAAAGATCCACGGCCTCGCTGGTATGCGGATTGGATACAGCGTTGCCCGACCAGATATATCTGCCCGGCTTATCGCACACAGGATGTGTCGATTCATGGGTCCGTTGTGTGCACAGGCCGCATCAATAAGCTTGCAACAAAACGAATTTCACGATTTCTGTAGACAAAAAGCAGCAGAAGGTCGACAGTTGGTTTTCGATCTGTGTGACTCGCTGGGCTTGGACTATGCTCGGGGCGCCGGAAACTTCATCTTTCTTGACCCCGGGATGGAGCATGAGGAATTCAAGCAGAAAATGCAGGCCAAGGGCGTGAATACAGCACGACCTTTTCCGCCGCGGCGGGACTGGGCACGAGTGACGATGGGCACGACCGAGGAAATGCAGCAGTTTGCAAAAGTATTGCCGGAAGTCCTCGCCGGTTAAATCAGCTGGATTATTCTCGGTCCGGCAAGCGTGTCCGGGTCGATGTCCGGGTGTACAGTGAAACCTTGTGATAAGGAATTCCAATGCGTCTGAAGACCATTCCTGAAGGCACCTTTTTTACACAGGTTATGCGTGTAGCGGCCA
>CAZWEW010000058.1:0-12145 GCA_964633055.1 uncultured Woeseia sp. | reverse complement strand
CATGACGCCGGGTGCCCCGAGTAAGTATAACCATGATAGAACTCGCCACCCTTGTCGATCAGGACGTCGCCCACCATGTCGCTCACCATGACACCGCCGAGCGGCAGATATCCTGAAGTTACCGCCTTAGCAAACGTCATCAGGTCAGGTTTCACACCATAGTAATCGGCACCAAACCATTCGCCGAGCCTGCCGAAGCCGCAAATGACCTCGTCGGTAACCAGCAGAATACCGTAGTGATCGCAGACTCGCTGGATCTCAGGCCAGTAACTCTCCGGTGGGATGATGACTCCACCCGCGCCCTGAATCGGTTCACCGACGAATGCAGCAACCTTGTCTGCGCCCAGCGCCTCGATCTTCTTTTCGAGGAGGCCGGCAGCGTAGACGCCGAACTCATGCGGCGTCATCGAACGGTCACTGCCAAACCAGTAAGGCTGGTCGATATGCTCGATATACGGAAGTACACCTCCCTGCTTGTGCATCGGCTCCATGCCGCCGAGGCTCGCGCCGGCAACGGTCGAACCGTGGTAGGCATTCTTGCGTGCAATTACGATCTTGCGATCAGGCTGGTCCATGAGATCCCAGTAACGCCAGACAATGCGCAACATCGTGTCAATGGATTCGGAACCGGAACCAGTATAGAAGACTCGGCTGAACTGCGGTTGCGTCAATTCATCCAGAATTTTCGAGAGTTCGATAGAAGGCGGGTGGGCGCACTGGAAGAAACTGTTGTAATACGGCAGTTCGCGGAGTTGCTTCTCTGCGGCGATAACCAGTTCGTTACGACCATAGCCGACATTGACGCACCAGAGTCCCGACATACCATCCAGAATTTCGTTGCCATCGGCATCGTAGATATAGATTCCGTCGGCCCGGGTAATAATGCGGCTCTTATGCTCAGCCAGTTCCTTGTGGTCGGTAAACGGGTGCAGATAATGCTGTCTGTCGAGTTCCTGCCACTCCTCCCGGGAGCGGTGTCCTGCTGTGACCATTGGCTTCCCCACGCAGCCGACGGCTGCAAGATGTCTGGACGATGCTAGCCGAGCATAATAGTTACGTCACCCTCGCTCCACATCCTGAAATACAGGACAAAAAAAGCGGCATGTCAGACATTGAACATCAGCACTTCACGTTCCCAAGGCGTGACGATTTCCTGGAATTCGCGACATTCGTGCTTCTTTATCTCGGAATAAATATCCACGAATTTGTCACCCAGCGTACGTCGCAATAGCTGACTTCCCTCGAAAGCGTCTATGGATTCGTAGAGGACGCGGTGCAGGCTGAACGGCAGATCGTACGCGCTGCCTTCGACCGGGTCGTCCGGCTTCGCACCTTCGATCATTCCCAGGTAGCCACAGGCGAGCGTACCGGCCAGCGCAAGATAAGGATTGACATCGGAACCGGCCAATCGGTTCTCGACGCGGCGCGCTTCCGGAACCGAATCCGGCACGCGCAGACCAACCGTACGGTTGTCCATCGCCCAGCCGAGGTTCACCGGGGAGGCCCAGTGGCTGAGAAATCGACGGTAGGAATTCGGATATGGCGCAAAAAGAAGCAATGCCTGGGGCATGTACTTTTGCAACCCACCGATGTACGACATGAATAGCTCGCTCGGTTCGCCATCGTCTGTCGAGAAGACATTTTTGCCATCTGCGTCGACGACGCTCTGATGGATATGCAGGGCACTGCCCGCCTCCTCCGACATCGGGCGCGCAAGAAAAGTCGCATGCATCTCATGCGCAATGGCAGTTTCCCTTACCGTACGCTTAAACAAGAACACTTGGTCGGCGAGATCGATCGCGTCGCCATGCAGAAAATTCAGTTCAAACTGGGCCGGTCCCATCTCCTGTGACACGGTATCGATGCGGATGCCCTGAACCTCGCAATAGGCGTAGACGTCATTCATGAACGCTTCGAAATCATTCATTGAATCGATGCTGTACGGCTGTTTCGACGTCTCGGTCCAGCCGAGTCTCCCTTCGGGCGGTTCGACTTCCCGATTGACATCCGAATGCGGGTTAATCAGGTAGAACTCGACTTCGGGCGCGACAACGGGCCGCCAACCTTTCTTCCGGTATAAATCTAGGACTCGGCGAAGGACAAACCGCGGAGACGCCTCTACGGGATCACCGTTACGATCGACGCAATCCAGGAACACCGACGCAGTACGATCGGCAATCCAGGGCACCGGCCGCACCGTATCTGGATCAGGCCGCAACAGCATGTCCCGGTCCTCGACGTTGTCTTGGTTGTCGACATACGCCCCTGACACTGTCTGGGCGAAAATACCTTCCGGCAGTTTGAGTTCACCCATGCCGAATTTATCAGCCGGCAGGACCTTGCCTCGGGCTGCGCCGGCCATGTCCGGCACGAACGCTTCGACGTCCTCCATCTGATGGTCCGTCAGCCACTTTTGTATCCGGACCATGTCGTTCATGCATCACCCAGCTTTGCTGCGGCGAAATTTCTGCAAGCGACACCAAATGCCCTGAACATCGACAATGAAAACTCATTTTCCATCACTTTCCATTCCGGATGCCACTGTACGGCCAGCGTGAACCCAGGTGCACCATCAACGACGAAGCCTTCGATCAAGCCGTCGTCGGCAACTGCTTCGACTGTCACACTATCGGCGAGCCTTGCCACCCCCTGCGCATGCAATGAGTTGACCATCACCGAGTCCGTTCCTGCAAGACCGTGAAGTGTGCCACCCTCGACCAGGTGAACCTCGTGAGACGGCCCATACTGTGCATCGAGCGGCTCGTCAGGATCTTCACGATGATCGCGATAACCAGGAATTTCCTCGACATGCTGATGAAGACTTCCACCAAGAACCACGTTCAGTTCCTGGTAACCACGACAGATTGCGAAGAGCGGCACGCCGGTTTCGAGCGTACGATTGATCAGTCTCAACGTCGTCTCATCCCGGTACGGGTCATGCATCGTTCCGGGGCGACTTGGTTCACCATCATAGTGATGCGGCTCCACATTCGAAGGGCTGCCGGTCAGCAAAATCCCATCGATTCGTGACAGAATCGAATCCGTATCAACGGAATCACCTAGCGCAGGGATCATGAAGGGCAACGCATCGGCGCCGTCCCTGACGGCAGTCACGTACTTTTCGCCGACCATGTGAAACGGGTGAGGTTCGACGATACGTCGATCCGATGACACCCCGATTAGCGGCTTCTCGGACATGGGCGGGCCCGGCGAGACCCTGACTCCTGTTTATGAGCAGGCGGCTAATATACGCGAGACATCGGCGCGCTGTATATGCTCGCCTACGCACTTTTCATCAACCGATGTCGCTGGCCACCGACGTGCAGTCGTCCGCTCGTTTCCCAAGCACTTTCAGCACTAGGTAGAGAATTACCATGCCAAGCATTATCGACACGAGCGGTGGAAAACCATAACCCCCGGGAATCGTTCCCACGCCGATCGCGACGGTACCGATGGTCAAGGCATACGGCATCTGCGTTCGAACGTGCTCGATGTGATCACAGCCTGACGCCATCGACGACAACACCGTTGTATCGGATATCGGCGAACAATGATCTCCCCAGACAGCACCTGCAAGGTTGCACGCAATCGCCGAATACAGGATATGCATGTGTTCGGGACTCGCCATGCCGTTGACCTCGAGAACGGCCCAGGTCAGCGGGATAACGAGTGGCATCAGGATGCCGAGCGTGCCCCAGCTCGTACCCGTCGTAAACGCAGTGGCCGCCGACAGAACAAATACCGTTGCGGGCACCATTGGTGGTGACAGGGAATCTGCAAGGATCAATACCAGGTAAGCCGCAGTATTCAGATCGACCGCGACATCGGCAAGGCTCCACGCAAGGATCAATACGATCATCGCAAACAACATGGCCTTAACCCCTCCAAACCAGGCGTCAACGGTCTCAAGCCCAGACAGGATACCTTGCCCCAGCGTCATCAACGCCGCCACCATCGCGCCAAGCAGCGAGGCCCACAACATCGATTTGTACGCGTCGGCGCTGCCGATGATAGCCGTAATCGTATCACCACTGCCCGTCACGTAGAGCCCGCTGATCAGCGCAACGATTAAAACTAAAAGCGGCACGAATGCGTTGATCGCTCGCAACGGGATATCGGGTTTGTGCTCAAGTGAGTCCGAATGCAGTGCCGGCATCTCCGATGCAGTCGTCGACGAAACCTGACCCGCACGCGCACGAACCTCTGCTCGGTACATCGGCCCGAAGTCTAGCCCCGACGACGCAACGTAGAATACGAACACGACTGCGAGAATCGGGTAGAAGCTATACGGTATGGAATGTAGAAAAACGGTATACGCAGGTTCGTCCAACCCTGCAATTCCTTCCATCGCACTGCCAATCAGGCCAACTTCGTATCCTATCCAAGTGGTGATCAATGCGAGACAAACGACCGGCGCAGCGGTCGAATCCACGATGTAGGCAAGCTTTTCCCTTGAGATTCTCAGGTGGTCCGTGACCGGTCTGGCCGTGTTGCCAACAACGAGCGTATTGCTGTAGTCGTCAAAGAAGATCATCAGGCCCATTCCCCAAACGGCAACCTGTCCACTGGCAGCAGTCTTTGCGCGGCTGACGATCACGCTAACGATTTTGGCCATGCCGCCATTGCGGGTGATGATGCCAACCATTCCACCAATCATCAGTGAAAACAGGATGATCTGCACATGTTCGACGTTGGCAAGTGCACGGACAACATAAACCTCGAACCCGTCAAGGAGTCCGCCAAACACACCCTGCAAGGATACCGACCGCAGCAGTGTTGCGCCCAGCCAGACGCCGATCAGTAGCGCCGGAATCACGTTCCGGATCAGCAGCGCAATAACGATAGCGACGAGCGGTGGCGTCACCGAAACCCAACCGGGCAACACACGCAGAGACGTTGATGCCGTGAGCGACCCCGCGCTCACCATTATCGTCGCGGTACCGGTTTCCGGGAGAATGATCGCAGTAAACGTGGCAATACCACCAGTATCGGCGGTTTCCATAACGGGTTGTGTCCCCGCATCGAGACTGACGGTTACGCCGGGTTCGATGCCACTAACGATTATCGTGGTCGCGACGTCCTGTAGCGCAACTTGTGGCGTCGAAATCTCTAGCGCATCGGCGGCGGACGTCAGTACAACGAGCAAAATGCCGATCAGTAGTTTCTTGTTGATAATGCCGCCAGCCGGTTTCCGGGTCGCGCGCATGGTAGCACGGTCGATTTGTTCAGAACTCCGGGCTCAGCCGCTGCGCCGCCCGGCACAATTTGACGCCAAGCTCCGCGCGACGTGCCGCGTTCAGGCGCTGTGTCGGTCCACCGACCGACAACGCTCCCTGAACGTCACCAAGCACACCGCGGATAATGGTAGCGACGGCCGTGAAACCATCCTCGACCTCGTCGATCGTCACGGCGTAACCCCGGCGTCGGATTTCCACGAGCTGCAGCTGAAGCACGGCGGGATCAGTGAGGGTACTGCCGGTCAGTGGTTTCAGGACATCCATCAGCCGCTCCTGTCCGCTCTCGTCGAACGCGAGCCATGCCTTGCCAGTCGAGGTCGCATGGATCGGCCAGCGGGTGCCAATATTACCGGCGGAACCGACAACATGATTCCCCGCCACTTCGTCGAGGATCAGCATGCTATCCTCGAAGGGCACTTCAAGCGTCGCAGTCTCACCCGTTTCGCGAGCCAGCAATCGCAGGACAGGCCGAACCCTCCGACGAAGATCGCTGCTTGCGAGCGCCTGAACACCCAACGCCATCAACCCCGCACCAAGGCTGTAGGCAGTGGTCGCCGGATTACGATCAATCAACGATTCGCTTTGCAGCGCCCGCAACAAGCGGTGCGTTGTCGTCTTGTTCAGCCCGGACGCGCGCGAGATTTCAGCCAGCGACATCTCGGGGCGTTCACTTGTGAAAAGTTTAAGCAGTCGGATTGCGCGCAGAGCTGCCTGCGCACCCTGTGGCGGGCGGGTCTTGATCATAGCTATAGATCATATTGTGGATTTATATTTCATATTATGACCGATCGACTATCGATTGGCGAGACTGAAAACGGCGTATTCATATCCAAAAACGCCACGCTGGTACACCAGGGCGAATTGGTGCTTAATTAGCGCCGTCTTTTAGAGAAGAAGATCGATGTCACGTCAGAAAAAACCATCACCGGTCGCCGAGCTCAATCACTTTCTGCGAGAATATCCCGACACCGGCGTCATGGAATTACTCGTCGCTGACCTCAATGGAGTTCTGCGTGGAAAGCGAATTCGCCCGCACGACTTCGATAATATCTTCAGAAACGGTTTCTCAATGCCCGGTGGCACGGTCGTGCTCGACACGACGGGTGACTGCGTAGATGGCATCCCCTGGGCAGCAGACGACGGCGATCCCGACACGGCTGCCGCTCTGGTACCTGGCAGCCTGTCGCCAGTTCCATGGGCAGCGAGGCCGGCTGCCCAAGCACTCTTCCGTTTCTACGATTGTAATGGCAAGCCTTTTTTTGCAGATCCCCGACACGTGCTTGAACGATCGCTAGAACCGCTTTACAAGATGGGCCTTACGATCGTCATGGCAACCGAGTTCGAGTTCTACCTGCTCGATTCCGAGGCTGATCAACCGACGGCTAAAGTCTCTCGCGTACCGGGCATCGGCCGGCCACAGCCCGGTCCGCAGGTCTATCACCCGGATGACCTGTGGGACATCGAACGCTTCCTGAACGACCTGCATGACACCTGTGTCACACAACGAATCCCAGCAGGGACGGCGATTTCCGAATTCGCGCCGGGCCAGTTTGAGATCAATTTGGAACACATCAACGACCCCGTCCTTGCCTGCGATCACGGCGTTCTGCTGAAACGGGCCATCAAGGCGGTGGCACGTAAGCATGGATTCGTCGCCTGCTTCATGGCCAAACCGTTCGAGGAAGATGCTGGATCCGGGCTGCACATCCACATGAGTCTCGTCGATAAAAATGGCAAGAACTACTTTTCCCAGGGCAAGGAAAAGATGGCATCACCACCTTTCTCCGCTCGTTTGCGACATGCGGTCGGCGGACTCGCGAAAACGATGGCCGAGGCGACCGCCATCTTTGCGCCCAATGCAAACTCCTTTCGCCGACTGCGGCCCGAGATGTTTGCGCCGGTCGAACCCAACTGGGGAACCAATCATCGAAACGTATCCCTGCGAATCCCGGTTTGTGACGAAAAGAACCTGAGATTCGAGCACCGAACGTCAGGCGCAGACGCCAATCCTTATCTCGTAACGGCTGCGATCGCAGCCGGAGTCCACTACGGATTGAAAAACAGGTGCGACCCGGGCCGAATGGTAGAGGAAGGCGAGGTCATCACATTGAAACGAAAGATTCCGAATCGCTGGGATGCAGCGATCGATAAATTTGCACGCGGCAAAATTCTCGCGCAATACCTAGGTGAGGACTATTGCAGACTGTATGCGCAGCACCGTCGCGATGAATCCCGTCGCTTTCACAATATCGTGAGCAACATCGACTTCGACTGGTATATGCGTGCTGTTTGATCGTCGGAACATGGACGTAAACGACATCGTCGAGAACTTAAACGCGCACTCCCCTGCGGCAGTGAAAAAACTCGGTGGACGCGTGCATAGCTACGACGAGTCCGCCGGATTGCTCGAGATGCGCTTCGATATCGACGGTTCGTATTGTCACTCCGGCGATATCGTTCAGGGAGGATTCGTTGCAGGAATGCTCGATGCCGCCATGGCACATGTTGTGTTTGCGTCCGAACAGGAATTTGTTGTGGTCGCGACGCTGGAAATCAACGTGAGCTACCTCGAGATGGCGAAACCCGGCGAATTGCGCGCGATCGGCCGAATTGTAAAACTCGGAAAATCGATTGGCTTTCTCGAAGCCGAGTTGAAGAATCAGGAAGGCGACTTGCTGGCGAGAGCGACTTCGACTGCGAGGGTTATTCGGAAAATGTCGGGGCAGTAACCGGTTCGTCGGCTCGGGCGATGTCTTCATCAATGGTCTGTCCAGCACGGAAATAATGAAAAGCCGACCATGGCCCGGTAATCAGACCGACTATCAAAAGGCTGTAACGCAGTGAGTCATCCGCCACAAATTGGCGGAACGCATCGCTGAGAATGCCGGTGATCTGCGGCCCCAGCCCAAGTCCAATGATGTTCAGCAGAAACAGCAATAGCGCGGATGCCATGGCCCTCATTCGCAAACCCACCATGGCCTGGACCTGCGCAAACGTTGTCGCCAGGTAGAAATTCGAAAAAGCCGTCGGCGTGATTAGCAGCATGAGGACCCAGTATGGGTTGTCCAGCGTGTACATCGGGTAAATGAACAGCCAACCAAACATCGTCGCGGCAGATACCGTCCACAATGAATATTTCGTGCCCCAACGTGAGGCCTTGTCCGCCAGGTAGCCGCCGCCGGCAAAGCCCAGCCCGCCAGCGATCCCAATGATGAGCCCGAGGTAAACTCCGATCTCAGCGATGCTCATGCCATGGCTACGCGCCATGAAACTGGGGAAGAAACTGATGACGGCGTAGCCATTGAACGATGCAAGCCCAGCACCGAGAGCAAGGTGAATGAATGACCTCCTGTCAAGCAGAAAACGAGAAACGTCAAGGATGCCGACATTTTGCCCGGAATCGATCCGGCCATCAGACATCCCGCGCTGCGGTTCAGGCAACGTGAATCGAACAACGAGCGCAAGCAACAGACCGGGCAACCCCACCATGAAAAAAGCCTCGCGCCAACCGATATTCTGTACAACCCAGCCACCTGCCAGGTAGGCAAGCATGATGCCGATAGAAATACCGAGCGTGAATATCCCCATCGCGGTGGACCGCTGCTCCGGCGGGTACAGGTCGGAGATCATCGAATGCGCCGGTGGACTGCACCCCGCTTCACCGATGCCAACGCCAATGCGCGCCAATGCGAGGTGAACGATATTCGCAGCAGTACCGGATAACGCAGTCATAGCGCTCCAGATCGCAACTGCAATCGCAATCAAGTTACGCCGATTCCAGCGGTCTCCGAGCAAAGCGATGGGTATACCCAGGGTAGCGTAAAAGAGCGCAAAGGCTGAGCCCGCTAGGAATCCCAAGACCCAGTCGTCGACGCCGAACTCGACACGAATAGCCGGCAAGAGAATAGCCAGTATCTGACGGTCAATAAAATTGAAGGTATAGACGACGACGAGTACACCGAGTGTGTAACGTCGCGCCGCGATGCTGATCGACTGCACCTGAGATTCAGGCATTCATTGTCACCGGATTTCGCTGCAAGGGCAGAATCGCTCTGAATATTAAGAAAAACAGGATAGCAAAGATCGCACCAGCTGGAGGCGTTACGAGCCAAAAGAGCAAGGTCCGCGCAACAACCCGAACAACAGTCGCTTCGGACGCCATGACCGGCGATGCGCTCAAAATAATCGCGCATCCACTAACCAACGTAATGACTCCCGGAAATAATCCCGTTAACCGACCTCGGCATCTTCTTCTCACTTTTCCAGCCGACAGCTGGCACGATATGGACGGATACTTTCACAAGAATATGGATTTTATAGCCGCGCTGGATTGAAGCCCAAGCCATGCTAGACTCTACACCCAACTTCATCAAAATACGGTGGAAAAACAGTGGCTTACTGGTTAATGAAATCCGAACCGAATGAGTACAGCATCGATGACTTGGAACGCGATGGCACCGAGCCGTGGGACGGCATCCGTAACTACCAGGCGCGCAACATGATGCGCGACGACATGAAAATCGGCGACGACGTGCTCTTCTACCATTCCAGTTGTAAAGTACCCGCCGTCGTCGGTATTGCAAAAATCGCCAGCGGTGCCTATCCGGATCCGACGCAGTTCGATCCACAGAACAAGCACTATGACGAAAAGAGCAAGCAGGAAGATCCCCGCTGGCTACTCGTCGATGTCGCGTTCGTTCGCAAAACGCAGCAGCCCATACCGCTGGCTGAATTGAAAACGCACCCTGCCCTGTCGGACTTTCGCCTCAACAAACGAGGCAATCGTCTCTCCATCTTCCCGGTGGACAAGAATCACTGGGACATCGTGTTGAGTCTCGAATAGCCGGGTTTTGCACTGTCCGGTGGCGGTCTCCGATCCATAAAGGGTATTGGTTTACACTAAGAACTCGTAGCCAAGTAGTTTCAGGATTCACTAAAAATGTGCGCCAATCCGCTCGGACAAACCACTGATTTTCCTGACGAATATGCACCGGATGTACTTTTCGCTATCCCTCGTTCCAAGGGTCGGTCCGCGCTCGGGATTGAGTCGCACCTGCCGTTCGATGGCGTCGACATCTGGAACGCCTGGGAACTGACCTGGCTCGATGACAGTGGGAAACCGGTCGCCGGCACGGTGAGAATGCAGGTCAATGCCGATTCACCAAACATCGTCGAGTCAAAATCGCTGAAACTCTACCTCGGTTCATTCGCGATGACCCAATATGAGTCCGCCATCGACGTCATGAAAATTATCGACAAAGACGTTGCCGATGTAGTCGATTGCTCGATTGATGTCGCAATCTCGACAGGACTCCGCGAACGCGCAAGAACGATCCAGGATGTATCGGGAAAGAACATCGACCAAGAAACGATGACCCGCGTTGCGCGTGACGTCGATCCTGGATTACTTTCTGCAGCGGGCGAGACCGTTTCCGAAACACTCAATACGCATCTGCTTCGAAGCCTCTGCCCGGTGACTGGCCAGCCCGACTTCGGAAGCCTGATGATTCAGTATAGAGGCCCGCAGATTGACCGGTCTTCGTTGCTAGACTACGTCGTCTCTTTCCGCCGCCATCAGGATTTTCACGAATCCTGTGTTGAGCGGATCTTTCTCGACGTCAAGGCACGATGCAGGCCGGAAGCGCTGACGGTATACGCTTGCTACACCCGCCGCGGTGGAATTGACATCAATCCTTTTCGAACCGACACGAACGTGACACCACCGTCAGGCCGCTTCTGGCGCCAGTAGTAGGCCTCGCTGCACGTGCGTGGCTATGGTTTGGAAAACACCATTCGTTACACTCTACAAATACTTGCCGGGGACAGCGGGCGTCCCGACAGTTGCCTATTCGACGATGGCCTCAAGCACTCGCTTTATAGCGACATTTGTACTCAACCTAGGGCGATCCGGCAACGCATTCCAACCCGTAAAGATAAAGACGAGGTCGAGTTCCGGCAACGCCACCGGAATCTGTCCGCCAAATCCGCTTCCCGCCAGAGCGACCCTGTCTTCGCCTCTGTACCGATAGTGAGGCAACCACCATTTGTATCCGTATTCCCAGCTACCGTCTTCCGATGCGGGAGCGAAAGGCGCGACTGAGTTATCGATCCATTGTTCGGAAACAACCTGTCTGCCTTCCCACATGCCGTTCCTTGTAAACAGGTAAAGGATTTTGGCAATATCGCGGCTCGAAACATACAGCCCTTCCTGTGTATCGACCATCCCAGACATCGTGCGCTTCCAGAAGTACTCGTCGATGCCGAGTGGTCTGAAAAGGTGCCTCACTGCATATTCTTCGAGGTCCACGCCTGTCGCCGCGTTGAAGATGTGGCCGAGCACGAGCGTGGCCCCACTATTGTAGACAAACGCTTCACCCGGTTCACGAATCATCGCCCGGTCAATCGTGAACTGCACCCAGTCGTTCGACAACTGCAATTCCGACCACGAGTTTTCAGGGTCCGTATAGGGAATGTCCTCACGCCAGTCGAGGCCCGTCGTCATCGTCAGCACATGTCTTATTGTCATACGCCATTTGCGCGCATCGACATTGGCAACGCTGCCCGGCTCAAAGAAGTCCAGAACGGGTGTATCGAGGTCGGGAAAATCTCCTCTGGTGACCGCAATCCCAACAACGACGGAAACCACTGTCTTCGTCACCGACTGCATGGTGTGCAGGTTGCTGTCCTGATAGTACGGATGCCACCAGTCGTTAAAGTAATTGTAAGGACCGGTGAGATCGCCGACGACCAGCGGGCCGCGCGTACTCGCTTCCTTGCTATAAATCCGGCCGTAGTCGTGGCTATAGTAGCGCTCGTAAGCAATCTTGCCATAACGAATAACCAGCATGGAGTCGACGTACCCATACTTGCCAGCGCCGATGTCGGTATCCAGCGCTGACAGGACCCGC
>CAZWEW010000057.1:0-12200 GCA_964633055.1 uncultured Woeseia sp. | reverse complement strand
CTTCGCGGCGCAACCTGATACCAGGTATTCCTAGATCCAGAAGGTACTGCCTGATGGCCTCGCAGACACAGATGATCCGGTCAATCCTCGGGTTCAGTAGATAAAGCCAGGATAGCGGGTCGAAATAGCTCAGATTTCCAACGATTCCACGGTATGCAACCAGCTTGATGTCCATGCCAATCGAGGCCCAGAGTCCGTTCATCGTTGCGCGCTTGTCCAGCATATGCAGGACGTCATAAGGTTTTCTTTTGAGTTTGTCCCGAATAAATTGGATACATGGTTGGCTCAACTTGCCTTTTAGGACATATGGAATTGTCGGCACGCCGGCCTTGATCAATGCGTCGTAGTTAAAGGTGCCTGGCCAGGTAATTACACTAATGTCGATACCTCGCCTGTGCATTTCGATAAACGAACCCGTCTCCGCAGGATCACTTTCCCCGTTAACGGCCAGGACAGTCAGTGGTCTGGTCAACGTAACTCTGACTTGGGTAACACGCGCTTTTTCTTGTCAAAGACCACGATGGAGTCGTGAAAGCTGACACCGTCAAGGTTTGCCGACAGGTAACTTAGTTCCAGCTCTTTCAAAGCGTCTGCATGACCGTGTCGGAAGTGCGTCTCCTTACGGTCGAGATACGGCTCATGAATCATGTCGACGATCTGTTTCGACACGTCAATAAATGTCTCCGGGCTGTCGACATGCTTGATCCAGTAGTTCGTATGACAGTCTTCGATCATGTAGCAGCCACCATCATTGAGCCCGTCACGAAATAGTGCTCCAAAGCTGGTGATCTGGTGGTGTGTCTTGTGGCTGCCATCATCGAGAATGATGTCGAAAGGACCGAATTCTTCGTTTACCGTCGTAAGGAAATCCGGGTCGCCCTGTGAGCCGATTCGAACGAAAATACGCTGTTCTGTAAGTTCATGAGCGGCACAGGATGGATCGACATCGATGCCGACGATCGTTGAATCGGGGTGAAAATATTTCTGCCACATCCTCAATGAGCCACCCCGAAAGACGCCGATTTCGAGCATCCGAATGGGGCGGTCCCGGTAACGGCCAAGATGACGTGTATAGATGTCGAAATAGTGATGCCACTTGTGGACATTGGTGTCGGTGGAGAAAATCCGGAATAACTCATTGTCAGGTAAGTTTGTGGCTTCGTCGACAGTTACCTTCTCCGTGAGTTTTGCAGGAATGGATTCAGAGGTGTCGAGTGACTTGTCTGCGAGGAGGGTCGGCGCCTTGGTTAGCAGCAAGCCGAACCGGATCAACAGCTTGTTCAGGAGTTTTCTCATCGTGGCTCCGGCTTTGACGGGGCGTCGTCGTTTCCCGGCAACTCGTACAGTGCTTCGAAGAACTCGTGTTGTACTTCGCATTGCTGCCGGTTTATCAGGCGCCAATTATCCCTTACCGGATAGTCGGATTCACGGATTGTTTCGTTCTCGAACGGCACCGTCGTTTTCTGCCATTGCTTGAAATAGAAGTAGCGACCGGTGAGCCTTTCAATTTCGGTGAAATAAAACTGAATCTGGTCCATGCGCATCTCGTGTAGTGACGAGATATTGATAAAAAGGTCGATTGAATGTTCCGGCAGAAGCTTGAGTTGGTTCGGGGTCAAAAAGATGATGCTGGCATCTTCGAATTCCTCCCGAATATCCTCGAAATCATCGATTGGTCGAAACTGGAAACTTCGCCTGTTCGGAAATACGCTGGTTAGGTAGCGTTGTGCGACGTAGAGCGCGGGTGGGATGTCAACCAGGATGTATTTGCAGTCTGGTTGAAGGGCAAGGAAAACGTAGGCCGTCCTTCCGTATCCGGGTCCCAGTTCCAGGATGGTGCGAACTGCCTGTCGATTGACATCCGGATGCAGCATAGCCTTGTATTCGAGCACTGAGTTAGCGAGATCTTGAGAAATCAGGCGACCTTTTCGGAGGACCTTCGGAGGGTTACCCTCCGAAGGTTCAATCAGTTTATCGAGCAGGCTATCAACGTCACCCTTTTTGACATAGTCCCAGAGCAGGTAGGTCAGGATGTTGTAGTAAATTGTGTGTCGCTTTTTCAGGTGTTGGTGTGCTGGCGTGAAAAGTGCTTGAACAAATATCTTGAGTGACATGCGGAAACCAGCTTCTTTCGCGAGAAAACGAATCTGCTTGTTCAGGGGATTGACGATCCAGGTAAAGTAGTTGCGTGCAACCGTTCGTTTGAAGTTTTCGTATTTGGTGTCGGCGAGTTGCTGCAGATTTTTTCGATTGAGTTCTTCCCAGTACCTGGAAGGCAGGATTTCCGGGTGGAATCTGGTGAATTCGTCAAACATTTTCCGGATTTCCGGGTAAATCGAGAATGCCCGGTCCGTGGTGTCGTCGGTGGTCATTTGATCGTTCATTAGCGGAACCGGATGATGCCCGAAAATGGCAAAAAAATCAGTGATTTTCCGATTACCAAGGATGTAGCGTTTAGACAGTGCCGGAACGGGTCTGTACCATGCGGATTTTGCCGGCCTGGCCGGGTTCGCAAGGAGTGACCAGCGTGCGAATTTTGTTGACCGGCGGTACCGGGCTGCTTGGAACCGAACTTCTGAAACTGGATGCGGAGATCGAGGCACCAGGCAGGAATGACCTCAATATCATCGATGATGCGGCAGTCGCAAGGTATATTGCTGATTACCTCCCTGACGTCATTATTCATGCAGCAGCGATAACGGATAATCGAGAGATCGAAGACGATCCTTCGGAGGCGCTGGATGTCAATATTCATGGCACCGCCAGTATTGCTAAAGCCTGTCTCGGAATGCGGATTCGCCTCGTGTACCTGTCGACTGACTATGTCTATAGCGGTGACAGAGGTAACTACTCCGAGTCGGATGAGGTTGCGCCAACGAATCTGTATGCTTGGACGAAGCTGGCCGGTGAAGCGGCTGTCCGCGCTGTTCCGAATCACCTGATTATACGAACGAGTTTCGGTGATAACTATTTTCCGTACCCGGTCGCATTCTCCGACAAATGGTCGTCCAAGGAATATGTAGACCTCATTGCATTGGATATTCTTGAAGCAGCGCGTAGCCCGCTGACAGGTATCATCAATATTGGCGGGCCTCGTAGGACAATTTACGAATATGCAGTGACCAGGAATTGCGATATCAGACGGATCAAGCGCGAGGACTCGGTGTTCGAGTCGCCTATGGATACGTCGCTGAACCTGTCGCGATGGCAGCAGTACAAGGAAGGAAATGCGACGGTCAAGCCTGTTAGGAAATGTCGCGTATGCGACAGCGATCGTATGGTCAAATATCTCGATCTCGGCATGATGCCGATCGCAAATAATCTTGCACCGTCGGCGGTTGCGGCCCTGCAAATGAACCGATACCCGATGCAGGTGCAGTTTTGTGAGGATTGTGCATTGTCACAATTAACTGTCGTTATCGATCCGCGTGAAATGTTTACGTACTATACCTACCGTTCGTCAGTTAGCCGTGGATACATCGAGCATTGTCGAGAGATGGCTGCATCTGCAGGTGAGCGACTCGGACTATCGAGCGGAGATCTCGTCGTGGATATTGCAGGTAACGATGGCACGTTGCTTGCCGAGTTCACCGAAGAGCTTGGGGTCGACGTTCTGAACGTCGACCCGGCAGAGAATATTGCCAGGGTTGCCAAAGAGCGCAGTATTCCCACGATCAACGACTTCTGGTCAGCTGAGATTGCAACCCGGATCGTCGAGGATCATGGCCTACCTAGGTTGATTACCGCGACCAACGTATTTGCGCATGTCGATGATGTGCGTGGTTTCATGTCTGCTGCAAAGAATTGTCTTGCCGACGACGGTGCATTGATACTCGAATTTCCGTACGGAATCGACCTGATTGAACATCGTGAATTCGACACAATCTACTTCGAGCACCTGAGTTACTTACTGATTAAGCCTTTGAACATGCTGGCTAGTGGGGTCGGTCTCGAAGTGTTTGCTATCGAGAAATTTGACATCCATGGTGGCACGGTCAGGGCGCATCTCGGCCATTCTGGTGTGCATCCCGTGGAGCCGTCTGTCGAAGAATTCCTGTCGGACGAGGTAAGGGAGGGTTTCCACGATTCCGCGCGATACATGGAATGGAACCGGGACATTGACGACCTGATCGGGAGCCTGTCAAGCGAGATACGCGCACTCAGAGACAGCGGGAAAAAGATTGCAGCGTTCGCCGCATCGGCGAAGGGCAACACGTTGTTGAATGCCTGTCGGTTCGACCGTCGTTCTATTGCCTACATCGTCGATGATACCCCTGAAAAGATTGGTTGTTTCTCACCCGGAACAGGTATACCGATTGTCGATCGATCACAGTTGGCTGCCGACCCGCCGGATTACCTCGTAATCCTTGCATGGAATTACGCGCGTGAGATCATCGAAAGTACGGGCGACTACGATGGCAACTACATCATTCCGATTCCTGCGTTCGAGATTGTCTGACGGAGATCCTTTTACGATGCGCCCGGTTGAGTCCGCTGATTTTCTTTAGCTCGCGGGCTCAGCCAGGTCTCTGTGCGCAGTACGCCCCAGTAGTATCCGATTAGTCCTGAAAGTATGTCGCGGTGCACGTGCAGGTTGGCATAGCGACCGAAAGTTGCGTAGTTCAGTATCGTGGTGAGGGTCAGGCTTGACAGCTGCAAGCTGGCAATAAAGCAGTGCGTCAATGCGGCATGGATCCCATGCATGTGACTTCGTGTGTAGACATGCTTCGAAATGATGACTTCCAGTTTGGTCATCGTCTTCACAGCGAAATTGATGCGGCTAGAGCCACCGTGTTCATGGACTACTTGGACGCACGGTGTATAGGCGATACGCATACCTGCCTCCGTGGCTCGCTTGCAAAGGTCAGTATCTTCCGCATACAACCAGTAGTCCGTGGACCAGCCATCGATACGATCGAAGTCAGCACGATCAATTAATAGGAATGAGCCGGTCACCCAGTCGCAATAAACGAGATCCTGGTACGCCGATCGTGGATTGGGTTTTCGACCGGGTAACATCCCACGAATCAGAATCTTTAGAACCTTGCTTTGGTTGAGTAACCCCGGGAACTCATCGAATACTTTTTGTGGTTGTCCGTTGGCACCGACTAGCTTCGGGGAAATAATGCCGACCTCGGGATGCGCAGCTTTTTCGGCAATGAGAGCACGAATCTCGTCGATGGTTGCGACGACATCAGGATTCATGAATAACAACTGTATTCCCGTCGCGCGTTTGACCCCGAAATTGCAGCCCGAACCGAAGCCGCTGTTACGTGGATGACCGATCATCTTTGCCCAGGGATAGAGACGCTGATAATGGGCTAGTTCATCCGCAGCAGATTCGTTATCAACGACAATCATCTCCCAGTCATTTGGGAAATCTGCGCCCAGCGTGTCCAGTGCGTTTTGTATATGCTGCCAGGCCTTGTAATTGACGATGATAATCGAGAGTTTCACGACTCTGATTTTTCTGGTGTGCGGAGCCGAGACAGAAAATAGATAGCTAGGCCGGAACCGATGATGCCGATTCCGAACAAGCCTTCTACCGGGCGGTTCAATAATACGAACCACAGTGTCCAGCCTGTTAAACCCAGGTAAATGAGCGGAGTTAAAGGATAGAGGAACGTCCGGTACGGGCGAGGCAGGTCCGGCTGGCGGTATCTCAGCACGAAGACGCCTAACACCGTGGCGAAACTATTCAGCGCCAGCGTAAATCCGGCAAACACGAGGATCGACTCGAATGTGGATGACAGGATGAACAGTATCGAAAGCGCTGACTGAACATAGATGGCTCGGCTCGGTATGCCGTCATCATTGGTCTTGGCGAGGAAATTGACTGCCGTGAAGTCTTCTCCTATGACCTGCAGGACCCTTGGTCCGGCCAAAGTCATTGCGCTTACGGTTGAGATGAGCAGAAATGCGAGCACCAGACCCGTAAAGTTCCCACCGATGTCGCCGAATGCTGCCTGTGCTGCGATGAATCCGACCTCGACTTCACCCCGCATCGCATCTATTGGTGCGGCTAAGAGAAAGGTGTAGTTGAGTGCCAGGTACAAGATCGTAACGACAAGCGTACCAGTCAACAGGATGACTGGTAGTGTCCGTTGTGGATCCTCCAGTTCGCTGCTGAGATAGGTGGCTGCATTCCAGCCTGTATACGCATAGCTTACGTAGATCAGCGATACTGCGAATGCCGAGCTTGTGATCAGATCACCGTCACCTGCTTCCGGCATGAACGTGACAGGTTGCGGCGTATTGACGAGCCAGATAGCGAGCAAACAGAAGAGGCCGATGACGATTACTTTGAGAATTGTAAAGACCATTTGTACGTTGCCACTGCTGGCACGACTGCCGCCATGCAATATGGTCAAAACGATGACGAGACCGATAGCCAGAGCCTTCTCGAACCATTCACCGTACTCAGTGCCAAAAACGGAGCTGGTATAGGCAGCGAACGTCATGGCGGCAAGCGCGGAAGGTCCTGCAAAGCCGACGGTTGCAGATGTCCAACCGGAAACAAAGCCGGCGGCTGGATGATAGATACGGGTTAGAAAATTGTATTCCCCGCCCGACCGGGGCATGGCGGCGCCGAGTTCGGCATAGGTCATCGCTCCGCAGACCGCGATCAGTCCGCCGACGGCCCAGAGCGTCAGGATCACGAACCCGGACGTGATATCGAGCAATTGAAAGCCGAGGCTAGTGAATACACCTGTCCCGATCATGTTGGCGATGACTACTGCTGTGACCGTTCTGTATCGAAATTTGGCTTCGGTCATTGAGGTGCTAACCTTTCAACTCGAACGCATCCGCATCTTTCTGAAATGCGAATCGTTCCCGGAACGTTTCGAGTTCCTTAATGTTCAATGACACCGTCGCAACCCCATCCTCGTTACCAAGATTGGCGATGGGTTCACCTTTAAAGTCGATAACAGTGCTCCCACCCTCGTACGGAAGGTCGTTGCCGTCTCGACCTGTGCGATTGACACCAGCGACGAAGGCGAGATTTTCTATCGCTCGGGCCCGAAGCAGCGTATCCCATGCGAGCTGGCGGCGACTGGGCCAGTTAGCAACGTAGATCAGCAGGTCATAGTCATCACGATTTCGGCTCCAGATTGGAAACCGCAGGTCGTAGCAGATCATTGGGCAAATTCGAAAGCCTTTGTGCTCAAACACGATACGTTCTCCACCCTGCGAGTAGTAATGCTGTTCGTCGGCAAGACGAAACAGGTGTCGCTTGTCGTAGGTCGCGACGACACCATCCGCTTGGATAAAGAAAAAACGATTAAAGTACTCGCCGTGGTCGACGATAATCAGGCTGCCACACACCGCTGCCGCTGAGTCTTTCGCCATTTGTTGCATCCATTTTACGGATGCACCATCTGCTGACTCGGCGAGGTCGGGTGCGTCCATCGAAAACCCTGTCGTGAACATCTCTGGAAGGACGATAATGTCCGTTGATTCAGTGAGGTTGTCGATGATCTGTGAGAATGTCGCGCGATTGGCCTCTGCATCGTGCCAGGACAGCGGGGATTGGACGATCGTAACGTTCAGAGTCGACATAGTCTGGAACCTGCCTCCTCCAGCATGGCATTGTCCTTCGCAAAGCAAAAACGCAACAAACGATCTTTCGATGGTTGTTCGCAAAAGACCGAAACTGGTATCGATGCGACGCCGATTTCCCGGGTCAGTTCCTTAGCGTATTCAACGTCGTTTTTGTCGGTGATACCGGAATAATCGAGAATCTGGAAAAAGGTGCCCTTCGCAGGTCGAAATGAAAATCTTGATTCGGTCAGGAGTTCGCAAAACTGGTCACGCTTCTCCTGGTAAAAGTTCGATAACGTCGCATAGTGGTCCGGTGTAATGGACATATAGTCTGCTAGCCCACACTGAATTGGTGTAATTACGGTGTAGCAGACCCACTGGTGAATCTTGCGAAATTCGGTTGTCAGTGCAGGCGGCGCAACGCAATAGCCGACTTTCCAGCCAGTGGCATGGTAGGTCTTGCCGAAGGATGAGATGACGAATGCCCGTTCGCGGAGCTCTTCGTGAGTGAGCAAACTAAGGTGGCGTTCGCCATCGAAAACGATGTGCTCGTAGACCTCGTCGGATATGAGGAAAAGGTCCTTGTCGCGAACGATCTCCGAGAGTGCGTCAAGGTCTACCCCGGACAATATGGTACCCGTCGGATTATGCGGGAAATTGAGCATGATCAGCCGCGTCTTCGAAGTGATTGCGTCGGATAGCTGGTCGAAATTGATTCGGAAATCTGGGTTATCGTTGGACGAGACCAGCGGGACATGAACTGTCGTGCCGCCAGCCAGTGTCACCGAAGGTTCGTAGGAATCATAGGCCGGATCCAATACGATTACCTCATCGCCAGGGCGAACGACAGCGTGGATCGCGCTGAATAGGCCCTCAGTTGCTCCGTCACTGACCGTGACTTCAGATTCTGGATTGATCTGGTGTCCGTACAGCGCAGCGACCTTGTTCGCAATTGCCTCGCGTAATGCGGGTATGCCAGTCATCGGCGCATATTGATTAGCGCCGCTGCGCAAGTGATGCTGCACACGGTCGAGCAGTGCCTCCGGTGGATCAAAACTCGGAAATCCTTGCGACAGATTGAGTGCGCCGCATTCCTCCGACAGCGTGCTCATCACGGCGAAAATTGTCGTTCCGGTTCCCTGCAGTTTGCTGTCCATGATCTAACGGGTTAGTAGACCGACGGAATTTCCCAGTTTTCCGGTATCGGTCCCTGATCCATGATGACTTCGCGATGGTGACTCCAGGTAACGTGAATGGCCTCGGTCGTGCCGATACCGGCGCCTCTCGGGTCGCCGCACGGACCGAACCAGTGATTCTGCGGCGCACCGGTCGTACGGGCACGAATGCCAGAATAGGTCGTGCCATTGACCGTGGCGCCCAGTACCTTGTTCTGGAAATCAATGTCCTGGCTGACCACCGCCGCGGTCAGGTGGTGCGACATCCGTTCCAGGATGTCGAGTACTTTGTTGAGTTCGTCGTCACCGTAACTGACGATGATCTGGAACGGTCCGAACAATTCGGTCGTAATGAGTTCGAAGTGCTCACCGGCCGCCTCGTTGATGGGAACACGGACTGCCGTTGCCTCCATCGCACCGTAGCATTCCGGAATTGAGTGTCCCTGGATGGGTTCGCCACCAAACAGCAGTTCCCCGCCCGGGATGGCCAAAACCGCATCGATGTGTGCCTTGATCTGCTGATTCGTCCAGGTCAGTACTGGACCGAGCGTCAGGTCATCGAGGCTACGACGAGCAGCGAGTTCGCGAAGTTTCGGGACAAGCGCGTCCATCCAGTTGTTGTGAGCGAACACGATGCTTTGTGCGGAACATTTCTGCCCCGCGGCGTTGTACGCGTCCTCATCACATTGCCAGGCTCCATAGTCGAGTAGGGCGGGGTCGTAATCGGGACCAATGACTTTCCAGTTGAATCCGGCATCTTCGATACGGACGGCGCCGTTCATGACCTCCGATAGATGCTCCGCGACCTCACTTGACCCGGTGAACTGGACCAGACGGATATGATCGCGGGCATTATGAATCAAGTCACCCATCAGGTTGCCGTTGCAATGGATGATGTCCAGATCGGTTGGCTTAAGCCCAACGTGAATCAGCAAGCGAACGAATTGTTCCAGTACGACGCTTACCTTGGATTCGGGCTTGACGAGCGGCCGGTTACCCATTGCCAGTGCACCCATCAACTGGAGTGCGGGAATTTCGAGCGGGAAATTGAATGGTGCGATGATGACGACCGGGCCATAGGGCCAGCGGTAGCCACGTGATTCCTGACCACTGTGATTACCGGGATTCGAAAACCCGCGGGCAAGGAAGCGAACACCATCCCCACCCAAGTTTTCAAGGAAGACGCGGGTGACAACCACCTCGCCAAGGCACTGATTCCAGCTCTTTGGCATGACACGCTGCGTCAGTTTCGTGAAATAGGCTTCGATTTCTGGCTCGGCGAGGAGAGCGGCCGCCCGTGCGCATACTTCTCCGAGATAGACGTAGCGTTCCGGGTTTTTCAATGGATTGTGCAGGCCTGATTTGGGGCAATCCTTGAGCCCCTCAATAAAGGGTGTGTGGTTATCGGTGTTGGGTCCCAGAATAAATACGTCGCCGTTCATCGGATCGATCAGACCGCGGTAGTCACCGTCGTCTTCGACCCATTGGCCGTCAACGAGGTTTTGCAGAATTCCTGGATTCGCTGTGGTCATGTCGTTGTAGGGGTCGACCGTTGCAAATTCGGGTACTCGGGACATCTTGTTCTCCTAAATCTTCCTGGCTGGCGCCAGCGTTGACGCGAAATCCGAGAGGATAGCAATGTCTGGACTAAGGAGCGATAATCGCCGCCGGTCCGCGTCGGCTTCCCCGCGACGGCCACCCGTGAACCCCGTCAGGCCCGGAAGGGAGCAGCGGCAGCGGAGACGCCGGGTGCCGGGGAGCGGCTGGCGCGGGCCACTAACCCGACAATTGCATGAGTATATCCCGCTCTCACTTATCTCGGGTTGCAAATGAAGGCTGTGGACCGTTGCTCACATTGGTACACTGTCGAATTCCGTCCTGATTCATAAAAACGACAGCGGTTTAGTGTATTTTCAATGAGTTACCTAGTACTCGCCCGTAAGTGGCGGCCCAAGAACTTTGCAGAAACGGTCGGGCAGGAGCATGTCCTTAAAGCGCTAACGAATGCGTTGCGGAGTGAGCGTCTGCATCATGCATACCTGTTTGCTGGAACCCGGGGCGTTGGCAAGACGACGATCGCGAGAGTTCTCGCCAAGGCGCTTAACTGCGAGTCAGGCATCATCGCAGAGCCCTGTGGTCAGTGTTCTGCGTGTAACGAGATCGATGAAGGTAGGTTTGTCGACCTGATCGAGGTCGACGCTGCGTCGAAAACAAAAGTCGATGACACTCGCGATCTGCTCGATAACGTTCAGTATGCCCCGGCACGGGGACGGTTCAAGGTCTACCTGATAGACGAAGTCCATATGCTGTCGAGGAGTTCATTCAATGCGTTGTTGAAAACGTTGGAAGAACCGCCTCCCCATGTGAAATTCTTGCTAGCGACCACAGATCCGCAAAAGCTGCCTGTGACCGTCCTGTCGCGCTGTCTGCAATTCAACCTTAAGCGGCTGACACCAACGTTGATTAGTGATCGTCTTGAGTTGATATGCAAGGAGGAGTCGATCGAGGTAGAACAGCCTGCGCTGGCACTGATTTCCAGAGCGGCTGATGGCAGCCTGCGTGATGCGCTTAGCCTGCTTGACCAGGCTATTGCTTTTTGTGGGGGAGACGTTCGTGAAATGCCGGTTAGCGAGATGCTGGGCACAATTGACCGGCAGCATGTGAGCCGGCTGGTTTCGTTGCTGGCTGACGGTGATCCTGTGGGTATGATGTCCGTGATTGCCAAGGTTGATGAGCATTTCCCAGACTATGCGCGACTGCTGGATGATCTTGCGCGAATGCTCCAACGCATTGCCGTTTTCCAAGTGATCGGGAAAATAGACATCGACGACGAATATGATGTCGATGAAATCGAATTGTTGGCGAGCCAGATCGGCGCTGAAGATGTCCAGCTTTTCTACCAAGTTGCGGTCACAGGCCGGCGTGACCTGCACATGGCACCAGATTCCAGGAGTGGCATGGAAATGACACTGTTGCGCATGCTGGCTTTCCAGCCGGCGGGTGGTGACAAAAAACGCAATGGCAACAAGGTTGTGAAGAAGTCATCCGCGCCAGTCGCGCGCAAGAAGGAAGCGAAGCCACCGATTGAATCGCCGGGCTCTACCTCCGCCTGGCAGGATCCGGACTGGAGTGATCTAATGCCGAGGCTTGGCTTGACAGCTGTTACGAGACAATTGGCTGGAAACTGTGCCTATATAAATCGAGAGGGCGATACGTTGCTTTTCAGCCTTGATAAGCGTGCAGAGTCCTATCTGACCCGAGACCGTAAACTCAAGTTGGCAGATGCATTGAGCGAGTTTTTCGATGAGACACTGAAGGTGAGTATCGAAGTCGGGGTGGGGGAAAAAGAAACTCCGGCGCAAGTCGACAAGCGCCGCGAGATCGAGGAGGTCGACACCGCTCGCGCCGACCTGGAGGCGGATCCGAACGTCAGGGCACTAAAAGACATGTTTGGCGCCGAACTGGTCGAAGACTCAGTCGAAC
>CAZWEW010000056.1:0-12217 GCA_964633055.1 uncultured Woeseia sp. | reverse complement strand
CAAAATTAATACTTCTAATGGAGACGCTATGAAGCGCGTCTGTGTTGACGGACCCGTGTTCAACGCGGACGCGGTGTATCCGGAATGACAAGCCTGCTTAATCAATTCGAACGCTATCCACTGACTTTTGGGCCGACACCGATCGAAAAGCTAGAACGGCTGGCGAAACACCTAGGAGGGGACGTCGAAATCTACGCGAAGCGTGAAGATTGCAATTCCGGCCTCGCCTTCGGCGGCAACAAAGTGCGCAAGCTCGAATACATCGTGCCAGATGCCATAGCCTCGGGCGCCGACACGCTCGTCACCATCGGTGGCGTGCAGTCCAATCACACACGACAGGTCGCAGCCGTTGCCGCAAAGATCGGCATGAAGTGCCGCCTCGTCCAGGAAAGCTGGGTGCCGTTTCAGGATGCCGTCTACGATCGCGTCGGTAACATTCTCATGTCACGCGTGATGGGCGCGGATATCGAGCTGGTCGACGAAGAATTTGATATCGGTATCCGCGAGTCGTGGGAGCGTGCGCTCGACGATGTCAAAGACAAAGGCGACAAACCCTATCCAATTCCCGCCGGCGCTTCGGTACACAAGTATGGCGGTCTGGGATTCGTCGGATTTGCGGAAGAAGTCCGGGCACAGGAAGAAGAGCTTGGCTTCACATTCGACTACATCATCGTCTGTACGGTGACCGGGTCGACGCATGCCGGCATGATCGTCGGTTTCGCAGCGGATAGCCGAGCAAGGAAGGTCATCGGCATCGACGCGTCCTGCACGCCGGAACAGACGCATGCGCAAGTGCTCGACATTGCGCAGAAAACAGCGGACTTGGTCGAACTCGGACAGAACATTGCGACTGACGACGTCGTACTGAAAACCGATTACGCCTACCCAGTTTATGGTGTGCCATCTGACGAAACGAACGAAGCGATACGACTGTGCGCACGCCTCGAAGGCATGATGACCGACCCGGTCTACGAAGGTAAGTCCGCGCAGGGTATGATCGATCTCATCAGGACAGGGTTTTTTCCATCAGGATCGAAAATCCTGTACGCCCACCTGGGTGGCGTGCCAGCGATCAACGGCTATAGCTATGTCTATCGAAACGGCTAGGCGCAGTCGAAAACGACATTGACCGAGGCGTCAGATTGGATCGATGCTTTAAGCCCGGCACGTGGTCGTCAATGCGGCTCTGCCCTTTGCTATAGTCAGGACAACACCATAAAGAAGACTGCCCCCGGGGGAATCATGAAACGTGCACTGACGTTCGGCTTGGCTATTCTGTTTGCGCCACTAATCTCGATCTCGCAGGACAACGATTCTCCCGAACCGGGATTCAGCGCGTCGACGTTCAAGGGTCTTGAAATGCGCGAAATTGGCCCTGCCATGATGTCCGGCCGAATCTCTGACATCGTCATCCACCCGGAGGATCCAAGCACTTGGTACGTCGCCGTCGGCAGCGGCGGTATCTGGAAAACAGATAACGGCGGCACAACCTGGACGACGATCTTCGATGACGAAGACTCGTACTCGATTGGCTGCATCACGCTCGACCCGAAAAACCCGGATACGATCTGGGTCGGTACCGGCGAGAATGTGTCCGGCCGTCACGTTGCCTACGGTTCCGGCATCTATCGCAGTCGCGACAGCGGTCAGACCTGGGAAAATATGGGATTGGCGGACTCCGAGCATATTGGAATGATCCGGATAGATCCGCGTGATTCCAACGTGATCTATGTCGCGTCGCAGGGCCCGTTGTGGTCAGCCGGCGGCGAGCGTGGGCTCTACAAGTCTATCGACGGTGGTGCAAGCTGGAACAAGGTCCTGGGAGACGGCCTTGGCGACAGCGAGATCGATGATCAATACACGGGTGTGTCCGAGGTGCATCTTGACCCCCGCAATCCCGACATCATTTACGCTGTCTCCTGGCAGAAGTATCGCAATGTTGCAGTTCTCATGGACGGTGGCCCGGGTTCCGGCATTCACAAGTCTGAGGATGGCGGCCAGACTTGGCGGGAGCTGACCGAAGGGCTACCGAGCGATGACATGGGCAAAGTCGGCTTTGCGATTTCACCCCAAGACCCCGACATCGTCTACGCGACCGTGGAACTCGCCCATCGCAAGGGCGGCTTTTACCGGTCGGAGAACGGCGGCGAATCATGGGAGAAAAGAAACGATTACATCTCCGGCGGCACTGGCCCGCACTACTACCAAGAAATCTTCGCCGATCCGCATCACTTCGACACGGTATATCAGATGGATGTGCGCCTGCATGTCACGCGCAACGGCGGCAAGCTCTTTGAAACCATGAGGTCTGAGACAAAGCATGTCGACCATCATGCGTTGGCGTTTCATCCGACCGACCCCGACTATCTCTTGGTCGGCAACGATGGTGGCGTTTACGAGAGTCTCGATCAAGGTGTCACCTGGCGATACATGGCGAATATGCCTATATCGCAGTTCTACAAAGTAACCGTCGACTACGACGAGCCTTTCTACAACATCTATGGAGGCACACAGGACAATTCGACGCTTGGCGGCCCGAGCAGAACGAATAACAACGTCGGCATTCGTAATTCCGACTGGAACCTTATCCTCGGCGCCGACGGACATCAGCCGTTTGCAGACCCGACCAACCCGAACATCGTTTACGCGAACTGGCAGGAAGGCAACCTGACGCGATACGACCGGGCAACCGGCGAGAGTGTCTACATCCGCCCGCAACCACTGCAGGGCGAGGTCGAGGAACGCTACAACTGGGATGCACCGATATTGATCAGTCCGCACGATCCCGAGACGCTTTATTTTGGGAGCTTCCGAATTTGGAAAAGCGAAGATCGCGGCGATTCATGGCAGACAATATCCGCTGACCTGACACGCAGCCAAGATCGACTCCAAAAACCGCTGATGGGGCGTCGCTGGAGTTTCGACTCCAACTGGGATCTGTCAGCAATGTCGAAATTCAATACAATCACCTCACTGTCCGAGTCGCCTGTGGTCGAAGGACTGCTATACGTTGGCACCGACGACGGCCTGATCCACGTGAGCGAGGATGGAGGCACGAACTGGCGATCGGCAGAATCACTGCCCGGTGTCCCACCCTCCTACTTCGTCAATGACATCAAGGCAGATCTTCACGACCCCGATACCGTTTACGTTGTCGTAGACGACCACAAATCGGGCGACTTCTCGCCATATGTACTGAAGAGTGGAAACCGCGGCCGCAGCTGGCGCAGCATTGCGTCAAACCTGCCCGATCGTCACGTCCTCTGGCGTATCGTCCAAGACCACGTGAATCCGGATCTGCTGTTCCTCGGTACAGAGTTCGGTGTGTTCTTTACGGTAAATAGCGGGGGCAGGTGGACCAAGCTGAGTGGCGGCGTACCGAACATCGCATTTCGTGACCTCGTCATACAACAGCGGGAAAGCGATCTCGTCGGGGCAACATTTGGCCGGAGCTTCTATGTACTGGACGATTACTCACCTCTGCGTTACGTCGATGAGGCCATGTTGCAATCCGGTTCGGTCCTGTTCCCCGTTCGACACACCTACTGGTACATGCCACGACGACCTCATTCTTGCGCAACACCAGGCTGCGTCGATAGCCAGGGAGACGCTTACTACGTTGCGCCGAACCCGCCCTTCGGCGCCGTGTTCACCTACTACCTGGCAGAAGAACGCCGGAGCCTCGCAGATCAACGCAGGCAAGAAGAGAAGGATGCAACCGGCGACAATGCAGACGTCGACTTCCCGAGCTGGGATCGGATTGGCGAGGAAGAGCGCGAAAATGCGCCGGCAATCGTGTTCACCGTGACCGATTCAAGCGGCAATATCGTTCGCCACATCGAGGCGAAAGCTGCAGCTGGTTTCCAGCGCGTCTCCTGGGACCTGCGTTACCCGGTCGTTGACCCATGGGTACCGGAATCGGAGCGCGGCAGGGGTTTCGGCAGGCCAGCAGGTGTACTTGTTGCGCCAGGAACCTACCGGGTCACGATGCACGAGCGCATCGATGGCGAGTTGAATGATTTGGACCAACAACAAACTTTTGAGGTCGTATCAATCCGCGAACCGACTTTGCCGGGCTCTTCGCAGCAGGAACGGGTGGCCTTCTCGCAGCAGGTCAACGAAATGCGTCGCGCCGTCAACGGCACGCTCAGTGCCATCGATGAGATTCAGACGGAACTGGCTGCTATCAAGGAATCTCTGGGAAATTCTACGGCCAGTCTCGACTTGTATGCCCAAGGCAACCGGATATCCCAGCGACTCAGCATGACACGTGATCGTCTCGCGGGTAACCGCACTCAGGGATCGTTCTCTGTTGATCAGACAACGCCGGTAACTGCGCGCCTTTCTCACGCGTCGTACAACCCGAATACAACCGCCTACGGACCAACTGATACGCAGCGCTCGTCGCTATCCATCGCACGGGAAGTTTACGCCGATATAAGCAGGAACCTGACCGAACTGATCGATGTGGAATATGAAACCCTTAAGGATGCCGTCGAGGCCGCAGGCGTACCGTGGACACCCGGTCGAGGAATACTGACGCCAAACTAGTGAAGAAAGAGGAGGACCGAGTTGAATCGATCAACCTATTCTCGTCGCCAGTTTGTGCGTCTGTTCGGAAGATGCGCCGGCTGCTTCGTCGCGACCGCATCACTTACACCCCTCAGCGGGTGTTCGAAACCACAGACCGGGAGCGTTACCGACACAAACTACTCGTTCCCACAAGGTATAGCGTCTGCAGACCCCCAACCCGATGCCATTATGCTCTGGACACGCATCGAGGCAGATATCCCGTCGATCGACTGCATCGACCTCAAGGTACAGTTAGCGAAAGACCCGGGCTTTAATGACCTACTGCTCGAGAAGGATATTCAGGCGAGTAACAACTTTGATTTCACGGTTCGAGTGTTCGTCGAGGGTCTGACGCCTGCAACCCCATACTTCTACCGATTTGTTGCACCTTCAGGCACCGTCAGCCGCACCGGCAGGACACGGACAGCACCTGCGCCAGACAGCGATGAAACACTAACAGTCGCAGTCATGTCCTGCCAGAACTACTTCCAGGGTTTTTTCGGTGCCTACCGCCACATGATCAATGACGATCTCGCAGCCGTGGAAAACCGAAAGATAGACGTCGTGATTCACGTCGGCGATTACATTTACGAAGATGCACCACAAAACCCGGATGTCGAACTCCTCTATTCAGATGGGAGGTTACGGGGCGGCGCAAACTTCCCGTCCGGTGGTCGCGAGACACGCCGTTCGGTCTCGGCAGACACCATAGACGACTACCGTTACCTTTACAGACTCTATCTTTCCGACCCGGATCTTCAAGAAGCCAGGGCTCTATACCCGTTCGTGCACACTTGGGACGACCACGAAATGGTCAATGACTACTGGCAGAGTTTTCACCCGTCGGGACCGATGCAGCGCACGAAGATCGACATTAACCAAGCCTGGTTCGAGTACATGCCTGCCGCGCTGAGCGCGGCGCCGAGCGGGCCAGCCGGTTTCAATCCGGCACATGACTTCGAGCACCCCGGCCCGGTCGAAAACCTGGCAGCTTCCGATCTCGACGACAGTTACCTGAGTCACGAACCAAACAACCTCAAGGCCATCGGTTCACTGTCAATCTACCGCAGTCTGCCTTGGGGAAACGTCGCTGATCTCATCGTCATCGACGGACGCAGCTATCGTGGCGAACGCGGGCTGGACGCGTCACTGCTTGGCACCGAGCGCATTGCGTACCCGGCGACGCCTGTCCCGGCCCAGGCCATTGAACTCCTGAACGCGGGACGCACCGCGAACGACAGCAACCCTCATGCGACACTCATGTTCGACGGCCGGGAAATCGAAAACCCGCGATCTGACGCTCCGATCGGTTCGATGCTCGGGGCCGAACAGAAATCTTGGTTCAAATCTTCACTCACGAACAGCACAGCGCGCTGGAAGCTCATTTGCAACAATACACCGATGCTGCGCTTCGGTTTCGACATGACATTTCGCGAGAATGGCGGAATCAACGATATCTGGTGGTCGGACAGCTGGGACGGCTACCCGGTCGAAAGACGCGAACTCACGCAATTCATCAGGGAAAACGAAATTCCGAATGTCGTGTCACTTACGGGCGACCGCCATGGACAGTATGCCGGCTATGTTGCCGATGACTACGACGCCACAGTCCGAGCCAACGTAATACCGGAGTTCGCCAGCGCCGGCGTCAGTGCCAGATCACGGCTAGAATTACAATACGGTATGACGCGCAGGGATGCAGCAGAACTGCTACCAAGGGTGGGCTTCCGACCCGCAAACTCAGAAACGGACTTCGATCTCGAGCCGAGCCTGAATGCCTGGCTGCTATATGGCAATCGCAGCGCCAAAATCCTTGCTGAGTCCGGAGATGAAGAGGTAGCCATGGCGGCAGCCGACGAGCGGGTCAACCCCCACCTGCTCTATGCAGACAACCACGCATTCGGGTATTTTACCGCTCATATCAGTAACGAAGCCATGCAGATCGAGTTCGTTACGATCGACAAACCAGTGGTGGATTACGGTGAAGACGGTCCGCCCGCGATCCGCCGTATACGTTACTCACTGGCTGCGTGGGATGCAGGTGGTGTACCAGAAATATCGTCACCAGAGATTATCGGCGCAGCACCCCGCATGGGCATTCGCGACGGCTAGAAGAAACCCCGGAGAGCGCGCGAATCGTATATTCATTTTCTTTTAATTGGGGTTTACGTAGGAACCTTTTCTACAAATCTTTTTCATAAATAGGCCCACCAAAAGTGGCTCATCCGACTTACCGTAACCCGGATGAATTGGCAGCCTGGTATAGCGGAGCGTGGTGAGAAGAAGGTGATTAGGGTCACGGAAAACTTTCTAAAAATAAAAAAGTTGCTAGAGAATTCTGCGACTGATGCAGGACGCGACGAAGGATCAGTCAGGTTGCTGGCCGTGAGCAAACAAAAGCCTCTTGAGGCCATCCTCGAGGCGGCAAGTGCCGGTCAGCGAGATTTTGGCGAAAACTTCGTCCGGGACGGAGTGGAAAAGATCAGGTCAGCGGACCGCGATGACCTCCACTGGCACTTTATCGGGCATATCCAGTCAAACAAGACCCGGCTCATCGCCGAGTATTTTGAATGGGTCCACACGATCGACCGTGAGAAAATCGCGCGCCGTCTGTCCGAACAACGACCGCAGCATGCCCCCGATCTTAATGTCTGTATCGAGGTCAACATCGATGCGGAGCCCCAAAAATCCGGTGTATTGCCTAGCGAAACCGCCGACCTGGCCCGCAATATCTCAGCTTTGCCCCGGTTGAAGCTTCGTGGCCTGATGTGTCTACCCAAGATTCGCGATGGATTTGAAGAACAGCGCAAACCGTTCGCCGCACTACGTGAGCTACAGGCGTCGCTCAATTCTCAAGGCTTTTCCCTGGATACCCTATCAATGGGCATGACAGCCGACTATGCTGCCGCTATTCATGAGGGCGCGACAATCGTCAGAATCGGTACGGCCCTGTTCGGAGAGCGAGAATGATCAGCAACAAGGTAGGAATCATCGGCGGCGGCAACATGGCAAGAGCAATCGCCGGTGGTTTACTTCGCGGCGGCATGCACGCGACTGACCTTATGATCGCCGAACCCTTGCCGGAGCAGTGCGATCGCCTGAGAAAGGAACTGTACGGCATTATGGTGACGGACGATAACAAGCGAGTCGCCAGTGTGGCCGAGATACTGCTGTTCGCCGTCAAACCGCAGATTCTGAAGCCTGTCTGCGAAGGTCTCGTCGATGAAGTGCAGACGAAACAACCGCTCATCATATCAATCGCGGCAGGTCCAAGAATCGACGATATTGATGTCTGGCTCGGTGGCGGCCTGTCGGTCGTTCGTGTCATGCCAAACCAGCCGGCCCTGATAGACCAAGGCGTTTCGGCGCTTTTCGCGAACGACCGAACCAATGATACAAGGCGCGAACAGGCCGAGAAAATCATGACCGCGGTCGGGCATGCCGTTTGGCTGGATTCCGAATCGAATATGGACGCGGTCACGGCCGTATCCGGAACCGGGCCGTCCTACTTCTACCTCCTCATCGACATCATGATCCAGTCAGCAATGAAATTCGGTATCGACGCCGATACTGCCCGAACACTCGCGGTCGAAACTGCCCGCGGTGCTACGGCCCTCGCAGCAGCCGAAACCGAGTCGATGTCATCACTCATCGATAGGGTGCGCTCGCCGGGCGGAACAACCACGGCTGCCTTCGAGTTTCTGGACCAAGTGGATGCACGTGGTATCTTTGCTACCGCCATTGATGAAGCAGAAAAGCGGGCCTCCGAGTTAGCGAAACTTGCCGCATCCGCACAAAAGGACTTATGAAGAATGCACTGATATTCCTGCTCGATACTTTCGCGCAACTCTACCTGCTGCTGCTGCTCATGCGATTCTGGCTGCCGGTGTTGCGAGCGAATTTCACAAACCCGATTGCCCAAGGCGTGCTGCGCTTTACGTCACCCACGGTGACGCCGGTGCGCCTGATAGTCCCGTCGCTGGGGCGTATCGACACTGCCACCGTCCTAGTTGCAATGATCGTTCAAGTATTACTCAACTTCCTGATCTTGTTGATCGAGCGCGGCGGCACAGCGATTGGCGTGTTCACCGGATCATTACCGCAAATTCTCGTCAATGCGCTGCTGAACCTGGTCAGTATGAGTGTCACTCTTTTTACCGTGGCTATATTGATACGCGTCATTCTCAGCTTTCTGCATCGCTATTTCGGCCCGATCACAGAGATGCTGAACGATATGACGGAACCGTTGCTGCGACCGATCCGGCGTGTCATTCCGCCACTCGGCGTCATCGACCTGTCAGCGTACATCGCAATGGTGCTCCTGATCGCACTGAACATGGCGATAGCGGATTTCACGCTGCCCTATTGAGGCCGAGAAGACCTCATAATCCCTTGGTCCCAGGCTCGAGTCCTGGCGGGCCCACCACTCTACAAGACAATGCTAGAAGTGGCTCCTCACGAAGGCCTCCACCGCCATGCGGAGCTCCCCAAGCTTGCCGTGGAAAAAATGCTCTGTGCCCGGGAGAATTTCCAGTTCCGGCCCCGGTTCGAGCGTGTTGAACCATTCAATCGTTTCATCGACATCCACAAGCTCGTCTTGATCGCCTTGAAGGATCAGCCAGGGGCAATCCGGCTGGGTATCAAAATTGACTTCAAATCGCGAAACCGCCGGTGCAATGCTGATCAGACCATCCGGCGGAGAGGCAACGGCCGCCCGAATCGCCATCGCGGCTCCGAAAGAGAAGCCCGCCAGCCACAAGGGAAGATCCTGTGCCATCCCGCGCATCCAGGTGACAGCACTCAGCACATCCTGAACCTCTCCCCTGCCTTCATCGAACGCACCAGCACTTTTGCCGACGCCCCTGAAATTGAAACGAAGCGTTGCGAACCCGACACCCACGAAACTTCGCGCCAGCGTATGGGTAACCTTGTTGGTCATCGCGCCACCGTGAACGGGGTGCGGGTGACAAACAACCGCGCAGCCGGTTGGTGTGGCATCGGCAGGAGCCTCGAGCAGCGCCTCAAGGTCACCTGCCGGCCCTTCGATTATGAAAGCGTCTTTGGCGGGTAGTTGTCGCATATCAAGATGGTGGCCTGCCACACCTTTATTGCTATAAAATTAAGGCGTTATTAATGCCTGCGCGAATATGGCACGGGCCATTCATGAACCAATTTATGTGAATTCTATGTCATCCGGACTAAAGCTCGAAAACCAGTATTGCGCGCACAACTACCACCCGCTTCCCGTCGTGCTGTCACGAGGTGAAGGTGTATTTGTCTGGGATGAGAATGGCAAGAAGTACCTGGACATGATGAGTGCCTATTCTGCGGTCAGTCATGGACACACAAACCCGCGACTCGTCGCCGCACTAAAGAATCAGGCGGAAACGCTCTGTATCGTCTCACGGGCATTTTATACGGACAAGCTCGGCCCGTTCCTCAAGCTGGTCTGTGAACTAACGGGCCAGGACATGGCGCTTCCGATGAATACGGGTGCCGAAGCAGTCGAGACAGCCGTAAAGGCTGCTCGCCGCTGGGGCTACGAATCGAAGGGCATTGCCGCCGATCAAGCTGAAATCATCGTTTGTACCGGCAACTTTCACGGTCGGACGACAACGATCATTTCGTTCTCGGACGAGAAGGAATACCAGGTCAATTTCGGCCCACTCACCCCTGGCTTCCGGGTCATCGAGTACGGTAACGCTGATGCACTCGAAGCGGCAATCACCCCGAATACGGCCGCATTCCTCGTCGAACCGATACAGGGGGAAGGCGGTATCGTGATTCCTCCTGATGGTTATCTGAAGCGATGCCAAGAAATTTGCAGGGATAACAACGTCCTCCTGATCGCGGACGAGATCCAGACGGGCCTTGGTCGCACGGGCAAGCTGCTGGCCTGCGATCATGAGAGCGTGAAACCGGACGGATTGATTCTTGGCAAGGCCCTTGGTGGCGGAATCATACCGGTGTCCATGTTCCTCGCACGGAAGGACGTTATGGATATCTTCGTGCCAGGCACTCACGGCAGCACCTTTGGCGGAAATCCGCTAGCGGCAGCGGTCGGAACCGAGGCGCTCAAGATTTTGATCGAAGACAACCTGGCCGAACGTAGCAAGGAACTCGGTGAGTACCTGGTCGAGAAGCTCGGTCGCATCGACAGCCCGCTGATCAGCGAGATTCGCGGCGCTGGCTTGTTCGTCGGTATTGATATTGATCCGGCACTGGGCAGTGCCCGAAAAATCTGCGAACGACTGATGGACCGTGGGTTGCTCAGCAAGGAGACTCACGAAACAGTAGTGAGGCTTGCGCCGCCGCTGATCGTGACACGCGAGCAGCTTGACTGGGCGGTTGACCAGATTCGTGAGGTGATTCACGAAATAGACGAATTGCGACTAGCTTCCTGATGGCAGTTGCTTTCGGGCCATGAAAGAGAGCAATGCCTGAGTTCACTATCATTCATTTTGGCCTGCTCGGCCTCGCATTTGCGATCGGCATTGCGGCTGGCTGGCGCGTGCGATCCGACCGTTGCGCCAAAGAGAAGATAGCGGTCAACGCAAGCTGGCAGGACCAGCTCGAATCGCAACAATCCGAACACGAATCCCTTACGGAGCAAAACAAGAGCCTGATGGAGCAGATCAGCCAATACCATGACGATCTGGCCAGGCACCAGCAGCAGGAAGCTGGCACGAAATCCGCCCTGAAAGAGAAAGACGAAAAGATATTCAGACTGAACCGCGAGTTGACGAGCTGGGAAAATCGCGTGCCACCACTGGTTGAACGATACCTGGAGAAATCGAAGGAAGCCGCTGCGCTCGTGGAAGAGCTTCAGGCGGCGCAAACCCGCCTGCAAGACCTGGAGGCACGGGCGCACTCCAGTGACACTCAGATACAACCTGTCAATGTGCAGTCACTGCCTGACGGCGGCGCAGCCTCTAATAAGCCCTTTGACGCAAGGCCGGTAGACGATACAACGGAGATCATCGATCAGATCGAAAACGAAATCTTGTCCACCGAGGAGGGTACCGGTCACGTTTACCTCGAAGAGGATGATGTGACCAAGGATCTTGAAGTTAGCGCCATCTTCTCGGACGACGAGGAGGGCGGAACCGATGCCACATTTGACGGGAGCGAGCCGCTGGACGTCGTTGCGATGAGCAATCATGAGGGTGGGGAAGCAGACTCCAACGACGCCTCTACGGGACGCGACGACCTGAAGATGATCAAGGGCATCGGCCGCGCAATCGAAAAGACACTCAACAACTGCGGCATTCACCTGTTTCACCAGATCGCCGAGATAAGTGAATACGATATCGACCGGGTTGCCCACCAGCTCAAGGGGTTCCGCAGTCGTATTTATCGCGAGGACTGGATTGGTCAGGCTCGCCACCTCCAAAACAACAAAGCAAATAAACGTTTCTGATCCAATGCGAGCGGCGGTGTATGTCGCCGGTTTGTTGTGCGCACGTATCGCGTGCCGGACAGCCTGCAACCGAGTCCATGGCGATGGATGACCCTGAACTCCCGATAGCCCCGGCTCGCACATTGCGATCACCGATCACACAGAAAGCATCGGAATCGAGACGTACAACCCTGCTTTGAGTCAACAACGAGCTGATACCGTTGCAGACTATTTGGTTTCCCGCGG
>CAZWEW010000055.1:0-12261 GCA_964633055.1 uncultured Woeseia sp. | reverse complement strand
TCTCCATCGACAGTGGCCTGGCAGCTCAGGCGGCGATTGTCGGCAAGACCTCGTCGTTGCCGAAAATGCGCTTCTGCTTCGCCCGTGTCGGACAGGTTCGATGCCTGTGACACGATGCCGTGTTTCGACATCTCGCCTTCTGCAATCTCGACCTGGCAACGGCCGCACAGGGCGCGTCCACCACAAACCGAGTCGACATCTACGCCGAGACTACGGGCTGCCTTCAGGACAGGCGTGCCCACGGGAAATCGACCTCGCTTTCCCGACGGGGAAAAGATGACAAGCGGATCGCTTTCTCCGACCATGTGCTACTCGCGTGACCTTCGGCGGCGCCCGCTGCGGCGGCCGCCCCGCTGTGTCTCACCGGCATCCGGATTGCGATACTGCTGGATCCACTGCATACATTCCGGATCGTGTCCCATGACCACATTGGCGCCCCGCACCGCCTGCATCAGGTCGGCGTGCATCGGGTTCGTAATCGCTGACGTCATGCCGGATGCGATTGCCATCGAGATAAAGGAGGAGTTCAGGCCGTGACGGTTGGGCAGGCCGAAACTGAGATTCGATGCGCCGCAGGTCGTATTGACCTTCAGTTCTTCGCGCAGGCGCTTGACGATGTGCATCACCTGCTGGCCCGCGGAGTTAATGGCACCGATCGGCATAACGAGCGGGTCGACGACGACGTCGCTTGCCGGGATACCATGATCCGCTGCGCGTTCGACGATTTTCCTGGCAACATCGAAGCGGACATCGGGGTCTTCGGAGATGCCCGTGTCGTCATTTGAGATTGCGACGACCGCGCACTGGTATTTTCTGACCAGTGGCAATACCACTTCGAGCCGTTCTTCTTCACCGGTGACGGAGTTGAGCAGCGGTTTTCCTTCGTAGGCTTCGAGCCCGGCTTCCAATGCCTCAACGATCGACGAATCGATGCAAAGTGGCACATCAGTGATCGACTGGATCAGCTTGATGCATTCGGCGAGAATCGCCGGTTCGTCGGCGAGCGGGATGCCGGCATTGACGTCCAGCACCTGGGCACCGGCATTGACTTGCTCAAGCGCATCAGATTGTACGCGGCTGTAGTCACCGTTCTTCATCTCCTCCGCGAGCAACTTGCGCCCCGTCGGGTTGATACGCTCGCCAATCACCACGAAGGGGCGGTCAAAACCGATGGCTACTTCCTTCGAGGCTGAGCTCAATACTGTGTCGGTCATGCTTCTTTGTCTCCTGCAACGCCGCCGGCTTTGACGACCGATTCGAGGTATTCGTCGTCAAATTCATTTTCGAGTTGTGCAACCCGCTCGATCACCAGAGCCTCGATGTCACCCGACACGATTTCCGTTTCCCGTCGCCAGTCGGCGAGGTAGGCATCGCTCGAGCCACGGCCCGCACGCATCGCCGCGCGATCGATTGATTTGAGAAACCTGGGTTCGAGTTCCTTCTTGAAGTTCGTTCTACCTTTGCGTCCCACGACCTGCGCCGGGATGTCACGCCAGTAAATGCTGATCAGTTTCGCCATTGGATGACTTGCTCCTTCACGATCGATTCGACGGGTTCAAGACCGGTGTAGCGTTCTTCGTAGGCCAGTCCAAGGGTATCCGCCTGTTGCCGGGCAAGCTGCGAGAGCCTTTCCGAGCGTTCCTGGGCCAGATATACGAGCCGCTTGTAATTGCTGAAGTACAGGTCTCGTAGTTCGGGGTGCTTGTCGAGGCCCAGCCCCTGGATCATGACGCGGTCAAAATGCCTCACCAGAAAATCGGTCAGGTAAAAGGTGCCCGGTTCCTGTTCCGCAATGCTGTCAAAGATGCTCTTACCGGCAAAGAACTCGTAACAGTGAGCGCCGGGAATTCTGTCGACGCCGTACTGCTCGCAGACATTGTCCAGTTGTCCACCCGTGCCGCAACCGGCATAGGCGACAAAAATGTTGTCGTATTCCGCTTTGTACTTTTTAATGGTGGCTTCGACGGCGCCTGGAATTTTTTGAGGATAATTATGCAGATCAGCCGGCAGACACTGAATTTTTACGTGATCCCACTCATTGCGTCGCTGCAATTCGACCAGTTCCCTGGCGAGTGCGCCGCAGGCAATGAGCAGGGTGTTCGTCGCCATCGCACTACCTTATGACGCGCGTCGCTCGGCAATCAGTTCCTTGGCAACTTCGACGGCGGTCGCCGCGTCCCTGCAATACGCATCAGCGCCGACAGCGGTGCCGAATTCCTCGTTGAGTGGAGCACCGCCGACGAGCACGATGTAGTCATCGCGGATACCCGATTTTTTCAAAGTGTCGATGACAACTTTCATGTATGGCATGGTCGTTGTCAGCAGTGCCGACATACCGAGGATGTCCGGCTGTTCTTTCTCGAGTGCGGCGATGTAAGTTTCCGCGTCAGTGTTGATACCAAGGTCGATCACTTCGAATCCCGCACCTTCCATCATCATGCCGACGAGATTCTTGCCGATATCGTGGATATCACCCTTTACCGTGCCGATGACCATCTTTCCGACAGGTTCGGCGCCGGTTTCTGCGAGCAGCGGACGCAGGATTGCCATGCCGGCTTTCATCGCGTTGGCAGCAAGCAAGACCTCCGGCACGAACAGGATACCGTCGCGGAAATCCTCGCCGACGATGGTCATCCCCCCGACGAGAGCTTCGTCGAGCACCTTTTTTGGTTCCCAGTCACGCGATAACAGGATTTCGGTGCCTTCGCCAATTTCGTCGGCAAGGCCGTCATAAAGGTCGTCCCACATCTGATCGACAAGTTCGTCATCCGGCAGGTCGGCTAATACAATGTCATCTTCAGCTTGCTCGGTCATTTTCGGACTATTTCCTGTAATCCACGACGACCGCTTCCAAGCAGGCAGCGCTCGGATCGATCAGTCTCACTACATCAAAAACGTGCTGGACGGATTGATTTAATCCGAAATTCTATCGCCAGCGTACAAGCCGGAACCATCTGCAGTTCCATATCGTGAGATTATGACGCAGATAGTGAAATTCGTGCCGCTCCCAGGCGAATTGGCATCGGTGCAATACAGGGTTCCGGACGGTGCTTTGAACCTTATGTTGTATTACTGTTCCCGTAGCCCGCGCAGTGTGTATTTAACTATCTGCTCCGGCCCGACTTCGGCGCCATATACGTTGCCGCTCCTGTCGACAGTGACACCCTCGGCCGCGGTCGTTCCTGCGTTGTCGGGATCCAGGTTCGGATCGGGGATATGGTGAATCACGAAGCCATCGATGGCGCTGCCAATGTAGATGCCGCGCAAGTAGCCGCGATTCATTCCCCAGGTCAGGTTGGACTCGGAGTCGGCTGCGTACAGCATGTCATTTTGGTCAATGAACAGGCCACTTGGCCTACCGAATTGCGTCCAGGTTTCGAGGTGTTCGCCGTCCTGCGTGAATATCTGGATTCGGTTATTACCACGATCGCCTATGAACAGGCGGCCATTCGAATCCATCGCCAAAGCGTGCGGATCGCGGAATTCGCCGTATTCCCTGCCGGTGGAACCCCATTGCATGATGAACTCACCATCAGCATCGAACTTCATTACCCGGTTGTTGCCGCGGGAGCCATGGCCATCGACGACGAAAATACTTCCGTCTGGTGCGACCAGTACATCTGATGGCTGGTTAAACTCGTCTTCGCTGTCACCGGCAACACCAGCCTTGCCGAGGCTCATCAGGAGTTCCCCTTCCGGACTGAACTTGTGGACCTGGTGACCCCGGCCCGTGTCATCACCACGGGCATCGGTGATCCAGACGTTGCCGTCGGCGTCTACATGGATGCCGTGTGGCCAGACGAACAGGCCTGCGCCAAAGCTTCTTAGCAGATTGCCGTCGGGATCAAACAGAAACACGTTGTCGAGGTCGTCGTGGCCGACGCAGGTGTTTTCACCGCAGCGCTCGGCAACCCAGACATTGTCTTCCGACGTCGTGTAAACGGCGCTGGTCGAACCCCATTCGCGGCCGATATCGCCCCAGCCCGGTTGCGCACGATACGGATGGGTTGCGTAAATAGCCGTGGCCATAGTCAGCAACAGGCTGCCCATGAAAAACTTGGTTTTGGTCATGCTGGTCTCTCCCTGGTGGACAAGTCGAATGATACCGTAGCTATCGTTCTTTGACTTCCCTGTCGGTCATCGGCTAGCGTCGGTCGAAATACGCGAACAAGACGTCTCGATGAATCTGAAAAGCTCGCCGGTCATTCTTTTACTGGCATTGGTCTTTTTGGCAGCGTGCGCGCCGCCACCGGTGGTCACTCAGCCTGGTGTGTCACTAGCATTGGCACAGCATCGGGCAGCAACGATTTCTGACATTCATTATGACCTGACATTCGACATACCGGCCGACGTCGAGGTCGCCATCCCTGCTACCGCCGCTATCCACTTCCGCTTGTCGGTCCCCTCGACGCCGTTGCAGCTCGATTTTCGCGAGAGTCCGGACAAGATTCATGAGGTCAAAGTCAATGGCGAGTCTTCCGGCTATTATTGGGAGAACGAACACCTCGTCATTCCGGCCGATGAACTCGTGGGCGGGAGTAATGTCATCAATATCGAGTTTGAGGCGGGTTCGTCATCGCTCAACCGCAATCCCGAGTATCTCTATACGCTGTTCGTGCCGGACAGGGCGCGCACGGCGTTTCCGCTTTTTGATCAGCCGGATCTGAAGGCGACTTTCACATTGAGTCTGCGCTTGCCGGAGGGGTGGATCGCAATGTCGAACGGGATTGTGCGAGCGACTGATCGTGACGGGACAGGACGGGTCGTCCGCTTCGCGCGATCCGACTTGATCCCGAGCTATCTTTTTTCGTTCGTCGCCGGGAAATTCGAGGAGGTTACGCGCGAAGTCGACGGGCGCGAGATGACGATGCTTCATCGCGAGACCGACACGGACAAGGTTGGGAGAAATATAGACGAAGTGTTCAATCTGCACGTCGCAGCGCTCGATTGGCTCGAGGACTATACGGGCATCAGCTATCCGTTCCAGAAGTTCGGGTTCGCCTTGATTCCTGCGTTCCAGTACGGGGGTATGGAACACGTCGGCGCGATCCAGTATCGCGCATCCAGCCTGTTTCTCGATGAAGCGCCGTCGGAAACCCGTCTGCTCGGGCGTGCCGGGCTGATTGCGCACGAGACGGCGCACATGTGGTTCGGCAACCTGGTCACGATGGAATGGTTTAACGATGTATGGACGAAGGAAGTGTTTGCCAGTTTCATGGCAGCCAAGATCGTCAATCCGAGCTTTCCGGACATCAACCATGATCTCAATTTCCTGGCACGCCATTATCCAGGTGCGTACTCCGTCGACCGGACAGGGGGCGCCAACGCGATTCGGCAGCATTTGCCCAACCTGAATGAGGCGGGGCAAATGTACGGCGCGATCATCTACAACAAGGCGCCGGTCATGATGCGCAAACTCGAGAAGATGATCGGTGAAGACCTGTTCCGGGATGGTATGCGTGAGTATCTCTCAACTTTTGCATTCGACAATGCGACCTGGCCGGCGCTGATCGAAATCCTGGATGCAAAGTCTGATCAAAATCTTGCCATCTGGAGTGACGTCTGGGTCAACACGCCAGGGAGGGATGCCGTCCGCCAACAGTGGGATACACCGGCCGAGGGAGAGGGCGGTCCGATGCGTTACGGGCTTGTGCCGGCACGCTTTAGCGAACTCAATCGTTGGGAAGACCTTGAAGAAACGGCACGTGCGGCGCTGGTGGTTAATCTCTACGAGCAGATGCTCGCCGGTAGCGGACCCAGGACAGGGCTTTACCTCGACCAGCTGGCCTTGATTGCTGAAAAGGAACAGAACCAGCTCGTCCTCAATCAGGTGTTGGCGCAGATCAGCCGGATTTTCTGGAATCTGCGCCCGGAACCGCTTCGTGAACGAGACGCGAAACTGCTCGAGCGGGTTCTCTGGGAATCGATGCTCGCCCGGGAAGAAGCGAGCCGGCGGAAGGTCTACTTCGAAGCATACGTCGAAATTGCATTTACGCGTGAGGCGCTTGAGCAGGTCTACCAAGTGTGGTCGGGGGAGATCGAGATCGACAACCTGCCGCTCTCCGAGAACGACCTGATCAACGTTGCCCAGTCGTTGGCCGTCAAGATGCCCGACCGGGCAGACCGCATTGTCGAGACACAGATCGAAAGAAGCGAAAATCCGGACAGCTTACGCAAGCTGCGCTTCATCGTGCCATCTTTGTCACCGGATCCGGAAGTCCGCAATCAGTTTTTCGAATCCCTGGCCGATGAGCGCAACAGACAGACCGAATCCTGGGTGCTTGATGCACTGGCCAATCTGCACCATCCCCTGAGAATCACCGAGTCGGAGAAATACCTGTTGCCGAGTCTTGAGTTACTGAGTGAAATACAGGCGACGGGCGACATTTTCTTCCCGAAGCGATGGCTTGATGAGACACTGGGCAATCATCGCTCGTCTTCTGCCGTTCGTACGGTGCGTAACTTCCTGGCAGAACGGCCGGAATACAACGAACAATTAAGAATGAAAATTCTACAATCAGCGCACAGGCTCTTCAGAGCTAACGAACTCACCGGTGCCGGGTAGGCGAAGATCACCTAAATGACTGATTTGCTGCTGCTTATGTGCGGAATCGTCGGCCTATGGATGGGTTCGGAGACGCTGATCAAGGGTGCGATGTCGCTTGCCGATCGTTACCGGGTGTCGGATGCGATGTTTGGCATGCTGGTCCTCGCTATCGGGACGGATCTGCCCGAGTTATTCATTGCGGTCGACGCGTCCTTGCGGAGTCTTACCGGTGAAGACCTCTCGGGCATTGTCATCGGTAGTGCGATCGGCAGCAGCGTTGGTCAGTTTGCACTCGTATTCGGTATCGCCGGATTCATTGGCTACGAGTCAATGAACCGGAAATTCCTTTCGAGGAATGCGTTCTTCCTCATCGGTAGCATTGCCGCCGTTTTCCTGTGCTCGTACGACGGGGTGATTTCGCGCCTCGAGGGCATCGTGCTGTGCATGTATTACGCGTCGTATTTTGCAGTTGTGATTCTGCAGAGGGCGGAAATGCCGGAAAGTGAAGCGGAGATTGCACACATGACGGCGGTGAGGGCCTGGCTGATTCTGGCGTTGGGTCTCGTGGTTCTTATGGTGGCGGCTGAATTGACGGTGGTCCATGCAGTCAGGTTTGCCGAGCGGGTGGGATTGAGCAACATCGCGGTTTCGGCGATCATTATTGGTATGGGCAGCAGCTTACCGGAGTTATCGGTTAGTTTTATCGCGCTGCTCCGAAAACGCGGCGGGCTGTCTGTTGGTAATCTCATTGGCAGCAACATACTCGATACATTGCTCGTGCCAGGCGTTGCCGCCGTCATCGCGCCACTAATCATTCCCGCCGCGGTATTGATGATCGATCTTCCCGTCTTGCTTGTTGTGACGTCCCTTGTCCTTGTTTTTCTTTATGTCACCGGTCGTGGCGTCCGCGCGCTGGAGGCGTCTGTTCTTCTGGCCATCTACATCGGTTACGTGTTCTTGCGGCTCAACGGACCGGGCTCATAGCCCGGTATTTGCTATGAGTGTCTGCCGCAGTTGACGGCGCAGGCATCAAGCACCGGGAGGACACGACCGCTTACTTGATACGCTGCCCGCCCTTGATGACGACCTCGGGGTGCTCAAGCAACGAAATATCGTCGAGTGGATTGCCGCGAACAGCAATGATGTCGCCAAACCGGCCAGGTTCGATGGCGCCAACATCATGCGCCCAGCCGATGTACGTCGCTGCGACCGAGGTGGCTGATTGAAGTGCCTCCATGGGGGTCATGCCGTGTTCCACCTGGTAGGCAAACATCCTGCCGTTGTCACCGTGAGGAAAAACGCCGGCATCCGTTCCGTAAATGATTGGTACGCCGGCGGCATGTGCACGCGTGAAAACCTGCCGCTGTGCTTCGGTGGTCTCGTCGTTCTTGCGCAGGAACTCCTCGGACCAGCCTTCCTCACGACCCACGGTCGCGATGAACGTTCCGTTGTAAATGTCCATTGAAAATGCGACGTCATGTTCGAGGGCCAGCGCGATTGCCTCGTCATCGGCCAGTGACGCATGTTCGATCGAATCGACACCCGCAAGGATTGCTTCCTTTATCGATTGTGCACTGTGTGCGTGGGCGGTGACCTTCAGGCTGGCCGCGTGCGCGACTTCGACGACAGCTTCGATCTCTGCCGGCGTCATTTCAGGCGCGCCGGGCACACCGCCGAATGCCAGCACGGCACCGGAGGCGATGATCTTCAGAACGTCGGCGCCACCGGCGATTGCTCCCTGCGCTTTCCGGCGGAATTCTTCCGGCCCCTGTGCGATGCCCATGCGCACTCGTGCCGGTATGCTGGATTCATCGTAGTCGGGTATCAGGAGGTCACCACCGCCACCGGGAATGGTCAGGTAATAGCCGGATGCCTGCATCCGTGGCCCCGGGATTTCGCCATTATTGATTCGGTTTCGAAGGACAACGTCAGCAAACCCGTCATAAGCAGCAAGGTTTCGGATTGTCGTGAACCCGGCATCCAGTGTCCGGGCGGCGAGTACAGTCGCAATTTCCTGTTGCTTAGTGGATTTTCGTGTGAAGTAGACACTTAGGTCGTTGATGTCCCCATAGTCCTCCACCATGTGGCTGTGTGTGTCGATAAGCCCCGGCATACACGTGTAGTCCGACAAGTCGATGACGTTCGATGCCGACGCGGGCCCGGCGTCGACCAGCGTGATGCGCTCGTCGACGATCGTGATGACCTGGTTGTAGCGAGGCTGGCTCGATATTCCGTCGATCAGGGCGCCGCACTCGATGATCGTTGCGGACGTGCCCCGGTCTCCTGGTTCGGATGAGCAAGCCGCGAGGGTCAAGGCGAGCGCAACAGTCAGGATGGACCTCAGCATCATCGTTCTCTTCGGTATTGTCATGACCCGCCGATTATTGCACTCTTTTTCTGCGGTGTACGGATCTCAGAGTGGGGTGATGCGAAAGTCGGCTGCTGTCATTATTGCGCTCGCAGTAGCGGGGTGTTCGATGAATGACGGTGACGAAGTTGACCGGATATTCGCGGATTACAGGTTAAACGGGTCGCAGACCTGTAACTCGACGGATCGGTCTGTTTCCTGATGCATGGCAGACATCCTCGTCTCGCCCGGCTTTAGCCTTTGACTGGCACGACCGGATGCCGCGACATGGGTGATTTGATGGTATTTTTCCGGATGACGGTTAACGAGTGAGAAAAACTAATGAATAAGCATCACACTTTTCTGTATGGCATCGCGCTCACATTGATCGGCGGTACCGTGCTCGCGCAGGATTTCAGTAACTTCGAATATCGTAATATTGGGCCTTCGAGAGGCGGGCGGGTTACTGCCGTCGCCGGAACCGTCGCTGCACCGGCCACGTTTTATCTCGGCGCATCCGGTGGCGGTGTCTGGAAGACGGAAGATTACGGCACGACCTGGCACGTTGTTTCGGACGGTTATTTCGATACGCCCTCGATCGGCGATATCAGTGTTGCGCAGAACGACGCGAATATTGTCTATGTAGGCACCGGATCGGACGGTCTTCGTAGCAACGTCATAGCGGGCAAGGGCATGTACAAGTCCATCGACGGCGGCGTGTCATGGGACCACATCGGCTTGACCGCCACCGGCCACATCGGTGCGGTCGAAATTGACCCGACTGATCACAATATCGTCTGGGTTGCCGCGATCGGTCAGGCTTTCAATGCTAACGAAGAGCGTGGTGTCTACAAGACCGTCGACGGTGGCAGGACCTGGGAACGCATGCTGTATCTCTCGGATACAGTCGGTTTTTCAGATTTGGAACTGCTGCCGGGTAATCCAAATATCGTTTTTGCCACGGCCTGGAAAGCGGAACGCAAACCTTGGACCATTATTTCGGGCGGAGAGCAGGAAGAGGGTGGCCTCTTCAAATCGATAGATGGAGGTTTGACATGGGACAAGGTTACCGAGGGTCTGCCGACAGGCCTGATCGGTAAGATCGATCTCGCCGTTTCGCAGTCTCATTCCAACATTGTTTATGCGCTGGTTGAAGCACCGGACGACGACGGTGGGTTGTTCAGGTCGCTCGACCAGGGAAAGACCTTCGAGCAGGTGTCGAGCGATTCGACGATACGCACGCGGCCATTTTACTACGCCAACATCGAAGTTGACCCCACGAATCCCGACATTGTCTACAGCATGGCGACGGTCAACAAAAAATCGTTCGATGGCGGAAAAACCTGGGAACGACTGCGCGTGCCGCACGAAGACAACCACGACATGTGGATCAACCCGGAAAACCCCGATTTGTTCATCCAGGGCAATGACGGTGGAGCGAACGTTACGCACAACGGTGGCAAGACCTGGTCGACACAGTTCAACCAGCCAACCGTTGAGCTGTACACGGTCGAGGTCGATGACCAGTACCCGTACTGGCTATACGCTGGCCAGCAGGATAATGGGACAACGATCGCGTCACCGAGCATGCCGCCATTTCGCGCGCAGGACCCGGCGGCTTGGCTGGTCGATGCCGGCGGATGTGAGACCGGACCGGCCATTCCGAAACCGGGGAATCACAACGTCGTATATGCGGAGTGCAAAGGTAGGTTTTTCGTCTTCGACAAACGTATTGGCACGGAGAAGGAATACGCGATTGGGGCGATGAACATCTACGGCCACAATCCAAGAGACCTTAAGTACCGTTTCCAGAGGGTGGCGCCCCTGCATGTATCACCGCATGACCCGAACAAGGTGTACATGGGCTCTCAGTACGTCCATGTCACGACCGACGCAGGTGAAGCTTGGAAAACGATCTCCCCGGATCTAACCGATTTCGACGATGAGATGCAGGTTATTTCCGGCAGCCCGATCACGCGCGACATCACGGGCGAGGAGTACTACAGCACTCTGTACAGCATTCGCGAATCGTCCGTGCAACCGGGCGTGATCTGGACAGGCTCGAATGATGGCCCAGTTTATGTGACACAGGACAGTGGCGAGAACTGGGAGAACGTCACACCCCGCGGGTTACCATCGGGCGGCCGGGTCGATTCGGTCGAACCGTCCCCGCACAATGCGGCAAAGGCCTATATCACCGTTCTTCGCTATCAGCTTGGCGACTGGCGACCACATGTTTACAGAACCGACGATTTCGGCCGCCGCTGGGAGCAGATCACTGACGGCATACCAGAGGATTTTCCAGTGCGGGTCGTTCGCGAAGATCCTGTTCGTGAAGGACTGTTATTCGCCGGCACGGAATGGGGCATGTTCGTCTCGCTCGACGACGGCGAGAACTGGCATGAGTTCCAGCAAAACCTGGGTGTCACGCCCGTTACTGACCTGAAAGTCATCCGCGGCGATCTCGCGATATCGACGATGGGGCGCTCATTCTGGGTACTCGACAGTATTTCGACGTTGCGCGATCCGGCATTCGATATGCAGGGTGACGACGTATTGCTCTTTGAGCCTAATGAGACAATCCGCTACCGCAATATTTATCGCGGGAGCAGTGCGAATGGCGTACCGGATTATCCACCGCCGGCCGCGATCATCGATTACTACCTGCCGGAAGGTGTTGAAGGACCGGTCAGCCTCGAAGTCTTCGACGTGAATGGTGACCTCGTGAACTCCTACGAGAGCCAGGCTGATGCGGGGGACAGAAAAAACGAAATTGTTGAAGACATGGCGCTGAGCCAGACGCGTGTCATCGTTAACGAGAACCTCACAGCAGAGGCGGGCATGAATCGGTTCCGCTGGGACATGACGCATTTTGGCGTCTGGGACGACGATGAGGATGACAGTTACCGGGATGGACCACTTGTTCGTCCGGGGGAGTACACGATCCGGCTGTCGGCGGGAGAAATGTCGGCAGACCAGCGACTGATGATTGTCGTTGACCCGCGTGTGCTGGCGCAAGGTACGACGCTGCAAGACATCGATGACCAGGTGGCCATGCAGCTCGTGCTGGTCGATTTGCTTTCCGAGGCGCGACAGTTCCGGAAAAGGGTCGAGGACGATCACGTAGCGCTCGAGTCGCGCAGCGATGACCTGTCGGTGGAGGAAGCGGAACGTTTGCTCCTGGTGGCAGACGTGCTGAATCAGGTCAAGGACGCCCAGATCATCTACCCGCAACCGATGCTGGTGCGACAGATCTCATTTCTCTTGAACATGATCAGCGGTGCCGACCAGGCGCCAGGGATAGGGGCGGCGGATCGATTGACCGAGCTCTCGTCACAACTTGCGGTACTGGTGGAGAGTTATGGGG
>CAZWEW010000054.1:6116-12355 GCA_964633055.1 uncultured Woeseia sp. | reverse complement strand
AAATAATATTGGAGTATCCTTAGGAATTTTCCTTACCAGATCAACAGCATTACGGCGATCGAAGTTTGTCCGGGACAGGGGACGCAGAGTCTGCACCGTGACGATTGCGTGTTTCCTCTACAGATTCCCGGTTTGGAAATGGTTATTGGCACGATGTGGGCGCTGACAGATTTTACCAAGGAGAACGGCGCCACCCATGTGGTGCTGGATAGCCATCGGCATATTGCTATGGATGCGACCATTGATCTCAGTGGTCGTGAACAGGCTGTCATGCCCAAAGGGTCGGTGCTTTTCTACCTGGGATCCACACTCCACGGAGCTGGCGAAAACAAGAGTAACAAACCAAGACTTGGATTGATCAATGGTTACTCACTTGGATGGTTGCGCCAGGAATCGAATCAATACCTCAGTATCCCAATCGATATAGCCAAAGACTTCAATGAACGCATGCGATGTTTGTTGGGGTACACAACGCACGACCGGTTTGGTGATCGTTTGGGTAAGTACTACGGAGGTGATACCGCATTTATCGACAAGGATAAGTACGCCATGCACTATCGGCCCTACCCCGGTAACGACGGAAACAATTAGTGGAACTCCAGTATTTCGAGTCATCAACACCAGCCGTAGATGTCGCAGGCGCAACATTCAGAGATGGTGCGTCCGTGGTCACAAACATAGTGGATGATGGTGTGGTTGAGGCCGTGGCGAATGAATTACGAGAGAATCTTGACCATTTCGGTTACCGAAGCCAACGAGCGTTCTCCGGATTCAAGACTAACCGCTGCAGTTCCACCTTCGTGGATGCTCCCAGCAGTGTTCCACTTGCAGCGCATAACTTGATTATGGGAGTGGCGGACGCAATTTTGCTGCCGTACTGCGAAAGCTATCGTATAAGCAGTATCACGGCGATTGAGGTTTGTCCGGGTGAGACAGTCCAGTCGCTTCATCGTGACGATTGCGTGTATCCCGTTCAGATTCCGGGAGTGCAAACTTTGCTAGGTTGCATCTGGGCACTGACCGATTTCACAGTTGAAAATGGTGCGACACATGTCGTGCTTGGAAGTAATCGGCACCTTAGTATGGGAGAGGACGTCGATTTTACGCATAACGTACAGGCCGTGATGCCTAAAGGGTCGCTTCTGTTTTATCTTGGTTCAACATGGCATGGCGCCGGGGCTAATGTGAGTGATGGAGCAAGAATGGGACTCATCAATAACTACTCATTAGGCTGGTTACGCCCCGAGGTGAATCAGTATTTGAATGTTCCTCTTGAACTGGTGCGAACGTATGACGAACGCACACGCTGTCTCCTTGGATACACGACGCACGACAGGAAGGGAAACCGTCTTGGAGGTTACATTGGAAGTGAGTCGTTCTTTGTCGATAAAGACGACTACGCCAAACACTATCGGAAAACAATGCCTGAGCAGAAAGGCTAGGGACAGCAATGGATACCGTATCATTTGGTCGAACCGGTTTAAAAGTTAGCCGACTGTGCTTCGGTACCATGACGATCGGATCCAGTGACTGGAAACCCTGGGTTCTGGATGAGGACAAGGCCCGACCATTGCTTCGCAAGTGTCTGGACTTGGGTATCACGTTCTTTGATACCGCAAACTGGTATTCGACCGGTGAGAGCGAGCGTGTTTTGGGTAATGTGCTATTGAAGATGCAGCCACGTGATCGTTTGGTGATTGCAACAAAGGCGTACTACCCGATGAGCGAGGATCCTAACGACCGTGGATTGTCACGCAAGCACCTGTTGTCGTCTATTGATTCAAGTTTGTCCCGGCTGGGCACGGATTATGTCGATCTGTTTGTGATTCATGCGTTCGACACAGGGACACCGATCGAGGAAACGATGGAAGCGCTGCATGACATCCAGAAGGCAGGAAAGGTTCGCTACCTTGGCGCCTCAACAATGTACGCGTGGCAATTCGAAAAAATGAATCACATTGCCCGCATCAATCGGTGGACACCATTCATAAACATGCAGTGCCAGTACAACTTGCTGTACCGTGAGGAGGAACGAGAAATAATTCCTTACTGCTTGGATCAGGGCATCGCCGTGACCGCATTCAGTCCGCTGGCGAGGGGTTGGCTTTCCGCCAGCAACAATGTGCGTGCGGCTACCGATTGGGCTTACCAGGCGTTTCACGGAGATGCGCTGGATCTTGAAATTATTCAGGTGGTCGAGCGAATAGCGAACGAGTTGAATGTATCGATGGCAGAAGTAGCCTTAGCGTGGCTCTATTCGCGTGATGCAGTAGATTGTTCCATCATTGGTGCAAGTTCCGCAGAGCAGATTGAAAAAAATGTAAAGGCATTGGATTTGGATCTCGGCGCACAACACCTCGATACGCTCGATAATATGTATCGACCCCGTGATGTTATCAACGACTATGTTTTGGAACCCAAGCCGAGATATTTAAAGGAGGTCTAAGTTGCAGACTGAAGAGGGGAGTGTGGCCATGGAAGTGGTCTGCGCTATTCAGGACATCGTTGAGGCCGAATTGGCAAATAACGTCGAGTACAGTTCGTTGCTGCAGCGTGCGCTAAAATTAATGCCGGAATTGCGGCCGGATCCGGAGGCGCCAGAATCCGTCGAAGTCTCCGGCTGTCGACATCTTCCGCGCACGCTTTCGCTTGGTGCAGCCAGCCCCGCCGCTTCGGTCGCTGACGCTATTGGACGTCTTGCGCCGTCGTTGGCCTGGCAACAGAATCCGCGTTACAACGTTGGGAACAAGGGTGCTCTGTTCATGGAGAATTATGGTTGGAGTAGCCTTGGATTAACAGGCAATGAAAAAATGGCCTTCGGCGTACTGCTACTCGGACCGGGCGTGGAGTATCCGCCAACCAGCTACGAATCGGAGGGATTGTTTATTGTCATTGGCGGTTCGCCGGAGTGGAAGTCAGGAGATGCCGCCTGGAGAAGGGTGAATGCTGGTGACGTTATTTGCCGTCCTTTCGGTGGATCGGAAGGCAAACGCCCAGGAAATGAACCCATGCTGGCCTTGTATGCCTGGATGTATCGTTAGCGCCGGGCGGGAGCCTGCGCACGATCTTATGAAACGCCTGATAGACGCCTATGCGAAGCTTTTCGCCGAGACCGCCGAATTCGGAGGCGACCTGGCCAGAACCGCCAGATTCGCGCTCGAGAATGTGCATTGGGAAGATTCGCCAAATATGCCCGAGGCATCGCGCCATCCGATAACGGACGAACACTTAGAAACGGCGTGCAAACGATCCGGAAGCAAAGACTCAAGCGCGACAGCGGTCGCAGATGCTTTGCTGACCGTCTCGGACGGATTGCACTGGCGAAGTTCGTCGAAGTGTCATGACGATGGACCTGACATCGTGCGCCTGCAGCGCAATTTCGCTGTCGCAATCGTCGTCGGTGAGGGTGGACTTCTTTCATCGGATAAGGTCTGCACAGGGTTCAGCTTGCAGGCGCCTGACATCTATTACCCGCCGCACGCGCATCGTGCCGAGGAGAGCTATTTCATTATTGGCGGCGATGCCGATTGGAGGGTTGGTGCGAAGCCCTGGTTTGCCGTGGAGCCGGGTGATTCCATTTACCATGAACCGTGGGCACGCCACGCTATGCAGACCAACGCTCAGCCGCTGCTGACGATCTGGCTCTGGACCAGTCATCTTGAGTCGGACGTTTTGACCGTGAGGGATTAGACGGCACTAATCGCAGTCAGTCGTCGGATCGCTTTTGCACTAAGTGATGCCATCGAACGACTCGCTGGTGCAGCTATTCAAGTTGGAGATGCACTGAGAGACCCAATGGATTGGGTTACTGTCCTCGGTTCGCCGTCAGCAATACCACCGCATCACGGGAAAAACTAAGCCAGACTCGCTGATCAGCAGAGGCTTCGGATTGTTCCGCGCCGTCTACGGTTTGTGTTGCGACGGCAAGCGGTTGCTCCAAGCCCTCTACGAATATTTGAGAATTACTGCGATCTCCCAGGTACGCTGCCGAGCCCATTATCCCTGGCACAATGTTCTCATTGCCAACAGGTTCACTGAAGTGCAATCGCAGGCGTTCAGGTCTGATAGCGACCAGAATTTCATCACCAGCGTCAAATGATGAGCCCTGAGCGCCTGCCGATATGTCACCGAGCGGGCCTGCGTCGACCAATGTACAATTGTTGTCAGTTCGGCTGATACGGCCGTTGAAAAGATTCATCGAGCCAATGAAGTTGGCAACGAATCGGGATTCCGGTCGCTCGTACAATGTCGTTGGCGAAGAGACTTGCAGCACTTTTCCGTTTGACATGACGGCAATACGATCGGACATGGTTAGTGCCTCTTCCTGATCGTGTGTGACGAATACAAACGTAATGCCCACCGTCTTTTGCAATGCGCGCAATTCCAGTTGCATTTGTTCACGAAGTTGCTTGTCGAGTGCGCCCAGAGGTTCATCGAGCAACAGTACCTTGGGTCGTTTGACCAGGGCGCGGGCCAATGCAACTCGCTGGCGTTCACCACCGGACAGCTGTGTTGCACTGCGGCCGGCATAGCCAGGCAGCTTGATTAACTCCAGCATCTCGTTGACCTTGGACCGTACTTCTTCCTTTGATAGTCCGGACTTGCGCAGGCCAAATGCAATGTTTCCGCCGACATCGAGGTGCGGAAAAATAGCGTAATTCTGAAAGACCATGTTGACCGGGCGCAGATGCGCAGGAATGCTAGACATCGGTAGTCCGTCGATAAACACTTCTCCCTCACTTGGAGCTTCAAGACCGGCCAGCAAGCGCAGCAACGTCGTCTTGCCACAACCGGACGGTCCGAGCAGAGAGAAAAATTCTCCGCGTTGGATGTCAAGACTGACATTGTCGACAGCCGTAACCGAACCAAAATGCTTGGCAATCGACTGAAACGAAATGATATAGGGATCGGTGTCTGTCAAGGTGTCTCCAGTAGGTGCGTCATGAATTATTCAAGGTGACGGTGATCGATGCATAATATACACCGATGATATCTACCCCACCGTCGATTACAATGTCCAAATGACATATAGGCTAATCATCCCGTACAAATTTAACCAAGACAATATGTTATATATTATGGAAAAGATTGGGTCACAGGTTTGAGCGCCACACTCCCCACTTTGCAAATCGGCAATATTGTCGTTTGGCGAATCGTCGAACATGACATACCGGTCTACAGGCCGCTGGATATGTTTGACGAGGCGACTCCTGAAGCACTTGAACCTTACAGGGCCTGGCTGGAGCCTGACGCTTTGTGTCCGATATCGGAGTGTCTTGTAATGCCGGTACTTTCGTACCTTGTTAAAACTCAGCGCCATACGATACTTATCGACACATGTGTGGGGTGCGACAAAACGTATTCTGAACCCCCAACTTGGCACCAGGCGCTGAATCGCAACTGGCTCAGCAAGCTCGAACAAACCGGCACTCACCCCGGAGATATTGACTATGTGTTTTGTACGCATTTGCACTCGGATCATTGCGGCTGGAATACTCGTCAAGTCGATGGTCGATGGGTGCCGACATTTCCTAATGCCAGATACATTTTTTCCAAAGCGGAATACGATGAGATCGAAGCTGAAGGCAGTGAAATTTTCTACGATAACGTTCACCCTGTCGTTGAGGCCGGCCAAGTGGAACTGGTCGAGTTCGACTACGCACTGGATGATGAGATTTGGCTGGAGCCGAGTGTAGGACATACAGCGGGCCACGTTTCCGTCAACATTAAATCCAATGGTCAACTTGCCGTTATGTGCGGTGATCTGATTCATAGTCCGTTGCAGCTACGAGAGCCCGGGTGGAGTTGTAATTCGGATACCGACATCGTGCAGGCTGCCCGTACACGCATCGATTTTCTTGAACGACATGTCGACAATGACACGTTGGTACTGACGTCGCATTTTCCTCTGCCGTCCATCGGACGCATAGTTTCCAGGAAAAGCGCGTACGATTTCAGATATATTTAAAGTCATTATTATCGGACGAGTTAGCGACTCACCTGGTCGTGGTGAGGCTGCACCGGCAACTGCGTAAACTTTCAGGTAACTTTCGTTTTCGGTGTTTTAACGACGCTTTTCCGGATTACCTTGTAAATCAGGAATTTGTGACAACATTGTCGTAGCTTGTATGTAATCGCACATGCTGCAATTGTGGCGTCAAATCTGCTGACTTTCCGTCTCCCTGTAAACCGCCCGTGTTACAGATGCATGCGCCCAAAAAATGATTGCTAATGTCATT
>CAZWEW010000054.1:0-6016 GCA_964633055.1 uncultured Woeseia sp. | reverse complement strand
GTAAACCGCCCGTGTTACAGATGCATGCGCCCAAAAAATGATTGCTAATGTCATTTTTTGTTTCAACCATGTCGATTGCGCTACTCATTAATTGATATACAATGTACACCTATGTTGTGTTTTATCACGCGGCGGCGTGTCTTCTCCGCTTCAAACATGTTCCAAGATTAGCTGTATATCTTTTAGAAAATGAGCTAATTGAGAATTTTCTGTGAATATTTTTCGTAATACATTAATGAACAGAAGGAGTTGCGTTCACAGTGGCCACAGCAATTAAGATCAAACCTGCACGCATCCAGGCGCTGGCCCGGGCAAGCGCAATCATCGACGTTGTGGCAGTAGCTGATGAGAACGGAGTTGGGCTGAGCGAAATCAGCAGGATTACCGGTCTGAACAAGACGACCGCATTTAATTTGCTGGCATCACTCGTGACACTGCGCTTTGTCGAACAGGATCGCTATAGCCGTCGCTATCGACTCGGACTGCGGAACCTCGAACTCGGCCGGCTCGTGCAACAGCGCCTGCATATTTCGGCGCTGGCGCGACCCATACTGGCTGGACTGTGTCGCAAGACAAATGAGACGGTTAATTTAGGTTTGCCAGATTTAGTAGATCTGCTCGTCGTAGACAGTTTCCGTGGATCGCAAATCTTGCATGCAACACCGAATGCCGGTTGGCGGTCGCAATATCATTGTACTGCGCTCGGAAAAGCATTCTTGATGCGCTGGGAAGACTTAAGGCGTCAGACAATTTACAACACGGCCGGGTTACCCGGGAAAACAGCGAATACCATTACCGACGTAGACACGCTCGAAATTCAATTGGTCGAGTTCGAAAAACAGGGCTATGCGCTAGATTGTGAGGAGAACGAAATCGGTGTCAATGGAATAGCGCGAGCGATCCGTGATGGCCTCGGTGAAATTGCTGCGGCGATCAGCGTGAGTGGGCCCGCCAATCGTTTGACGAAGGGGGTCATGGAGCGCATTGCGCCGGAAGTTATAGCAGCTGCTGGTTCGATTACCAAGGCCATCGGCGGTGATGATTAGATTGCCGGATAGGCGGCCGGGAAATAGTCGTGGTGTCGGGATCCACGAGAATGACGTCTATGGTGATTACCGCCGTGTCGACTGAAAAGGTGACGATAACGATCCGGTTAGGCTGGATAAACGGCTGCCGCTTGTTGAAGTATGCTGAGTTGGAAGGTGACCGTGAATAAACACACATTGATTGATGTTGATGACGCCTATGAGGTGGAAAAACCGGAAGACTGCATACGTTTGTATGACAAATGGGCGAAAACTTACGATCAGGACTTTGTCGAGAGGGTGCACTACATGCAATTCCGGCAAGTCGCTGAGCAGTTGTTGTTACGCAAGGATAAAATAGTCGGTCCCGTTCTGGATATTGGTTGCGGCACAGGTGTTGTCGGGATTTGTCTGCGAGATGGTGGCGTTGCGGAGATCGATGGCATCGATATTTCTGGGGAGATGCTCGAGGTTGCGAGAGAGAAGAAGTCGGCGGCTGGAGATGCGGCCTATCGCAACCTGATTCAGGCGGACTTAACGCAATCTATCGACATCGCAGACGATCATTATGGCGGGCTGGTCAGTGCTGGTACCTTCACTCACGGTCACCTCGGGCCTGATTCGCTTGACGAACTCTGGCGCGTGGCTGCCCCCGGCGCACAATGCGCATTCACAGTTCGTGCGACTCACTACAAAAATGCGGGTTTTTCAGACAAGCTTGCAGGCGATGTTGATGCGGGTCTGATTAGCGGGCTGGAACTTGTCGAAGTCAATATTTACGCTGACGATACGCCGGATAGAGACCATGCGGAAGACACGTCATGCATCGTGGTTTGCCAGGTCGTGGGATGATCTCCAGCGAAGGTTTGTAACGGCTGCTGCGGCACGTTACGCATACCGCCGTTGATTCCAATACCGGTAGCGAATTTATCTGAGGTCCGGACGTTCCCAGGCTATGGGTCCAAGGCCGTCGTCCGTATCAATGGTTCGTGCACATTCATGTCCTGAATAGATGGCATGAACGATTGCGCCAGGGGCCCGGCAATCTCCAATTGCACGAATCGCTTGGATTCCGGATTCCTGCAGACGATCCTGATCACTGTCCAATTCGCTGAACAGTGTGTCGTTAGTTTTTCTGGCGCCCACTACAACCAAAGAACCACAATCAATCGAGGTTTTTCTTTGATCGCGGTAGATGCTAGTCAACTCGATCTGGTCTTTGTTATATCCGGTTAACCGGTTCTCAAGAATTGTGCGAACACCCAGTTCGAGCATGCGCGAACGGATTTCAGCCAACTCATTGTTCATGAATGTCCAAGCTGAAACCGCATTTGCATTGGTAGCAATGGTCACTTCAAGACCACGCTTGCGTAGCAGTTCGGCAAGACAACCGCCCATGTAATAGTGGTCAAAATCGTAAATGACTACAGGCGCTTCTAGAGTGACGCCGGCCAGCACGTCATCTGGGGTAAAGACAGTCATACCATCGATTTCGCACGGATACCCGTCCTCGCCAAGAATATCCGGAACCCAGTGTGCGCCAGTTGCGACAACTACGTACCGACAGCCAAAGTCCAACACATCATCTGCCTTGACCATATTGCCGCGATAAATATCGACGTTTTCCATCCTTTGCAGAAGATGAGTTCGGTAATCCCGAACTCTCACCCAAGAAGCGAGCCCTGGCAGCTGCGATTCGATGCTCACACGTCCGCCAAGCTCGTCGCTAGCTTCAGCAATTGTGACCAAGAAGCCACGCTGTCCCAGGGCCCTGGCACACTCAAGTCCGGCCGGGCCAGCGCCAATGACGAGCACGCTGTCTTTCGTTTTGCATGCCGGAATTTTTTCAGGGTGCCACCCGCGTCGCCATTCTTCGCCCATTGTCGGATTCTGAGTACAGCGAATCGGAACACAGTCGTGGTAGCCGGATACGCAAATGTTGCAGCCAATGCATTCACGAATTTCGTCTTCGCGCCCCTCATTGATCTTGTTGGGCAAGAATGGATCCGCAATGGACGGTCTTGCGGCCCCGATAAGATCGAGAACACCGCGCTTGACTTGACTGACCATTGTATCCGGTGATGTGAATCGTCCAACGCCGACGATCGGTTTCGGAGTCAATGCCTTCGCGAAGCTCACCCAGGGTTCTTGCGCACCCTGTTCGCTGAATCTTGCTGTGGCTGTTTCCACGATCCAGCTTGATGATTTCAGATCCCACAGGTCCGGTAGATCCGATAACATCGTGATGAGCTCATGCGCTTCCGATTCCAGATTTTCGCCGGGAATCTTTAGGAGCTCATCGGTGCTGAAACGAAGTGCGACCGCACAGGTATCGCCAACAGCTTCTTTTATGTCCTCTAGGATCTCACGCGTCAAACGGGCTCGATTTTCGAGGTTACCGCCGTATTCATCGGTGCGTCTGTTTACCGAAGACAACAGGAATTGGTATGGACCGAAATTCATACCAGAGTATATGTAGACGATATCGAATCCGGCTGACTGGGCACGTTTTGCTGCATCGACATGCCAGCATCTCAATTCACGTATATCCCGCTTGTCCATCGGGCGTGATCTAGCGAGGTTTATCCATCCAGGGTAGGTCGATTCTCCGGCTATTCCCGACGCGGACATTAACGGCATCCGGGTCATCCGGTTACCCGTTCCGCCACCGCCGTGCCACAGTTCAACCCCGGCGAGAGCACCATGTCTGTGCACTGCGTCGACCATTAACGCATGCACTTTTATGTCCTCATCATCCCACAATCGACTGTACGGAAGCGGTGCATCGTCCGAGCTTGGATGAATTGAGCAATAACCGGTATTGACGACGCCCCAGCCACCTTCCGCCCGAACTTCTCGCATTGCAGCACGGGTATGTGGCATTTGATTACCAGTGCCAAGTGCGTGCGGCGTGCAGTAAAAACGATTGGGCGCAGTAACCGGGCCAATTTTTACGGGCTCAAAAAGTATGTCGTAACGTGGGTTTCTACCCATTCAGCTGATTACCTCAATTGATAAGAACTGCACAGAATCTCAAATGTAACACGCGTTGGTTTGAGGGAATCAACATCGCGTGGCTGCACACGTAATACAATGTCGAACAAAGGGTAAATGTCCCGAAAAATCTGATGAAAACTGTTGTTCATCAGTGCAAGAATAGCGGCATGGTCAGGTTATCCAGGGTCATAGAGATGTCTGTCGTGAGAGGGTGTAAGCAGGACAAAATTGAAAACGGCACTATCAAAACGGGATTCGACCGGCAAGGGGAGAGTCAGCAGGATAACTGGCTAACGAGCGGTATCGACTTCGGTGTTTGTGGTATCAATTCCTGGTGTTTTGGTTGTTTGCCAGCGGAGTATCGCGATCGATGAAGGGTTATTCGATTTTTTCGCTGGCGCGAAACGCGCTCTCCGGACATCGTCATTGGAATCCTCTCTGGCGCCGACCAGAGTTGCAGCCGTCTTACGATGTCGTGATCATTGGTGCCGGCGGACATGGCCTGGCGACTGCGTATCACCTTGCGAAGAAGCACGGTATACGGAACGTGGCTGTACTGGAGAAGGGTTTTCTGGGTGGTGGAAACAGTGGGCGCAATACCCAGGTAACGCGGTCCAATTATTTCTGGCCGCAGAGTGCAGCCTTTTTTGACCATTCTCTGAAGCTCTATGAAGGGCTTGGTCAGGAACTGAATTTCAATATTATGCTGAGCCAGCGCGGTATGGTGACTCTCGCGCACAGTCATCATGAGCTTGAAAGCACGCGCCTCCGCACTAACGCTATCCAGGTCAATGGCGTTGATTCCGAAATGCTTTCTCCGGCAGAGATAAAGAAACTTGTGCCGCTCATCAATTTGAATTCACGCTACCCGGTACTTGGTGGATTTATACAACGGCGTGCGGGTATATCCCGTCATGACGCTGTCGTCTGGGGTTATGCTCGTGCGGCAAGTGAGTACGGTGTCGACATCTTGCAACAATGCGAAGTGACGGGGCTAGATATCGTAAACGGAAGAATAACGGGTCTCCGGACAACCATGGGAAAAATTGCGGCAGGCAAAGTCTGTATTGCAGTCGCCGGACATACAAGTGTGCTTACGGCGATGGCCGGGTTTCGTGTGCCGATAACGAGCATGGCGCTGCAAGCGATGGTAAGCGAACCAATCAAACCGTGTCTCGATACGTTGCTAGCTTCGAATGTTATTCATATGTATGTGAGCCAGTCTGATCGTGGTGAAATCGTTCTGGGCGGTGGCGCCGATACCTATACAAGTTACGCGCAGCGCGGTGGCATCACGGTTGTAGAAGAAAATGTTGCTGCACTGCTCGAATTGGTGCCGGCGTTTAGCTCTCTGAGACTGATGCGCCAATGGGCCGGAATTACCGACATTACTCCCGATACAACGCCGATCATGGGGATTACCCCAATTGGTAACCTGTATCTCACCGGAGGATGGGGTACAGGTGGCTACAAGGCGATTCCGGCAGGGGGTGACACGATGGCATACACGATCGCTAATGATGAACCGCACCCGCTAATCACTGATTTCGGACTTGATCGATTCGAGCGTGGCGCGCTCATCGACGAAGGTGCTGCGTCAGGAGTCGCTCACTAATGCTCCGGCTGGACTGTCCTTTCTGTGGTATCCGCGATGAGGCTGAATTTCATTGCGGTGGTGATGCCCACGTTGTGAGGCCCTCACCGGATGTCACGGACGCCGACTGGTCGGATTACCTGTTTAACGAAGAGAATACCAAGGGCATTCACTTCGAACGATGGTGTCACTCATTTGGCTGCGGGCAATGGTTCAACGTGGCGCGCAATACACGCACCCATGAAATCCATGCGGTTTATCTGATGGGTGAGCCGCGTCCGGAGCTAGGGCATTGATGGAAGCATGCCGTATTGATGGTCGGGGTCGAGTCGACCGGTCGAGACCGGTTCATTTCACTTTTAATCGTAAAGCTTACGTTGGCTATGATGGAGACACACTT
>CAZWEW010000053.1:0-12381 GCA_964633055.1 uncultured Woeseia sp. | reverse complement strand
TCAGAATACCTTCTCCAATGGCGATCCTGCCACCGAGCTTCTCCTTGAGATAAGGGGCAGACGTCAGATGATCGGCATGCGCGTGGGTTTCTAGTATCCAGTCGACCGACAGGTTCCGTTCCTCGACGTAACGAACCACATAGTCTGCAGGGCTCGTGTCCGTCCGTCCCGATACGACCGAAAACCCCAGCACCGGATCGATAATTGCTGCGAAGCCCGAGGACGGGTCGCTCACCACATAGGTCAATGTGCCACTCGACGCGTGATAGAAAAATTTGACGTCAGGATTGATAAGGACTCCCATCACCCGTAACACGGTACTGGCGCCACCGGCGACCTGTCAGCACGAACACGGGAAAAATAACGAACTGTTCTGAGAATCTGCAGCGCAGAAAATTGGCCAGACTCATGAATGGTCGCGGCGCCTCGGCTTCGCGTCGATGGGCGCATCCCTGTCATGCCATCGCGCCAATCACAACGACGATGGCAATTAGTGTCGATGGCCAGTCGCCACGGACGACGCAGATGATCAGAAAAACAAACGAAACCGCAAACAGAAGTAGGAGCTGGTTGGTCCGGTTAGTGTGAACGCGAAAATATTCAGGCCAGTCGATGTACACGCCGGAAAAACCCCGCCCGTTATCAGGCGGGGTACAAATCATCAGGCTTTGGGCGACCAGACTGAACACCAGCCAGCATTATTGACAAGTTTGCCGGGAAAGATCATGCAGGGGCGCCATTGCGCGCCTTCGTCACCCTGAATCAGAGCGCAGTTGCTGCAATCCTGCTCCGGCGCCGGATTTGCTCTTGATGCCGGATCGACGGCGCTCGCATCGTGCACGTACTTGAGGGATTGCGCGACCGGGTCGCTTTCCTCAATGTGCGGCATATCCTGTGCCTTTGCCTCCCTACCAGGGCTGACAACCAGACCAGCTGCCGCAACCGCGGACAACTGCATGAATTGACGTCTTGCGATCTTGCTCAAGGGTATCTCCTCAGATGCTTAGAAACCGGTTCCCGCCAAGCGATACAGGATGCTTATCTTATTCGAATAATATCGTCAGCGGGAATTTGCGAATGGTTCGCATTTCCATTTCATAAACCCGCACATTCACCAACGAGCCGATGTTCATGCCGCTCTACCAGTTCTACACGGATACAGCCGTTCCCTGACACCAACCACCTACTTGGACGTCTCGGCGCACGCACGAACGGCAGGGAAATCGCGCTTCGACGCCGCGTCGAACTCGTCGACATCCGTCAGGCCATCACGTGAACGGACATGCCGACTGCCTGCTGGAGGGGACCGCTGGCGGGGAACTAGCGATATACTGACCTGCCACACCTGAACCAATTCGGCAAACCAACCATGGCGGAATCAAGCCGCAGTATCAACATCATCAGAACAGACCACGACGATCGCTCGATGGTAGCCGATGTGGTGGCGGTCGAGGAACCACTCGAAATCCAGTTGAGTTCTGCCGTGGCTGACGGTGCCGCCGCGAAATCTGTGTCCATCACGATGCGCACGCCGGGCCACGACGACGAACTCGCACTCGGCTTCCTGTATGCGGAAGGCATACTCGGCGGAACAGATGACGTGCAGGACATCAGTGCCGTCGGCCAGGCCGACGAAGAAACAGGTCTGCGCAACACAATCCGGGTACAAACCACGCCGGGCCTTTCTCTGGATCTCGACAGGCTGCAACGCCACTTCTATACGACGTCAAGCTGTGGTGTATGCGGCAAAGCATCGCTGGCCGCGCTCGACGTTTCCGGGCAGCAATCGCTTGCACCGGTCCGGACACGATTTCCGGGTGGCATGCTGATTAGCCTCACTGACCGTATCCGTGACATGCAGCGGGTCTTCGCCGAAACAGGCGGGCTCCATGCCGCCGCGGCGTTCGGTCCAGATGGTGAAATACATATCGTTCGGGAAGACATCGGGAGGCACAATGCGACTGACAAAGTTATCGGCGCGCTGGTCCATGCCGATCAGGTCCCGGGCAATGAGCTGGGCCTCTTCGTTTCCGGGCGCGCAAGTTTCGAATTGATGCAAAAAGCGCTGGTTGCCGGCATTCCGCTACTGGCAGCCGTGGGTGCACCATCGAGTCTCGCTGTCGACATGGCGAAGGAGTTCGGCATGACGCTAGTTGGCTTTTTGAGGGATGGCGGTTTTAATGTTTATGCGGGTGAAGACAGGATAATTTGAGTGATGGCGACCAAGCACGACAACGGAATCGCATCCGAAATCATCAACCGGTTCGGCGCCAGGCCCGAGCTGCTGGTGCAGATTTTGCACGCTTTTCTCGAGCGCTACGGCTACATCAGCAAAGAGGCCATCCGGCAGCTTGCGGACGAGCTGAACCTGTCCCGGGCCGATGTGCATGGTGTGGTCAGCTTCTATCATGACTTCCGGACAACACCGCCTGGCAAGCACACTCTGAAAATCTGCCAGGCAGAGTCTTGCCAGGCAATGGGCAGTCGCGAACTCACGACACGGGCTGAAGAAAGGCTTGGCGTCTCGCTCAGTCATACAACCGAAGACGGCAAGCTGTCACTTGAACCCGTGTACTGTCTCGGTCTCTGCGCCTGCTCTCCGGCTGTCATGGTCGACAACAAGGTATACAGCCGCGTGGATGCCACGAAACTTGACGGCCTGATCGAGGAATGCGGGGGCTGATGCGATGACAATCTCAGTCTACGTGCCACGCGAAACCGTTGCCGTCTCACTGGGCGCGGACGATATCGCGGAGAGACTCGATACACTCGACAACGTTAACGTCATCCGCAACGGCTCCTGGGGCGCCAGTTGGCTCGAACCGATGCTAGAAGTCGTCGTCGAAGACCAGCGCATCGCCTACGGCCCCGTACTGCCCGACAAAGTTGACGACTTGCTGGAAGCCGGGTTCCTTGAGGGTGGCGAGCACCCACTCCGGCTGGGACCGACGGAAGAGATTCCGTACCTTGCCAACCAGGAGCGCTGGACGTTTTCCCTGTGTGGACAGATCGACCCGCTGTGCGTCGACGACTTCGTTGCACGAGGGGGATTCACTGGCCTGGAAAAGGCCTTCGAGATCGGCCCCGAAGAAGTCATCGAGCAGGTCACCAAATCCGGCTTGCGCGGTCGCGGGGGGGCGGGGTTTCCAACCGGCATCAAATGGCAAACGGTGGCCAACGCGGAGGGCGACCAGAAGTACATCGCCTGCAACGCCGACGAAGGGGACAGCGGCACTTTTTCCGATCGCATCCTGATGGAAAGCGACCCACTAACATTGATCGCAGGAATGCTCATTGCAGGCTACGCGGTTGGAGCTAACAAGGGCTACGTCTACCTGCGCGCCGAGTACCCGGTGACGAAGTACGTGTTCGAAAAAGCGATCGATGCAGCGCGCCATAGCGGCTGGCTCGGTGAAGACATCCAGGGGTCCGGATTTGACTTCGACATCAAACTGCATCTCGGCGCAGGCTCCTACATCTGTGGTGAAGAGACTGCGATGCTGGAAAGTCTCGAGGGCAAGGCCGGTGTAATACGCTACAGACCACCACTACCCGCAATCGAGGGTTTGTTCGGCAAACCGACTGTAGTCAACAATGTCGTTTCTCTGGGCTCTGTACCACTGATACTTACGCTGGGTGCCGATAGCTACGCCGACTTCGGCATCAATCGATCAAAAGGCACCCTGGCGTTCCAGCTGGCCGGCAACATCCGGCAAGGCGGCCTAGTCGAGAAAGCTTTCGGCCTCACAGTGCGCGAATTGATCGAGGACTTTGGCGGGGGCACGATGAGCGGCCGGCCGGTGCGCGCCGTGCAGATCGGTGGCCCACTGGGTGCCTATCTCAACGAGACGCAGCTCGACACGCCGCTCGACTACGAAGCCTTCGCCGAGATCGACGCAATGATAGGTCACGGCGGTATCGTCGTCTTCGACGACACGGTCGATATGGCCGCCCAAGCTCGTTTTGCAATGGAATTCTGTGCAATCGAATCCTGTGGTAAATGTACCCCGTGCCGCATTGGCTCTGTGCGCGGCGTCGAAGTAATCGATAGGATCGTTGCCAACCAAAACCGTGACGAAAATCTGGAATTACTGGAAGAACTTTGTGACACCATGGTAGATGGTTCGCTATGTGCGATGGGAGGAATGACACCATTTCCTGTTCGCAGTGCGATAAAATACTTTCCTGAGGACTTTACACATCCCCCGAAGAGTTAAAAATTGTTTCTTATCAAAGATATAGACTACGAAGAATTATATGTGGAATGAAGTCAGGGGCCTACGTGATGGCGTAGATTGCGGCACACCGCCGCGTGACGGTGAACCGGTCACTCTGACCGTGGACGGCGTGGAGGTGACGGTACCCGAGGGTAGCTCAGTCATGCTCGCAGCGACGGAGGCGGAGCGCGCAGTGCCGAAACTTTGCGCTACCGACATGCTCGAGGCTTTTGGCAGCTGTCGTGTTTGCCTCGTCGAGATAGAGGGTCAGCGCGGCTACCCCGCGAGCTGCACGACGCTCGTGGCGCCCGGTATGGTTGTACGGACCCAGTCCGACCGCCTTGCGAAGTTGCGCAAAGGTGTCATGGAGCTTTATCTGTCAGACTTCCCCGAGTCCGAGATTCCCGACGGTTGGAGCGAGTTCCATCGCACGCTCGAGGAAGTCGGTATCAACGGCCACCGCTACGGAAACGGCCGGAATCACTTCGATCTGCCCGTCGACGATTCGAATCCCTATTTTTTGTTTGACCCAGCGAAATGCATTGTCTGTAGCCGCTGTGTCAGAGCCTGCGCAGAAGTGCAGGGAACGTTCGCTTTGACGATCCAGGGTCGCTCCTTCGAATCCAAAGTTGCGGCGAGCCAGGACGAGCCTTTCATGGAATCCGAGTGCGTGAGCTGCGGAGCCTGTGTGCAAGCGTGTCCGAGCCACGCGCTGGTAGAGAAGAGCTTGTTCCCAGGAGGGTATGAACGTGCCGAATCCACGTAAGCCCGAAAGAGAGACCATTACGATCTGTGCCTACTGCGGCGTTGGCTGTGGTTTCAAAGCAGAGACAATTGGCAATCAAATCGTACGCATGACGCCATGGAAGGAAGGTAAGGCAAACCACGGTCACAGCTGTGTTAAGGGCCGCTTCGCCTATGATTACTGGTGTCATCCCGATCGGATCAAAACGCCAATGATCCGGGACAGCATCGAGGAGCCCTGGCGAGAGGTCAGCTGGGACGAAGCATTTGGTCACGCCGCGAGAGAGCTAAGACGCATACAGAGCAAATACGGCCGCAGTTCAGTCGGTGGCGTCTCGAGCTCGCGGTGTACTAACGAGGAAATCTTTCTTACTCAGAAATTTGTGCGCGCCGTGCTCGGCAACAACAATATCGATAACTGCGCACGCATATGTCACTCCCCTACACAGTTCGGGCTATCCGCCACTGTGGGTGCCGGGGCTGCGAGTCAACATTTCGATTCCATTCTCCAGGCCGACGTCATCATGGTGGTCGGTGCAAATCCCACCGAGGGCCATCCGGTTTTCGGCTCGATGATGAAGCGCCGCATCCGTCAGGGTGCGAAGCTCATCGTAATCGATCCTCGCCGTACCGAGACTGTCGACAGTCCGCATTGCCGCGCTGATGTCCATCTGGCGCTACGGCCCGGCACGAACGTCGCGATTCTCAATAGCATCGCCCACGTCATCGTTCGCGAAAACAGGCATGATCCAGAATTCATCAAGTCGCGTTGCGAATGGCAGGAATTTGAGCACTGGGCCGAACTGGTCGGCAGCGAAGAATACTCACCTGATAAAATCGGGCCCATTGCTGGCGTCGATCCCGAGGATATTCGGCGCGCTGCGAGAATTTACTCAACCGGGCCGCAAAGCACCATCTATTATGGTCTCGGCGTGACCGAGCACTCGCAAGGATCGACGGGGGTCATGTGCCTCGGCAACCTTGGGCTCGCCTGCGGCATGTTCGGTCGTGAAGGTGTCGGCGTGAACCCGCTGCGCGGCCAGGGCAACGTTCAGGGCGGCAGTTGTCTCGGCAGCTGGCCGCATGTCTTCAGCGGCTACCGCTTTGTCACCGACGACGCGACCCGCGAGAGCTTCGAAACCGAGTGGGGCGTCGAACTCGACAGTGAACCCGGCCTGCGGTTGCCGAACATGTTTGACGCAGCACTGACAGGACACTTCAAGGGCATGTACATAATGGGCGAAGACCCGGTGCAGTCCGATCCAAATCAGAACCATATCATCGCAGCGTTACGCAATATGGAGTGCGTCATCATTCATGATCTGTTCCTCAACGAAACGTCGAAATTTGCACATGTCTTCCTTCCAGGCAGCTCTTCACTCGAGAAAGACGGTACATTTACGAGCGCCGAGCGACGAATTGGCCGGGTACGCCAGGTCGTCGAACCGCTGGCAGGATATCAGGACTGGGAAGTAACGGTGAAGTTGATGAATGCGATGGGCTACGACGTCGAGTACGCACATGCCGGCGAGGTGCTCGACGAACTCGCGCGCCTGACGCCGGCATACGCCGGCGCGAGTTTCGAGCTGGTAGACCGCGTCGGATCGGCGCAATGGCCAGTCAACGCGACTGCACCCAAGGGCACTGAGGTGCTGCACACGGAGCAGTTTCCCCGGGCCAACGGTCTCGGGACCTTCATGCTCACTGGTTTTGTTCCAACACGCGAGCGGGTTAACGAGCAGTATCCTCTGCTTCTAACCACTGGTCGCATCCTGAGTCAGTACAACGTCGGCACGCAGACGCGCCGCACCGAGAATTCGCAGTGGCATCCCGAAGATGTCCTGGAAATGTCTCTCGGCGACATGCAAGCACGCGGCCTGCGAGTTGGTGACAGCGTCACGATCACTAGCCGCTTTGGCTCAACACGCCTCAAGGTTGTGGAATCTGCACGCGTGAATCCAGGTGTGATCTATACAACATTCCACCACGCGGAATCCAAGGCCAATGCCGTGACGAGCGATCTATCCGACTGGGCCACGAACTGTCCCGAGTACAAGGTTACGGCGGTGGAAGTGGTGAAAGTCAGGTCGCCCAAGCCGAGGCACGCAGAATCGAGCGTCAAACGCGCTGTGCACCGAGAACGTGAGGCGGAGGGAGTCTGAACATGACCGACGACGAGCAACCGGCCGTTGCGGGTGAAGTCATCGATCTGGACCGTCTGATTATAATGGCGAATCAGATTGGTGACTTCTTTGCGCCTTACCCAACCGAGCGCTCTCGCGAAGGGCTGCGGAACCATTTTCGGACATACTGGGATCCGCGCATGCGTAACGCGCTGCTCGCACACATTGATGCGGGCGGAGACGGTCTTGACTTACGCGTCATCGAGGGTGCGCAGCTATTGCGTGGAAAAGCGGCCGACAAGAGCGGATATTACGGCCCGCCACAGCACGGAAGATTACTCCATAGCGTCAAGGCTGCGTTAGTGCAGGTAGAGAGCCCTGCCGTGCGTCGCTCGAAATGGCAGCAAGGATTCGAGAGAAGCGCGTGCAAGAGCAGGAACGCCTCGCCAAGACGACCTGATATCCGTTCAGGGCGGCATCGGAATGTCACCGGCCTTGTCCGGAATGTCGTAGCCTTTCCGGACAGCCGGGCGCTCGGAGATTTCGACGTACCAACGCCTGACATTCGGGTATTTATTCAGGTCAATGCCCTGCCATTCAAACCGCGATAGCCACGGCCAGGTTGCCATGTCCGCGATCGAATAATCATCGCCCGCGAGGTACCGTGCGTCATCCAGTCGTTTGTCCATGACGCCGTACAGTCGTTTTACTTCGTTGGCATAGCGTTGTGACGCATATTCCGAGGCCTCCGGGTTGAAGTGCAGGAAGTGGTGCGCCTGTCCCAGCATCGGCCCGACGCCGCCCATCTGGAACATGAGCCACTCCAGTGTTTTTGATCGAGCTTTTCGCTCCGAAGACAGAAACCGGCCCGTCTTTTCCGCGAGGTAGATCAGAATGGCACCGGATTCCATCATCGCAATATCTTCTTCACGATCCTTGATCGCCGGAATCTTGTTGTTGGGGCTGATCTTCAAAAATTCGGGGTCGAACTGCTCGTTATTGCCAATATGGATCGAATGTACGGTGTATGGCAGGCCGGTCTCCTCCAGCATGATGGATACCTTGCGGCCATTTGGTGTCGTCCAAGTATAAAAATCGATCATCTGCTTCCTTCCAGTGGTTCGCCAAGCTCGTTTTTACTCGGCAGCCAATCCTCGATCTTCGCTTTGAGATAACGATCAAACAGCCAAAAATGGCTTTAATGTCCTGGAAAATCGCAGACTCGCACGCGGTATCATAACGCAGCCCTGTTAGGCGGAAGTAGATGCTTCAGTTTATTGAACCACGCCTGAAAGGATCCTGAATCCAAATCGCTAATTCAGATGACTTGCGGCGGCGCGCATCATCCCATCAAGCATTTCGCCGAGCGTCTCCTGCAGCCGGCTGGAACGGAATTCGTCGTATTCACGGTTGCCTTCGTCCATGTATGTCGCCTGAGAAATCTCGAGCTGCACAGCATGGATATTGGCTGTCGGATCACCGTAGTGACGCGTGATATACCCTCCCTTGAACCGGTCGTCCTGCACCACCGAATACTCCGACGCTGCTGCGACGGACATGATCTCTTCATACTGGCGGACATCACAAGAGGCCCCATCGTTTGTACCGACATTGAGGTCGGGCAATGTACCCTCGAACAAAGTGGGTACAATGCTCCTGATGGAATGAGCATCCCACAGGAGCGCATAACCGACGTCATCCCGAATAGTGTCGAGCGTCCTGCGAATCTTCTCGTGATAGGGCGTCCAGTAGCGACGTACCCGGTGTGTCCGCCCCCGTTCAGTCATTTCGAACCCGTCCAGGTAGATTGCCTGGCCGTCAAACGTCTGCAACGGAAACAACCCGGTGGACAGTTGGTCCTCATAAAGCACTTTGTCGTCCGCTGGTCGATTGAGGTCAACAACGTATCGGGAATACTGCGCACCAATCACACTAGCACCCAGATTCCGGGCGAAATCGTAAAGTCTCCGGACATGCCAATCGGTATCGGGTATCGACTTGCCAACCTCGGTCATGTCCCTCGCTTGTCCCGGCATCAATGTCCTGCCATCGTGCGGAATGCTGACAAGAAGCGGGGAATCACCCCGACTGAACGTGTAGATGTTCGTCATGCAGATGGCAACACGCGGTTACAATACGGGTAGAACGCGCCGGATTCGATCAGCGTGGAAACAGCGTCGATATCCGTTTTCAGAGAACGATCGCTATCAAAGTGCGGTGACAGCTCGCGGATACGGGCATGTAATACTTCAAGGACCGCGGAACTTCGCTCCGGACGGTGAAAGTCGATACCCTGCGCGGCAGACAATAGCTCAATCGCGACGATGGCGGACACATTGTCAATCATCTCGTGCAATCGGCTGGCCGCGAATGTTGCCATGCTGACGTGGTCCTCCTGGTTTGCGGAGGTCGGCAGGCTGTCGACACTCGCAGGATGGGCTAGCGTCTTGTTCTCGGAGGCGAGTGCCGCGGCAACGACTTGCACCATCATGAACCCGGAGTTCAGGCCGCTTTGCTCGACGAGAAACGCGGGCAACCGGGACATGTGAGGATCGACGAGCAACGCAACGCGTCGTTCCGACAGTGCACCGATCTCGGCAATGCAAAGCGCGAGATGATCGGCTGCAAACGCGACCGGTTCCGCATGAAAATTACCCCCGGACAGCACGTCATCTTCGAATACGAGTGGGTTATCCGTAACCGCGCTCGCTTCAATGGCAAGTGTGCTGCAAACCTGCCGCAACGCATCGAGACAGGCACCCATGACCTGCGGCTGACAACGGATCGAGTAAGGATCTTGGACGCGATCACAGTCAATATGTGACGCACGAATATCGCTGTCCTCAAGCAACGTCCTCAGCATCGCTGCGACGTCCTGCTGGCCAACGTGACCCCGAATCTCGTGAATGCGCGGATCAAACGGGCTGTCGCTTCCCTTGATCGCATCGGTCGACATCGCGCCGGCCGTGAGCGCCGCCGCAAACAGGTTTTCCGTGCGAAACGCTGCCGCCAGCGCGATCGCCGTGGACACCTGCGTGCCGTTCAACAAGGCAAGGCCCTCTTTCGGCGCCAGCCTGACCGGCTTTAGTCCAGCGGCCGCAAGCGCGTCCGTCGCTGCCATCTCCTGTCCATCAATCCGGACATTCCCCTCGCCGAGCAACGCAAGGGACATGTGGGCCAGCGGCGCGAGATCGCCCGAGGCACCTACCGAGCCCTTTTTCGGTACTAGCGGGTAGATGTCTTTGTTGATTAGGTCGCACAACGCATCGACGAGCGTTGCGCTCACCCCGGAATACCCTTCAGCCAGCGCTTTTATTTTCATAAGCATGATAAGCCTGACGACGTTGTCAGGCAGATATTCGCCGACGCCGACCGCGTGGGACCGAATGATATTGTCCTGCAAATGATCGAGTTCGTCGTTGCTTACACGAACGTTGGCGAGCAGCCCGAACCCGGTGTTAACGCCATAGACCTGATCGCCGCCATCGAGCACCTCGGCAATTTTTCGATTCGATAACTCGATACGCTCCCGCGCCACATCACTGATTTCGACCGTGAACGGGTTCAACCAGGCATCACGAAGATTAGACAGTGAAAGTCGTTCTTGAGTCACCAAAAACACCGTCATGCGCCGTCTCCAATCATTGGAAGGTCAAGCCCGTGCTCGCGAGCGCAATCCATCGCCTCCTGATAACCCGCATCCGCATGTCGCATAACGCCAGTGCCCGGATCGTTCCAAAGCACGCGGGAAATCCTCTTGTCAGCATCTTCGCTGCCGTCGCAAACGATGACGAGCCCTGCGTGCTGCGCATAACCCATGCCGACGCCGCCGCCGTGGTGAAACGACACCCAGGTGGCGCCGCTGGCCGTATTCAGCAACGCATTCAACAACTGCCAGTCGGACACAGCATCGGATCCGTCCTGCATCGACTCAGTTTCACGGTTCGGGCTCGCTACGCTGCCACTGTCCAGGTGATCGCGACCAATGACGACCGGTGCCTTGAGCTCGCCGCTCCTGACCATCTCGTTGAAGGCCAGCCCGAGCCGATCGCGCTGACCCAATCCGACCCAGCAGATGCGTGACGGCAGTCCCTGAAAGTGGATACGCTGACGAGCCTGGTCGAGCCAGTTATGAAGATGGGCATCATCCGGAATGAGTTCCTTGACCTTTGCATCGGTCTTGTAGATATCCTCCGGATCTCCTGACAACGCTGCCCAACGGAACGGTCCGATGCCACGGCAGAAGAGCGGCCTGATATAGGCGGGAACGAAACCGGGGAAGTCGAACGCCTTGCTGACACCTTGGTCGAAGGCGACCTGACGGATGTTATTGCCATAGTCGAACGTCGGTACACCAATCGCATGGAATTCGAGCATTGCCTCAACGTGCACCGCCATCGATTGCTCCGCTGCCTCGACAACCGCATCGGGGTCGGACACCCGCTTTTCGTTCCATTCCTCTACAGTCCAGCCGGCTGGCAGGTATCCGTTGGCGGGATCGTGAGCCGACGTTTGATCGGTCAGCGCATCGGGTCGAACGCCTCGCGCCAGCATCTCGGGAAGGACTTCTGCTGCATTGCCAAGAAGCCCTACCGAAACGACCTCCCCGGCATCGACGGCACTTTCGATCATCGCGAGTGCGTCGTCCAGCGTATCGGCGCGACGATCGAGATAACCGGTCCGCAAGCGCATGTCGATACGATCTGACTGGCATTCGATGGCAAGCATCGATGCGCCGGCCATCGTCGCCGCAAGGGGCTGCGCTCCACCCATACCGCCCAAGCCGGCCGTCAGAATCCACTTGCCGGCAAGGGCTCCGTCGAAATGCTGCCTGCCCATTTCTGCAAAAGTCTCATAGGTACCCTGCACAATGCCCTGGCTGCCGATGTATATCCACGAACCGGCAGTCATCTGCCCAAACATCATCAAGCCTTTCCGATCGAGCTCCCGAAAGTGCGACCAGTTCGCCCACGCTGGTACGAGATTGGAATTCGCGATCAGGACACGCGGCGCATCCTTGTGTGTCCTGAACACGCCAACGGGTTTGCCGGATTGAACCAGCAGCGTCTGATCAGCTTCCAGATGCTGAAGCGTCTCGATGATCTTGTCGAAACAATCCCAATTTCTCGCGGCCTTGCCAATGCCTCCGTACACGACAAGATCGTCGGGACTCTCGGCGACGTCCGGATCCAGGTTGTTCTGGATCATCCTGAGCGGCGCTTCGGTCAACCAGCTCTTCGCCGTTATATCGGTCCCGGTTGGTGCACGTACTGTTCGTGCCTTGCTGTCAGTCATCA
>CAZWEW010000052.1:11570-12571 GCA_964633055.1 uncultured Woeseia sp. | reverse complement strand
TTGACGATGCGGATCTCGCCGTCAAAGAGGCTAGCCCCAAGCTCAAGCGGCCGCCATTGTATCGTGTTGTGCTGATCAACGACGACTACACGCCCATGGAGTTCGTGGTAGAGGTTCTCGAAACCATCTTCGGTATGGCGCGCAACAAGGCGACCCGGGTCATGCTTGAGGTACACACTAAGGGCAAGGGGATTTGTGGGGCCTACAGCTACGAAATTGCCGAAACCAAAGTGGCGCAGGTCACAAGCTTTGCTCAGCAGCAGCAGCATCCACTGATGTGTACGATGGAAGAATCCTGAGAGGGTTGGGACGTTATGCTTTCCAGTGAACTTGAGTTTTGCCTGAACGAGGCGTTTCAGAATGCGCGTGAACGTCGTCATGAATTCATGACGGTTGAGCACCTGCTGCTGGCTTTACTCGATATTCCCAAAGTTAACGAGATTCTGAAAGCCTGCGATTCCGAGATCGGTCAACTCAGACAGCTACTCATCGAATTCATCGATGAAGCGACGCCGCTCATGCCTGTCGATGACGATGGGGACGTGCAGCCGACCCTCGGATTTCAGCGCGTTTTGCAGCGTGCCGTCTACCACGTGCAGTCGAGCGGAAAGAAAGAGGTGACAGGTGCCAATATCCTTGTCGCGATTTTAAGCGAGAAGCAGTCGCAGGCTGTTTATTTCCTCGGCATGCAGGATGTGACGCGCCTTGATGTCGTCAACTATATCTCGCACGGTATGCTGGAGTTGCCTGGTGATGGCACGGATGTTGGTCAGGATTCAGCCGTGGACGCTGAAGCCGAATCTGAAACGTCAGCGCTTGAAAAATATGCGACTAATCTCAACCAGCGCGCGATGGAGGGAAAGATAGATCCCCTGATCGGGCGTGATATCGAAATTGAGCGCACGGTGCAGATCCTTTGTAGGCGCAGAAAAAATAATCCGCTGTACGTTGGCGACGCGGGAGGCGGCCATTCGGTGCGCGCCTTTGCTCGAGCACCTGTC
>CAZWEW010000052.1:0-11560 GCA_964633055.1 uncultured Woeseia sp. | reverse complement strand
AAGAGCGGGTGCCAGACGTGCTTCGTGACGCGACAAGGGATGCTTTGGATGTGGGCACGTTGGTTGCGGCCACCACAGACCGTGGCGACTTCGAAAAGCGTCTCAAAGCGGTCATTCGCGAAGTGCGCGACGACCCGGGTGCCATCCTGTTTATCGACGAAATTCATACCGTCATCGGTGCCGGCGCGACGTCGGGCGGGGTTATGGATGCGTCCAACCTGATAAAGCCGGTGCTCGCCAACGGCGAAATACGATGTATAGGGTCGACGACTTACGCCGAGTACCGTGGTGTCTTTGAGAAGGATCATGCGCTGGCGCGGCGATTCCAGAAAATTGATGTTCCGGAGCCAAGTCTCGAGGAAACCATCGAGATCCTGCGGGGACTCAAGACACGTTTCGAGGAGCACCACGCCGTAACGTATGACGTGAAGGCCCTTGAAGCGGCTGCGGAACTTGCCGCCAAGCATATCAATGACCGCCAGTTGCCGGACAAAGCCATCGACGTGATCGATGAGGCTGGCGCGAATCTTCGTCTGCAGCCTGCGGATAACCGCGGTGACCGTGTGACGGTCAAAATGGTGGAGAACGTCGTCGCCAAGATGGCGCGCATCCCGCCGAAGAGTGTTTCGGCCTCGGACAAGGATGTGTTGCGCACGCTCGAACGTGACTTGAAGTTGACGATTTTCGGACAGGATTTGGCGATTGAGGCACTGAGTTCGGCGATCAAGATGTCACGTTCTGGTTTGAACGAGGATGAAAAGCCGGTCGGATCATTCCTGTTCTCGGGGCCGACAGGCGTCGGCAAGACTGAAGTTACCCGACAGCTCGCGATGGTGATGGGAGTTGAATTGATTCGATTCGATATGTCCGAATATATGGAGCGCCATACGGTTTCACGACTGATAGGGGCACCACCAGGCTACGTCGGGTTCGACCAGGGTGGGCTGCTGACAGAAGCGATAACCAAGAATCCGCACACCGTTGTATTGCTCGACGAGATCGAGAAAGCGCATCCTGAGGTGTTTAATTTGCTTCTGCAGGTTATGGACCACGGCACGTTGACGGATAACAACGGGCGTAAGGCGGATTTTCGAAATGTTGTGCTCGTTATGACGACCAATGCCGGTGCGCAGGAAATGAGTCGTGCATCAATCGGCTTTACGCAACAGGATCATTCCAGTGATGGCATGGCGATCATCAAGAAGCAGTTCTCGCCGGAGTTCCGGAATCGCTTGGACTCGATCATTCAGTTCTCTCCGCTGGATACCCATTCGATTGTCAGGGTCGTCGATAAATTGGTTGTTGAGCTTGAAGGCAAGCTGGGTGGCAGCAACGTGACGCTGGAACTCGATGATGCAGCACGGGACTGGATTGCAGAACGCGGGTACGATCCGAAGATGGGTGCGCGTCCGATGGCGCGGATTATCCAGGAGCATATCAAGCGCCCGCTGGCCGAGGAGTTATTGTTCGGCAGCCTGTCCGACGGTGGTCACGTGCGGATCACGGTGGGCGAGGCAGATACGCTGATGTTGAATGCCGAGCCCGTCACGAAGGAGCTTGAACATTTATCGGAGGCGTGACGTGACGGTCAGTCAGAACTCCGCCGAGATCAAGTTCTTCCCCGGTAGACGATACGACCCTTGCTCAGGTCGTAAGGGGTGAGTTCGACCGTGACGGAATCGCCCGTCAGAATCCGAATGTAGTTCTTTCGCATCTTGCCAGAGATGTGTGCCGTTACGATGTGACCGTTTTCCAATTCGACTCGAAAAGTCGTATTGGGCAACGTCTCTGTCACGATGCCTTCCATCTGCAGAGCTTCTTCTTTAGCCAATTTTCTCTTGTGCTCCGGTTCGGTCAAGGTGCCGAATTGTGCAGAAACAGGCCAGCTAATGCAATCTGGGGAAACACCGTTAGCGACGGAATTGTTGGATTTTTATGCGACCGGCGGGATAGTTGAGACGTTTTTCTCGTGATGTGCAAAATTGTCGTAGCTCGTTGGCAAACCGCTCGCGAGGAATGGTGTCGGCGCCCATGCTCACGAGATGGGGGGATTCAACCTGGCAATCGAGCAGGAGAAAATTTCCGTCGAGCATGGTGGAGCAAAGCGCGAGAAGTGCAGCCTTGGAGGCGCCAGAAATTTCGCTGAACATAGATTCGCCAAAGAAAACCCGATCGATAGCGAGGCCGTAGAGTCCACCGACGAGTTGGTCGTCCTGCCAGACTTCCACTGAATGTGCCCATCCAGAGCGATACAGGCGGCGATAGGCTCCACGTATTTCACGGGTGATCCAGGTGCCGTCCTGCCCGGGACGGTCTTTGGCACAACGGTCGATGACAGCTTCAAATGCTGTGTTGAACGTCACATGGAGACTCGATCGTTTGAGTGACCGATTCAGGCGGCGAGACACGTGCAGTCGATCAGGGTAGATCACGCAACGCGGGTTCGGTGACCACCAGAGAATTGGCTGACCTTCGCTGTACCAAGGAAATATGCCGTGTGAGTAAGCGTAGATCAGTCGTTCTTCCGAGAGGTCGCCACCCGCCGCCAGTAATCCGTCCGGCACATCGAATGCGCGACGGATATCCGGGAACGACTCTGGCGGATCGTTAGCGCTTATCCAGTAGATCTGCGGTGACCTCACGGCGTAGTTTCATCCTTGTATGGACTGTGTTCGTTAACGACATCGATGTAGTGATCCACGTGGCGACTTTCCTCTGTGAGGAATTGTCCGATGGCATCGGAGAACTCCGGTTGTGCCAGCCAGTGTGCCGACCATGTATTTACGGGAACGAAGCCACGACTGATCTTGTGCTCTCCCTGGGTGCCCGGTTCGAATCGTCGTATGCCGCGGTCTATGCAGTAATCGATACCCTGGTAGTAGCAGGTTTCAAAATGCAACGCATTGTAGTTTGCATCAGCGCCCCAGTAGCGTCCGTACAGTACCTGTGTTGTGTCGTAAAAGACTGCCGCCCCGATCGGCGAGCCGGATTTCTCGGCGATGATGATCAGGATGTTGTCTGGCAGCCGTTCGGATACCTCCAGGAAAAAATCGAGACTGAAATAGGGTAGTGAGCCACGACGCAGAAAAGAGATGTTGATCAATTCGTAAACGTCGCGCCAGATCGCAGCATCTGCCTCCTTGCCATGTACCCGGCGAAACGAAATTCCCTGTTCGGCAACGTGGCGGCGATCGCGACGAACCTTTTTGCGTTTGGATGCGCTAAAGCCCGACAGGAATTCGTCAAAACTGCTGTAGCTCTGGTTGTACCAGTGGAACTGGCAGTCTTTCCTGATTTTCAATCCGGACGTTTCCAGCGACGCGAGTTCCGATGTTTGTGGAAACAGGATGTGCAGTGACGAATAGCCGCCTTCGTTGGCCAGTGTTTGTGCCGTTTCGAGGAGGGGAGCATGGAGTTCACGATGCCGAGTCAGGAGGCGCGGGCTGGGCGCCGGTGTGAACGGGACAGTCGAAACCAGCTTGGGATAGTAATCGAGGCCGGCCCTTTCGTAGGCTTGTGCCCAGCTCCAGTCGAATACGAACTCACCCCAGGAATGAGACTTCTCGTAGAGTGGCATAGCAGCGACCATCCTGCCGCTAGAGTCGTGCATGCCGATGTGTCGCGGAATCCAGCCCGATTGAGGTGCGGCGCTCCCTGATGTTTCGGCAGCGGTCAGGAATTCATGGCGCAGAAACGGATATTCGGAACCTGCCAGGGCGTTCCAGTCATGTGCATCGAATTCACTGATGTTATCCGCGATAGCGATACGCATTGCTGTGGCTCCAAATCATGCGGTGGCGTTACCGGTTTCCTGTTCCGCGGCTTCTGCGTCGAGGTATTTCTCCGCATCGAGCGCAGCCATACAGCCTGCGCCTCCCGATGTTATGGCCTGGCGATATACTTGGTCGGCAACGTCGCCTGCGGCAAAAACACCCGGCATGCTGGTCGCCGTTGCATCACCCGTCAGTCCGGTTTTCACAACGATATATCCGTTCTTCATATCGAGCTGACCATCGAAAAGACCGGTATTCGGTCGGTGCCCGATCGCAATGAATACACCTGTCAGGTCGACGTCGGTCGTTTTCGAGGCATCGATGGTACTTCGGACCCGCAGCCCGGTAACGCCTGCCTCATCGCCAAGCACTTCATCGACTACATTGTCCCAAAGGATTGTGACGTTGCCGTCTTTGGTTTTTTGCAAGAGCTGCCCCTGGAGAATCTTCTCCGCCCGCAGAGCGTCACGGCGGTGCACTAGCGTAACCGACGAGGCGATATTACTCAGGTAAAGGGCTTCCTCGACTGCCGTATTGCCGCCTCCGATGACGGCGACCGCCTTGTCCCGGTAAAAGAATCCGTCACAGGTAGCGCACGCAGATACACCACGTCCCTTGTAAGCTTCCTCGGATGGCAATCCCAGGTACATGGCGGTGGCACCGGTCGTGATAATCAATGCATCGCAGGTATAGGTGCCGTAGTCGCCGGCTAGGGTAAACGGTTTGGCCGACAAATCGGCATGATTGATGTGATCGTTGACAACTTGGACGTCGTAACGCTGGACATGCTTTAGCATCCGGTCCATCAGTTCAGGACCCTGTAATCCCTCGACATCCCCAGGCCAGTTGTCTACATCGGTCGTGGTCATCAGCTGACCACCTTGTTCGATGCCCGTCACGATAACGGGATTCAGATTGGCTCTCGCCGCGTAGACGCCAGCTGCGTAGCCGGCCGGTCCGGAGCCCAGGATAAGAACGCGGCAATGTTTAGTTTTGCTCATGTATAATTTGCCTTATACGTTTTTGTTTTAGCACTTCGCCGGTCATGCCTGTCAGTTCACCAGTTCCAACCAGGGAGTTGCGACCAATCAGTACGCTTTTCAAGGAGCGGACAGTTGTTATCTAAAGGATGCTGGTTGGCAAGTGTAGGGAAAACCTGTGACGTCCGTAAAGGGTGGTTTACGTTTGGGTCTGGATACGTATTGTGGAGACGCAGAATGACTGGGGTTTGTGTTGATGATAAACCGGGGCCCGCAGGTCATCAGTTTGAGTTTAATTATACTTTTTAAAAAATTATTTCATTTTAAATCAATAATTTATATATAGTTCATCACACATTACTTGATATGACAAGAGCCAGGCAATCACGTAAGCAGCCGACGTCACGGATTTCCGAAAAGATGGCGAAGACAATGCGCGAAGGCGCATTGTCAATTTTCGTTGCCTTGGCAATCATTCTCTGGTTCGCACTGTTTACGTTCGATCCGGCCGATCCGACGTTCGGACAGGCCGGAGGAAGTGGCGAGATTAACAACGGTGTTGGACGATTCGGGGCGCTGATTGCCGGCCTGCTGTTCGAGTTTTTTGGGCGCCCCGCCTATCTTTTTACACTAGTAATCTTCTGTTTAGGTTGGATGATCATCCGGGACGAGCCGCGCTCCGAGGCCTTCACACGCGGTGATTTAGCACTCCGGTCAGGGGGCTTTCTCATCACGTTGGTGACCAGTTGCGGGCTAGCTACCCTGCATTTCTCGGATGCCGGATTTAATGAAACTGCAGGTGGCATCATCGGGCAGATCGTCGGTGACAAGCTCTTTGTGCTGATGAAAATGCTCGGCGCAAGCCTTCTATTGTTCTTTCTGTGGGTCGCCGCACTTCCGGTGTTTCTCGGTATATCGTGGCTAACGGTAATGGACAAGATCGGACGCTGGTGTCTGTTGGGTTACGAGAATATACAGGTGAAGATCGGGGCATGGCGTGACAAGGCTGAGGGCAAACGTCAACTCGCACTGCGGCAGGACGTATTCCAGAAGGAAAAGAAACGAACAGAAGGTCGTTCACCCCCACGAATCGAACCCACAATGGCGCCACTTGAACCGAGCGTCCGCGCGGAGAAGGAACGACAAGTGCCATTGTTCGATCCGCCGTCCGACGGCGAGTTGCCACCGCTATCCCTGCTGGATGATCCGGTGCCACAATCGTCCGGATATTCCGAAGAATCGCTCGAAGCGATGTCCCGTCTTGTTGAATTGAAATTGAAGGACTTTGGGATCGCGGTAGAGGTGGTTTCTGTTTCGCCGGGGCCCATCATTACGCGCTTCGAACTCGACCCTGCACCGGGCGTCAAGGTTAGTCAGATTGCCAACCTGGCGAAAGACCTTGCGAGATCGCTTTCTGTCGTGAGCGTTAGGGTTGTGGAAGTCATCCCGGGAAAATCGTTCATAGGCCTTGAAATTCCGAACGAAAACCGTGAACTGGTGACGCTCGGCGAGATACTGAAAAGTAAAGCCTATGACGAACTAGCATCGCCGCTTACACTCGCGCTCGGTAAGGATATTTCGGGTGATTCGGTCGTCGCAGACCTGACGCGCATGCCGCACCTGCTGATTGCGGGTACCACAGGTTCTGGCAAATCCGTCGCGATAAATGCGATGGTATTGAGCCTCCTGTACAAAGCGCAGCCAGAGCAGGTTCGGATGATCATGGTCGATCCTAAAATGCTCGAACTGTCGGTGTACGAGGGGATTCCTCACCTGCTGACACCCGTCGTGACCGACATGAAGGAGGCCGCCAACGCATTGCGCTGGTGTGTCGGTGAAATGGACCGGCGCTATCGCCTTATGGCGGCGCTGGGTGTCAGGAATATTGGTGGATACAACCGCAAAGTCAAAGATGCAATTACCTCTGGCAAACCGATTCCGGACCCGACGTGGAAGCCACCCGAGATCGAGGATCCCGATAAGCCGGCTGAACACCCGACGCTGACGGAATTGCCCTTTATAGTTATCATTATCGATGAGCTTGCCGACATGATGATGCTGGTCGGAAAGAAGGTGGAAGAACTGATTGCGCGGCTGGCGCAGAAGGCTCGGGCCTCCGGCATACACATGTTGCTGGCAACACAGCGTCCCTCTGTCGACGTCATCACGGGTCTGATCAAGGCCAATATTCCTTCCCGGATCGCATTCCAGGTCTCCGCGAAGGTTGATTCACGGACGATCCTTGATCAGATGGGGGCAGAAAATCTTCTTGGGCACGGAGACATGTTGTATCTGCCGCCTGGGATGCCGTTCCCGACACGTATACATGGCGCATTTGTTGCCGATCATGAAGTGCACGCAGTCGTGCGCCAACTGAAGAAAAGCGCTCAGCCGCGTTATATAGACGAGATTATCGAAGCCCCATCCAGCCCAACGCCGGGATTGACCGGCCTGGAAACGTTCCCGACGGACGATGTTGACGCGGAAAGCGATCCGTTATATGACCAGGCGGTACAGGTTGTGATGGATACTCGTAAAGCGTCAATCTCGGGCGTTCAGCGCCGTCTGAAGATCGGTTACAACCGGGCGGCACGTATAGTCGAGTCGATGGAGCAGGCCGGGCTCGTTGGGCCGCTGCAACCCAATGGCACGCGCGAAATTCTCGTGCCGCCGGCGGAGGAGTGATGCCGATGAGGTGGTCGGCGCCAGTCGCAATGCTGAGCACACTGTTTCTTGTATCGGTGAGCTTCGGACAGGATGAGATAGATTCAGGAGAGCAACTCATCAAGGATTTCCTTCGAGGGACGTCTACAATATCCGGCCGGTTTGAACAGCAATTAGTCGACGCCAACAACAATGTCATCGAAGAATCCGGGGGTACACTCGACATACGGCGGCCTGGTCGGTTTCGCTGGGTCTACGACGATCCCTATGAACAGATCCTGGTTGCCGACGGCCTCAATATGTGGAGCTATGACGTAGAGCTTGAGCAGGTGATGGTAAAAGCGCAGTCGGATGCGCTTCGCAGCACGCCCGCATTGTTGCTCGGTGGTTCCGGCGATGTACTTGAGGAATTTAATATTGATGGAGCCATCGAGTATCGAGGCGTGCAATGGGTGCAGTTGCGACCGAAGAACACTGGCAGTAGTTTTTACAAGGTGGAGTTGGGTTTCACAGACGGTCAACTCAGCCGCATGTTATTCGGCGACAACCTTGACCAGACCACGTTAATTGCTCTCGTCGACGTCTCATTCAATGAACCAATCGCCGACGTAGTCTTTCGTTTTACGCCGCCCGATGGTGTCGATGTTGTTGGCGCCCCGGTCGCGGAGCCTGTATCAGACCTCTGAATGTTAGACTCGCCGATTGGCTGATCTTTTCGCACAAGACGTAAGGGAAACAACTCCGGGCGACGATAGGTATCGTCCGCTGGCTGATCGTATGCGCCCGGAAACCCTCGATGGGTTTTCAGGCCAGCAACATTTGCTCGGATCCGGCAAGCCGCTTCGCGAAGCGATAGAGCAGGGCCGGGCACATTCGATGATCTTTTGGGGACCACCGGGTACCGGGAAGACGACTCTGGCGCGAATGATCGCGAATACGACAGACGCGCATTTTATCCCTTTGTCGGCGGTGATGGCTGGTATCAAGGATGTCCGTGCCGCCGTTGAGGAGGCAAAGCAGGCGAGGGCGGCTTACGGACGTTCTACCGTGTTGTTTCTGGATGAGGTCCATCGATTCAACAAGTCGCAGCAGGACGCGTTCCTGCCCTTTGTCGAGGATGGAACACTGACATTTATTGGCGCAACGACCGAAAATCCATCTTTCGAACTGAATAATGCACTGCTGTCACGCGCTCGCCTCTACATACTGAAGAGTCTCGCGGAGGATGATCTCGCCCGCATTATCCAGCGGGCCCTTTCCGGGAATTCAGGGCTTCAGGAGATCGACATCAGCGACGAAGCGCTGGAACTTGTTACCAAGGCGGCCGATGGCGATGCCCGACGGGCTCTGAACCTCCTCGAACTCGCAGCGGATCTTGCGGAGTTGGTAGATGGAGGTCTAATGATCGACCTGGCAACGGCCAGGGAGGTCGCGGGGGATAGCTTTCGGCGTTTCGACAAACAGGGAGAGTATTTCTACGACCAGGTATCAGCGTTGCATAAGTCCATTCGGGGATCAGATCCCGATGCTTCACTCTACTGGCTGATGCGGATGCTGGATGGCGGTTGCGATCCGCTCTACATTGCACGACGGTTGATCCGCGTTGCCTCTGAAGATATTGGTAATGCCGATCCACGCGCATTGCGCCTTTGTTTGGATGCTGCCGAGACATTTGAGCGACTGGGTAGCCCGGAAGGTGAGCTGGCGATAGCGCAAGCGGTGGTGTTCTTGGCTTGTGCGGCTAAGAGCAATGCGGTTTACAAGGCGTCGAAAGCGGCCGCCGCAGACGCTGAGCAGTTTGGAACGCTGGAAGTTCCCATGCACCTTCGAAATGCGCCCACCCGGCTGATGAAGAACCTCGGTTACGGCGAAAAATACCGTTACGCTCACGACGAGGCCGATGGATTGGCGGCTGGCGAGAACTACTTTCCCGAGGACATGCCGGTATCGAAGTATTATCATCCTGTCCCGCGAGGACTTGAGTTGCAGATTCGTGAGAAGCTGGCCGAAATTGCCAGACGTAACGAACAGCACAAAGAAACAGGCGATGATTGATCCCAAACTCCTGCGAACAGCTGCCGAAGCGGTTGCGGAAAACCTGTTACGTCGACAGTTTGAATTCGACGTCGAGGCCTATGGCCAGCTTGAGGAACGAAGAAAGTCCCTGCAGGTCGATGTTGAAAAGCTGAGAGCGGAGCGTAATGCCAGCGCGAAGAACATCGGCAAAGCCAAAGCGCAGGGTGAGGATATCGCGCCGCTGCTTGCCGCGGTCGAGGATCTTGGCACAGGGCTCGATGTCGCCGAGGGTGATCTTCAGGCTGTACAGGCAACGCTCGGAGAAATTGAATCGGGCCTCCCAAACTTGTTGCATGATGATGTACCCCCGGGCACGGAGGACGTCGACAACCAGGAAGTGATGCGTTGGGGAGAGCCCCATGAATTCGATTTCAGTCCGCGAGATCATGTAGAGATCGGCGAGGCCCTTGGTATGTTTGATTTCGACGCGGCAGCCCGGATTTCAGGATCCCGTTTCTCGGTGATGTACGGACCGCTGGCACGACTGCAGCGAGCCCTGATCCAGTTCATGCTGGATATACATACCGCGGAACATGGTTACCGGGAGGTCTATGTTCCATATCTGGTGCAAGCGGATTCGCTCTTTGGCACGGGCCAGCTGCCGAAGTTCGAAGACGATCAGTTCAAGACGACCGATGATCCGCCGTTTTACCTGATTCCGACGGCCGAGGTGCCGGTGACCAACCTTGTGCGCGGCAGTATTCTCGATGCGACCGACTTGCCGATGAAGTATGTTGCGCATACACCCTGTTTCAGGTCGGAGGCAGGGTCTTACGGCAAGGACACGCGCGGGATGATTCGTCAGCACCAGTTCGAGAAGGTGGAACTGGTTCACCTCGTGGAGCCGGTTGAATCGGATCAGGCGCTGGAGGCGCTGACCGGGCATGCAGAGGCTATTCTTCAGCGTTTGGAACTGCCATACCGGAAAGTTGTACTGTGCGCCGGCGACACGGGCTTCAGTTCGCACAGGACGTATGATCTGGAAGTCTGGCTGCCGGGGCAGAATGCCTACAGGGAGATTTCTTCCTGCAGTAATTTCCGAGATTTCCAGGCGCGGCGCATGCAGGCGCGTTGGCGGAATCCGGAAACCGGGAAAACTGAACTCATACACACCTTGAATGGGTCCGGTATTGCGGCGGGTAGGGCGCTGATCGCGGTGATCGAGAACTACCAGCAAGCGGATGGCAGCATTGCCGTGCCGAATTTGTTGAAACCGTATATGGGCGGTGTCCAAACGATTGCTTAGACATTCGCGTCGAGAAGCATCTCGGATAAAAAAAGGCAGCGAATGTCGCTGCCTTTCTGATTAGTGACCTTCGGAGTGGTCAATCGCGGTTCAGGAAAAGCATCAATACGTACCAGAACATCAGTGCAATCGACGAGAACAATTGCAGTGATGCGGCAACATACTTGTCCTGCGGATAGTGATGAATAATGTTGGACGTGTCATATAGCACGGCCGCACCGGCAAAGCCGATCATCGCAACCGAGAACCAGGTGCCGAGTTGGAACCCGAAGATCATGCTGCCGATGATCGCGACCATCGCCAGCATACCAACCCAAACGAGCATGCCGCGCAGGAATGAGAAATCCCTGCGAGTGATCATTGCCGTCGCAATTAGCCCGCCGCAGCCCAGCAATGTGATGCCGGCAGCACTATCGATCATGCCCGGCTCTATCGAGTAGGCAAGGAACAAGAGTGGTGCGAAGATCAGGGCTTCGAGGAACACGAAGAATGCGAGGGCCGCATACTGCGCCGTCGTTGACTCTACCCGGTGTGCGACATGCGCTGCACCCCAGCCGCCGATAATGAAGGCGCCGAGGACCATCCACCAGTTGCTCAGCATCGGAACCGCGATAGCGGCAGCGGTGCCGGATGTAAACAGGTATACCTCGATCGCTGCGAACGCAAGAATAGCGCCAACAACATGGGCGTAACACTTCCAAATAAAGTTCGATCGATCTTCTACGGACAGCGCTGAAACAGGCGCCATGTAATTGACGTTATCTCGCATCCCGAAATATCCTCCAGATGGTTATTGGGGCTAATTCTAACGTGTGTTGGCG
>CAZWEW010000051.1:0-12885 GCA_964633055.1 uncultured Woeseia sp. | reverse complement strand
TTCGGTTACCGCATGATGGTATGGGCTATCCTAGCGATTGGTGGCCTGTCCTTCATTGTCTGGGCACACCATATGTATGTTAGCGGAATGAATCCGTACTTCGGGTTCTTCTTTGCGACGACGACGCTGATTATCGCGGTTCCAACGGCGCTGAAGGTCTACAATTGGGTGCTGACCCTATGGCAGGGCAATATCCATTTACGAGCACCCATGCTGTTTGCGATCGGGTTTATATTCACGTTCACCCATGGCGGTCTGAGCGGGTTATTCCTCGGTAACGTGACGATCGACTTGCCGCTCTCTGATACCTACTTTGTGGTGGCCCATTTCCACATGGTGATGGGTGTGTCGCCTGTCTTGGTTGTGTTCGGCGCCATCTATCACTGGTATCCAAAGATCACCGGCCGGATGTACAACGAGACGCTCGCGAAGTGGCACTTCTGGCTAACGTTCCTCGGAACGTACTCGCTGTACCTGCCGATGCACTATATTGGCTTCCTCGGGGTGCCGCGCCGCTATTTCGCCATGGGTGACACGGCGTTCATTCCGGAGTCGGCGCAGGCGCTGAATGCCAGTATGACAATCTCAGCCCTAGCCATCGCGGTCACACAGATCCTTTTCATTTACAACATCATCGTCAGCCTGAAAAAGGGCGAGCCGGCAGGCCCGAACCCTTGGAAGGCGACCTCGCTTGAGTGGTCGACGCCGGATACCCCGCCGAAGCATGGTAACTGGGGACATTCGCTACCGGAAGTACACCGCTGGGCTTACGACTACAGCGTGCCGGGGCAGGTGAAAGACTATGTGATGCAGACCGTACCCGCGTCAGAGGTGCCGGTCGGTCGTGATCACGGCGTCGAACATTAGGATTTGACGATGTATATCACGCTGATATTTCTGGGCGTCATCATGGCCACGGTCATTACGTGGCTTTTGAGACAAACCCTTAATACACAGCCGTGGGTATCGAGCCTGACTGACGATGCCGTGTCCGGATCGTCGATGAACACCAACACCAAGGCTGTTGCGTTGATGGTCTTCCTGGTGGTTGCAACCTCGGTGTTCGCGCTATTTATCAGCGCGTACACCATTCGCATGGATGAGCCTGGCTGGCGACCGGTAACCGAGCCCGCACTGCTCTGGGTCAATACGGGGATCCTGATACTTGCGAGTGTCGCGTACCACTGGACCCGTAATGCCGTGGTCAAGGGCGAGCAGGAAAAGCTGAAACCAGGACTTGCGATCTCCGGCGGCTTGACCATTTTGTTCCTGCTGGGCCAGCTGGTTGTCTGGCAACAACTGAATTCGGCTGGATACGAGCTCGACTTGAACGTCGCCAATGCGTTCTTCTACCTGCTTACAGCGGTGCATGGCCTGCACATACTGGGTGGCCTGTGGGTCTGGGCGCGGTCGACAATGAAAGTATGGATTGATGCAGAAGTGGATAGCGTTAGGCACAGCATTGAACTTTGTACGGTTTACTGGCACTTCCTGTTGCTGGTGTGGATTGTGCTGTTCGGTTTGCTGTTATCTACTTAAGAAGGTAAGCGTTTAATGTCAGAAGCTGCAGCAGCAACGGAACTACCGACAGGCGGGGAGGGCGTCGTCAGCGACTTCTCAGCCGACATGCAGTCATTCCATGTTCCCTGGGGCAAGGCGATGATGTGGATTTTTCTGTTGTCGGATACGTTCATTTTCAGTTGTTTCCTCGTGTCATACATGAAAGTGCGCATGTCCACGACGGTGCCCTGGCCGAATCCCAGTGAAGTGTTTGGCCTGACGATGTTTGGTGTCAACGTGCCCTTGCTGCTCATCGCGATCATGACGTTTATCCTGATCACGTCTTCCGGCACGATGGCGCTGGCGGTCAACTACGGGTATCGAAAAGACCGTAAGAAGACCTTTTGGCTGATGTTCGCGACGGCGCTACTCGGTGCCTCCTTCGTCGGCATGCAGGCGTTCGAGTGGACCAAGCTAATCATGGAAGGCGTACGGCCATGGGGAAACCCGTTCGGTGCGCCGCAGTTTGGCTCGAGTTTCTTCATGATCACCGGGTTTCACGGCATGCACGTGTCGGCGGGCGTGATTTACCTGCTTGTCGTGGCCAACAGAGTGCGCAACGGCTTTTACGAAAAACGAGGTGGAAACTACGAAATTGTCGAGATCGCAGGCCTGTACTGGCACTTCGTCGACCTCGTCTGGGTCTTCATTTTTGCATTTTTCTATCTTTGGTAAGAGAGAGTTAGGCACATGGCAGCTGAGGAAGGACAACAACATCCGCTCAAGATCTACTGGATCATGTGGGCCGCCCTGTTCATTTTGAGTGGATTCTCGTACTGGACGGATTTCTGGCAGGATGGCCCGCTGCGGGTCGGAGCAATCCTGACCTTAATGATGCTGAAGGCAGGGGGCATCGTCTGGATTTTCATGCACATGGGATGGGAGCGTCTGGCGCTAAAACTGGCGATCCTGGCTCCGCCTGTCTTTATCCTCATACTGATCTCGCTGATGGCCATCGAGGGTGATTACACCTGGCTGACAAGGATTGAGTTCTTCGGGGAGTCTGACTTCGTTCCGACGGAAATTCATCACTAGATTCGACTGGTGCTCGTTGTTTAGAAGGGGTCGCTCGCGCCCCTTTTTTTTTGGGTTACACTCAACTCACAGGTTCGGGAGAAGGTTATGGGCAGGGCCGTCATACTTGTCATGGATTCGTTCGGTATCGGCGCGGCCGATGATGCCGAATGCTTCGGCGATGCCGGGTCGAACACCCTCGGAGCAATTGCGAGGGTGCGGGCTGCAGCCGGAAAACCACTAAGATTGCCTAACCTGACCCGCTTGGGACTGATGCGGGCGGCCGAGGAAAGTTGTGGTGAACGGCCAGCGGGGAGTAGCACCACCGATGAGGTTGTCGGCGCCTACGGGTATGCAGAAGAATTGTCGACTGGCAAGGATACGCCGAGCGGTCACTGGGAAATTGCCGGCGTACCGGTCCTGTTCGACTGGGGCTACTTCAGGGAGGAAACGGATACGTTTCCAACGGAGCTCCTCGAGCAACTGATTCACCGGGCAAATCTGCCGGGCGTGCTCGGCAACTGCCATTCATCCGGCACGACGATCATTGCCAAGCTCGGCGAGGAACACATGGCGACCGGCAAACCCATCGTCTATACGTCGGCCGATTCGGTCTTCCAGGTTGCCTGTCACGAAGAGACGTTCGGACTTGAGCGGCTTTACGGACTCTGCAATATTGCGCGTGACCTGGTTGACGACTACAACATCGGTCGCGTTATTGCGCGGCCATTCGTCGGCACCAATGCTGTGAATTTCATTCGTACCGGCAATCGCCGTGATCTGACGACACCACCGCCTTCTCCGACACTCCTCGACAAGTTGGTTGAAAGCGGGGGTGAAGTGATCAGTGTTGGCAAGATCGCGGACATTTATGCGCACCAGGGCATCAGCCGGAAGATCAAGGCGACGGGGAATGAGGCACTTTTCGACGCGACGCTGGATGCGTTGACTGGTGCACCTGATCGATCGATCGTGTTCACCAACTTTGTAGATTTCGACATGCTCTACGGACACCGTCGTGATGTGGATGGTTATGCGGAAGCGCTGGAGTCTTTCGATCAACGCTTGCCGGAATTGCTCGAGAAGCTGGGTGACGACGATCTCGTGGTGATTTGCGCCGATCACGGCTGTGACCCGACCTGGCGCGGTACCGATCACACCCGGGAACATATTCCGGTCCTGGTTTACGGTTGCGCGGTCGACAGTGGCTCGATAGGCAGGAGAAAGTCGTTTGCGGATATCGGCCAGAGCCTTTCCACGTTTTTCGGCCTGTCGCCGATGGAGTACGGGGAAAGTTTCTTAAGTTAGTTTGAGCTTTTGTCGGACGAAGGCGGTGCAGCGTAGTTCTGATCCTGCTCTGTTGACGCTTCCCGGTTTTCGATCTGTTTTTGAAGCGCCGCCAGCTTACGCTCATGGTGTTTGCGTTCCGCCGGTACAACGAAGAAAAACCAGATCGCGACGAATGCTGCGAGCACCAGCGCTGCAAGGTAGATTACTTTCATCTGTTAGTCGTCTCGCCTCGTCTGATTTGTCCCGTTGTTCAACTTTGGCCAGATCACCGGAAACCTGTCTTCCCGCAATCGGTCTCCGTCCTGCTGATCGATATCGGGAAAATTCGGTGACGTGCGGCCCTGACGCTGACGGAATCTCATGTCGTCGCCGAGCACCCGGAAGGAGATGGTCCTGCTCACAGAGTTCGATGCGTTCGCGCTGGCGGAATGGATGATTCGAAAGTCGAACGCCACGGCATCGCCAGGTTCGATCGCCCATGACCTGATCTCGAAGTCTCCGTTCTCGATATCGGGAAGATCCATGAACTCCGTGTCGTCGTCGTAGAAGCTTTCCTCGGTCGACCAGCTCGTCGGTTGCAATTCCTTCGGAAGCCGGTGGGACCCCGCTGCGCATCTGAGGGAGGCATCAAGCCCGCGGGGTTCCAGCGGAATCCAGAAGCTGACGCACTGCTTACCGTCGACACAGTAATAGGGACTGTCTTGGTGCCACGGTGTGGCCATGCCGGACCGGGCCTCCTTGTGCAGGTAGTGATCATGAAAAAACTGCACGGACCGGGAACGCATCAGTTGTGCCGCGAGCGTACCAAGGGGCGACAGGAACACAAAATCCCGATATTCGTGGATCTCTGTCCAGCAACAGAAATCCTCGATGAAGCGACCGGCAGGGTTATTTGCCGAATGTGCTAGTGCCCGCCAGCTGGGGTTTGCCAAATTGGCGTCTGCGCCGTCACTTAGCTTGGTCATCCAGTCTGTGAACACGCCACGAAGGACGACAACCCCGTCCCGCTGAAAGTCGTCGACAAGATTCCTTGTAATAATCACCGAATTGCCAATGACTGGTTTCGCAAGGTCTTCAGTGGTGTCGATGATTGCACCTTTGCCGCCCTTGCTTGCTGGTGGATTGGGTCATTCGCAACAGTATAAGGCATGGGGTTGGGCCGATTCCGCCAGCGCAATATGGATTAGCGGAAAGGCTGAATCACCGATTGCGTTCTGCGAGAGACGATTGGATTCTCGCAGCCAGTTCTATCGCTTCTTTTCTAACTCGTTCCGTATCAATCGTCAGGAATTCGCCATCTTGCATCAGCAGCTGCCCATCGATTGTGACGGATGCGACATCCTGTTCGTCTGCGACATAGACGAGGTGCGAAATGACGTCATAGATTGGCACGAAGTGCACGTCGTCGAAAGCGACTTGGATGATATCAGCTCGTTTGCCAATTTCGAGCGAGCCGATTGATTCGCCTAGGCCGATAGCTTCTGCGCCGCCCTTCGTCGCCATCCTGAGCAATGTGTTGGCTGGCAGCACCGTTGGATCCATTGTGTCCACTTTTTGAAGAAAGGCCGCAAGTCGCATTTCCTCCCACATGTCGAGATCGTTGTTACTAGCCGCGCCATCGGTGCCAAGCCCAACCAGCACGCCGGCATTTAGCATTTCCACAACCGGTGAAACACCGGATGAGATTTTCATATTGGATGTCGGGTTGTGAATGACGCCGACGCGTCGCTCCGCAAGAATTCCGATTTCGTCTTCTGTTGGCCAGACGACATGTGCCCCAATCGTCGGTCCGTCGAAAAAGCCGATAGACTCCAGCAACTCGATGCTGGTCGTGCCGTATGTTTGCTTCGAGTACTCGACTTCGAACGGAGACTCCGACAGGTGAATGCTGATCGGTATCCCGGCCTCGATCGCTGCCGCACGTGTGTTGGCGAGTTGATCGGCATTCAGGGTGTAATTTGCATGCGGCCCCCAAATAGGTGTGATACGGCTACTGCGCCCCAGCCAGTTATTGATGAACGCCTGGCCTTTCACGAGCGAGTCGGCAGCACTCTCAGCATCCGGACTGCGCTGGTCGATCACGGTCGCTGAGACGTAGGCTCGCATGCCACACTGCTCGACGACGTGGGCAATCGTGTCGGGGTAGTAGTACATGTCGACGAACGTCGTCGTGCCGCCACGGATCATTTCCCAGCAGGCGAGTTCGGTGCCGATTCGCACGAATTCTTCGTCGACGAACTCGACTTCTGCGGGGAAGATGTAGTTCTGAAGCCAGTCCATTAGGTCGAGGTCATCGGCTATGCCGCGCAGAAGTGTCATGGCTGCATGTGAATGGCCGTTAATCAGGCCTGGCATGACGATGCGATCGTTTCCCCGAAGATGATTGGCGGCTGTGTAACGATCGTTGATGTCCGCTGACGTGTCGATCGCGAGAATGATGCCATTGTCTATTGCGATCGCACCGTCTCCGATGACCGTGTCGTTTTCGTCCATCGTCACGACGAATTCACCTTCGATGATGAGGTCAATCGTGTTTTCTCCAGGCCTCGGAGTTGCCTGTTCAGCCACGTCCGGTAGGGCTGGAGTATCCGATTCTGTGCAGGCTGCGAGCAGTAGCACAGGTAGCAGGCGCACCCACCTCGGCAACAGATGGGCACCATCGTTTGTGTTCGTCATTGTCGTCCGCCGACACTTCATCGCGGGGATATTAATTCTAACCCGTTCGGCCAGACTCTGTCCGTTCGCCGACACTACTTTTGCTATATTATCGACACGGCCCCGCTGGGGGTGGCAACGAGTTCGTTACATACCTGCACACAGCAAATGAAGAGGGTCATGTTGATTCCGAGATTCCTACGCCGCCCGGTCGTATTAACTTTGCTGATCTTTGCGTCGTTGGTTGGTAGCGTAGCCCAAACTTCGACGCGACCCAACATACTGCTGATCTACGTTGACGATCTCGGCTTTGGAGACCTCGGCAGTTACGGGCACCCGGTTATTCAGACGCCGAACATTGATTCACTGGCTAACGAAGGAATGAAGTTCACTAGTAACTACTCGCCGTCGGCACTTTGTTCACCATCGAGAGCCGGTCTGCTGACCGGGCGGACACCGTACCGGACGGGCATCAGGAGCTGGATTCCGCAAGACAGTGGCGTCTATCTTCGAGACTATGAGATTACATTGGCCGAAGTGCTTCGCGATGCGGGATACGCCACCGCGCATATCGGCAAATGGCATTTGAATTCGGACTTGGGCAGTGTCTCTGAACCGCAGCCGACTGACCAGGGTTTCGAATACTACTATGGCCACAATGCGTTTCAGCTCCCTCACAATCGCAACCCGACGAATGTATTTCGCAACAAGAAAGCATTGTCTGTACAGGAAGGGTACACGGCAGACCTATATGCAGACGAAGCGATCAGCTGGCTTGAGAGCCGCGACAGCCAAAAGCCTTTCTTCCTGTACCTGAGTATGGCCGAACCGCATACGTCGTTTGCCAATCCGCCTGAATACAACGCCATTTACGCCCGTTACAGTCGCGGCGAAGTTGAACCGATCGTTAGCGGGCTCGAAGAACCGCCCAAAGAAGATCTCATTCCCCGTGGCCCCGGCGAGTATTTCGCCAATATCACGTATATGGATACCCAGATCGGACGAGTACTTTCCTGGCTGCGCGAACGGGGCCTGTCCGATGAAACCGTCATCGTCTTTTCCAGCGATAACGGACCGGTAACTTCTGCCTGGATCAACTGGTGGGAAGTCAATGCCTACGGAAGTACGGGCGGATTTCGCGGTCGCAAGCACATGCTGTATGAGGGTGGTATACGGGTGCCGGCGATCATCCGTTACCCCGAGCTGGTCGAGGCGGAATCCGTGTCGGATACGCCGATAATTGGCATGGACTGGTTCGTTACGCTCGCCGAAATCGCTGGCGGTGTCGTGCCTGATGACCGTGCAATCGATGGTGTTGATATACGTCCTGTATTCGCTGGTAAGGACATGCCGCAACGCAACCTGTTCTGGTCTCTGGACTCGGTAACCGACCTCGAATACGCAATCCGCAGCGGCTCGTGGAAGCTGATGCTAGATCGGGAGCGCAAGCCGCGGGAGTTATACAACCTCGACAACGATCCGCTGGAATTCTTTAACCTGATCGAGTCGGAGAGCGCGAACGTGGCACGGCTCATCAGGGCAGCCAACGTGTATTTTTCATCCATCGACAATGATCCGTTAAGACCCCAATAATTTGGATACCGCCCGGTGAAGATACTGTCCACAATTTTATTACTGGCCCTCGCGACGCTCGCGCAGGCTGAATGGTTCGAGGACCTGAAGGTGTCGGATAACCCCGAAGATCTGTACCGGGTCCTTTACCATATGCCCAAGGGGGGCGACCTGCACAACCACTTGTCGGGGTCGAACTTCTCGGAGTGGTGGTATGAACTCGCACTGGCGGAGAAGGCGCGCGGCTATCGATATTTCACCAAGATTCGTATTGAAAACTGCGTTGCATATGGCGGCAACGAATTCGGCCCCGCACCGTACTACCTGATGTTTCGCAACATTTCCGCTGATGAGTACGAATCATTGGGGGACTGCGAGAAAAACGAGTACAAGGCACTCGAAGACCTTGATGAAAATGAGCTGGCTGGCTGGCTGGCGAGCATACGCTTGGACAAACCCTTCGAAGGTCGCGACGAATTTTTCCAGACTCACTGGCAGCGGCTCAATGCCCTGACCCGAAACCCATGGCTGCAGGCGGAAACCATGGTTCGCAATATCCAGGCTTTTGCCGAGGAAGGTTTAGTCTATCTCGAGTCTCAGGTGGCCATCCAGGGTTTCAAAGGACCCGATGGTGCCGTGATATCGCCGCAGCAGGTAGGCGAAATCCTGCGGTTGCGACTGCAGCAGGAGGATGTTGCGTCGATCGGTATTACGGTACGTCTGCAAGTCCCCATATTGCGCTTTCTGCCATTTGCAGAAAACCAGCTACGCACGGTGTACCAGTTTGTACATGACAACAATGACCTGTTCGTCGCGGTCAACATGGTCGGGCGAGAGGATAATGACAAAGGCTATCCACTGCGATTTCTATCGACGCTGCGGGAGCTTCGCCGGCATTACGACGGTGTGAGGTTGTCTATCCATGCAGGAGAGGTCGACGAACCTAATAGCCACGTGCGTGACACGTTGCTGCTTGGCGCCGACCGCATTGGCCACGGTCTCAATCTCATCACCGACCCGGATACGATGTTGCTGATGAGAAACGGCGCTTACATGGTGGAAATCAATCTGATCAGCAACTTGCTGATCGAGTATGTCGACGACTATTCGCAACATCCGTTTCCGGAGTACCTGCGGATAGGTATACCGGTTGCTTTGTCCACGGACGACCGCGGCATGTGGGACTCGACCCTGACCGACGAATTTTTTGTCGCTGTGCGTGAGTTCGACTTGTCCTGGGAAGAGGTGAAGATTCTCAGCCGCAACTCACTTCAATATGCTTTCCTTCCTGCATCCGAGAAGAACGCCTTGCTGCAGGATTTTGCCGTCCGGATAAACCGGTACGAGCGTGGTATCGGGAAAGATGGTGTCACCAGCGTCGGTTCACTGCCGCCGACACGGCAATTTATCTGTGACCATTATGAGATCTGTAACCGGAAAGGCCTCCAATAATATTGACGTCCCGACTGGTTTGCCGGTTTCGTCCATGCCGGGTGTTGTGGAACCTGTTATGCGACTGCAGGTGGCCTCCGCGTATGTGCCCGATTCCCCGCGAGTACAGGACCATGCCAACCGGGTCAGACCGGAATTCGGGGGAAGCATATGAATGACGCAATACAACAATCCGGGCTGGATCTGGCGCATATTGAACGTTACCGGGAAGAAGGTTTCTTACTCGTGGAAAACTTCTTTACACACGAGGAACTTGATCACTTCGGCAAGCATGTCGATGCGGCGGTTCGCCACCGCACGACTGACGATCATCGCAGCCTTACGGAGAAAAACCTCTACGAGCAGACATTCATACAATGCATGCGCCTGTGGGAGGATCACCCTCAGGTGAAGCCGTTTACCTTTCATCCGAAACTCTGCGCTGCGGCCGCTGCATTGTTGCAGACCGACCGCATACGGTTATGGCACGACCAGGCCCTATACAAGGAACCGGGCGGTCGTAAGACCGATGCTCACCTCGACTATCCATTCTGGCCAACCGATCGGCCGGACCTCATCTCCGCATGGATTCCGTTTAACGACGTTCGTCCGGGTGGCGGCATGATGCGGTATGTACGGGGATCGCATACGGTTGGTATCACGCAATTTGTCGACATCGGGCAATTCCGAGGCGGCGAACCGGTCGATTTACTGAGCAATGAAGAAGTTTCTCGCCTGCCACTGGTGCCGGTGGAGGTTCGCAAGGGCTCTGTAGTCTTTCATCATGCCTGTATGATTCATGCTGCGGATGCCAACGAAACGGCGCACACACGACGGGTTTTCACGATGGCTTATATGGAGGATGGTTTGCGCCGTTCGCGGGACGATGTGTACTTTTCGCTCGATCGCGATCAGGTCGGGACCGGCGAACGCATTGAAGGTCTCGGACATCCGGTTGCCTGGCCGCTCGACTATGGTGTGTTACCTGAACCGCCGGGCGAGCCGGGGCCTAGGACCGGCTTTGGTTTCTCAGATGACAACGAGGTTCAGTAGCTCTCCGAGCGCCGAAATTTCGTGCACAATGTTTCCGGTTTGCCCGCTAGGTCGACCTTGAGAGTTATGCCAGCAAGTCGCGATACCAGAGTTGGCACCTCCCTCGATATCGGATGCAAGGTTGTCTTTGATCATCGCTGCCGATTCTTTCGCAGGTGAGCCCAATGCATCGAAGGTCACATCGAAAATTTCGCGGTCGGGCTTTGCGTTGCCCACTTCGGCAGAAATATGCTGACAATGGCCGCTCACTGAAAAAATCATTGGCCGGGGAACAGTCTTAGCGCCCGCATTTTCGAGATGCTATCAGACTGATAGACTGGTTCTGATACCGATTGCCTTAACTCAAGGGTTAGCTTCGTCATGGCTTTTGCGCGCACAACACTTCTATTGGTTTTAATCGTCGCGGCTTTCGGAGCTTGCACCACGAACGACAAGGTGCCCGAGATCCCGACTGTTACCGCCGGGGACGATACGGTCGTCACTTTGTTGTTCACCAATGACGTAGAAAGCGCCTACGATCCGATACCGGCGTTTTGGCTGGATGACGTCGACATGATTGGCGGCATCGCCGAGATGACGTCATTGATAGAGTCGATACGGCAGACAGAACCGAATGTTTTCCTGTTCGATTCCGGGGATATTTTCACAGGCGCCCTCGCCAAACTGACCGAAGGAAAACTGGCGTTCGAGCTCATGATCACGATGGGCTACGACGCGATGGCAATCGGCAATCACGAATTTGAGTACGGTGTTGAAATATTCAGCTGGGAAAAGAACCGTGCGCCGTTCCCGGTGCTCGGTGCCAACTTCTTTTACAAAGACACCGACCATCCGTATGCCCAGGCGCACACCATCATTGAGCGTAACGGCATCCGAATTGGCGTCATCGGCATCATGGGCCAGGATGCCTCCACCGCCATCACCCCTTCGCACATCGCCCTGCTCGAAGTTACCGACCCGACTGAGGCCGTTCGAAAGTCCATTGCCGAATTGCGGGATGAGGTCGATATCGTGGTTCTGTTGACACACCAAGGCAAGACTGCGCCGATGCAGACTGACGCGGAAACCGACCCACGATTACAGCGTGATATCGACGCCGATATCGCGCTTGCCGGCGCCGTCGAGGGCATCGACGTCCTGTTTGCCGGCCACGCGGATGCGGGCACACCGGTGGCGGTGGTTCATCCCAAGACCGGGACGCTGATCATGCAGACTTATGGGCAGGCGACGCACCTCGGTTATCTTCAATTGACGCTGGATTCGGAAACCGGGTCGATTACCGGCTATGACGGCAGGCTGATCCCGGTCGAGTCGTCGATACTGGAACCGGACCCGAGAATACTCGCCAAACTCAAGTATTATCGCGAAGCGCACGCGGACATCATGGTCAGGGTTGGTTCGACCGAAGCACCATTGTTTCGCCGGTACATCGAGGAGTCTGATATTGGCAACCTGTTTGCCGATGCTTTTGTCGACGCGACGGGAGCAGATATTGGTTTTCTTCCTGGAGGCAGTCTGCGCAAGGATTTGCCGAAGGGCGATATTCGACTGGTGGATATACTCGATTCCTACCCGTTCATGGATGATGTAAACGTAAAGGAATTAACCGGCAGCCAGATTCTACGTGCCCTCGAGCAATCTTTAACATTCGAGCGCGGCATTCTGCAGTTGTCCGGTCTGCAAATGATCTACGATCTCAGCCAGCCCAAATATCAGCGCATCGTTTCACTCACGCACGACGGTCAGCTGGTGAAGGACACAGATCGTTTCACCGTGGCGGCGCCGAGTTTTCTGACAGAGGGTGGCGACCTGTACGACTCATTTCCGGAATCCGAGCTGATTCGGAGTGTCGGTAAGGTGTCGGACGTGATGATCAGTTATTTTCAGGAACAGGATGTGGTCTCGGTTCCCGAGCGGGGCAGGCAGTGGACGGTTGATGACGGTCAGTAGTACCAACAGATGCCGGTGGTCGAAAAGATCATAGTTGCCGTTGTCGCACATGGCAACGACGGGCCTTTTGTGACGGAGACGTTGCGCCTGCGATCGTCGACGGACAGCGAACTCCTCATAAAGATTGTCGCAACCAGCGTTTGCCGCACGGATGTGATGACTAAGAGCAAAGGGCTATGCGAGTTCCCGATCTTGCTCGGGCACGAAGATGCAGGTGTGGTTAAAGCGTTGTTCCGTCGGGACCCGGGTAAACCATTTTCCTGACACGAGGGGTGGACAGCGTCAGGGTCGTTAAGGGTGAGCAAAGGTCAGCCTGCTGGGAGTGGCCGAATCGCCTGTTCCGTAGCCCTCCCGTCAGCA
>CAZWEW010000050.1:0-12886 GCA_964633055.1 uncultured Woeseia sp. | reverse complement strand
CAAACATGCAAAAGCAATGTGAATAAGCGCCCGTCGGGTCATTGAAACGCGTAAAAGGCTTGAGCACATCGTCCACGATACCGGCCAGACGATGCACGGACGATTCGGGCTGTGCGTATCTCGCAACATCCAGGCCCAGGTCCCGTGATCCACGCATCAGGTCGAGCAACATCTCTTGGGCAGGGTCGAGGTTTATCTCGAAAAACTTCTCGCCCGAAGATTCCGCGTCCAGGCCTGCCAATTCAGCTGCAACGGCAATGGCGTCCTCGAGTTCTCCAAGCTCGTCGACTAGGCCGTTTGCCAGCGCGTCGCTGCCCGTCCAAATCCGGCCCTGGGAAATACTGTCGACAACTTCTGCCGTCATACCCCGGCCATTTGCGACATGGCTGACAAAGTCAGCATAGTTGCGATCAATCATCGCCTGAAAGACTGTCTTGGCCTCATCCGACATCGTTCGATCAGACCGTAGCTGACCGGCCCAGGGTGTCGTCGCGACCCCATCGGTGGAAATTCCCAGCGTCGACAGGGAACGCTCGAAGGATGCGAACATGCCGAACACGCCGATCGACCCCGTAATTGTATTTGGCGTCGCCATGATCCGATCAGCCGACATCGACACCCAGTAACCACCAGACGCGGCAACGCTGCTCATCGAGGCAACGACGGGCTTACCAGAAGCCCGCAGAGCCTCTACTTCGTCCCTGATTACCTGCGATGCCAGCAGACTGCCACCCGGGCTATCCACGCGCAGCACGACTGCCTTGACCGAGTCGTCCTCGCGAGCCTCGCGGAGCAGCCTGGCGGTCGAGTCGCCACCAATAGTTCCGGGATCCTGGTTGCCGTACAGAATCTCTCCCGAGGCGACGACGATGCCGACGTTCTCCTCCGTGGTATCACTACCGTTGATAATACGCGCCTGTTCCAAGTAGGTATTGAGCCCGACAACCGGGTATGCCGATTCATCACCATTCTCACCGGCAACCTCGATCATGCGTGCCCTGACCTGCTCGCGAGTCCAAAGTCCGTCAACAAAACCAAAGTCGAGGGCTACCTGACCGAGATCTCCATTTGTCGACTCCACGGTCGCAACCAGGTCATCCAGGATGCTGTCGATGGTTCCGGGCTCCAGCTCTCGTGCCGACTCGACCCCTGCTTTGTATTCAGCCCACAATTGGTCAATGACATTGCCGAGTGCTTCTCGATCGGTGTCGGACATGTTATTCCGCGTAAAGGGTTCGACAGCCGACTTGTAGGTACCGGCCTGGAACACAGTCCAGTCAACCTGCAATTTATCAAGGGCTTCCTTGTAGTAATTCAGGTACGCACCAAAACCGTAAAATGCGAGCACGCCCTCGGGGTGCATATAGATTTCGTCCGCGTGCGCAGCCAGGAAGTAACTGCCCTGGACGAAGTAATCGGCCTTTGCGATCACGGGCTTGCCGGATTCACGAAAGTCCACGAGCGCGCCGGCAACGCGTTTCAGTTTGCTCAGGCCTCCGCCCGGCATTTCGGAGAGATCAAGCATGACCGACGTGATTCGGGCGTCGTCTTTCGCGCTCCTCAGCCCTTCAATAATGTCGCTCACCAGCGTCTGAGGCTCTGCGTCTCCCGTGAGTTCGGCCAACGCACGTGAGAACGGATCGCCGGACAGCTGTTCTACCAATCGGCCCGTTGGTCGGATCACGAGCGCTGCGCTGCCAGGGACTTTCGGTGTCGAGGCGAAGATGGCATTGATGATGATCGAGAAGATAGACAGTAATACAACGAGGTGCAGAACCTTTCGCAGCGTATCTGCGCCGTTCCATGACCAGCGAACCAGGGAGAGGAATTGTTTTTTCATAAGATTTCCAGTACTTCAGGGTGACACACCCTCGTCGATCGGGCGTGAGTAGGAGATTCGATATATCAGTCCGTTCTGGTCGTCAGACACGAGCAGCGAACCGTCCTCGAGTTGCAGAAGGTCAACGGGTCGACCGGACGCTTCTTCATCTCGCAACCAGCCGTCGGCGAAGACTTCGTAAGCTGCTGGCGCACCGTCCTCCATTCGAACGACCGTTACGCGATAGCCAATTTTGCGAGAACGATTCCATGAGCCGTGTTCGGCAATCAAGGCGTGGTTGTGATATTCCGCCGGAAACATATCACCCGTATAAAAAATCACGCCGAGCGGAGCCACATGCGGGCCAAGCGCTTGAGCGGGTGCTTCGAATTCACTGCAAACCCGAATACTGCCGAATTCGGGGTCGGCAACGTCCACACCGTGACAATACGGAAAACCGAAGTGCATGCCTGCGATCGGTGCACGATTCAATTCGCCTGGCGGGATATTGTCTCCGAGCATGTCTCGCCCATTATCGGTGAACCAGAACTCGTCCGTCTCCGGATGCCAGGTGAATCCCACGGAATTACGCACGCCTTCAGCAAAAATTTCCTGGTCGCTGCCATCAGGATTCATGCGGCTGATGTTGGCCGAGCCTTCCCCCTCGCAAACATTGCAGGGGGCACCGAGAGAGATATAGAGCTTGCCGTCCGGGCCGAAGTCAATGTAACGCCAACCGTGGTGACGCTCTCGAAGCAAGTTATCAATGACGACGAATGGCTCAGGTAGCGATTCAAGGTTGGCTTCGATATCGTCGAATCGGATAATCCTGTGGTTTTCCGCAACGAACAGATCGCCTTCATTCGTCGCTACACCATTCGGCATCCGCAACCCTTCTGCGAGCGTCGTTACGACAGGTGGACCAGCGTCCGACGGAGACACGGCAAAGATCCGTCCGTCACGACGCGTTGCCACGAATACGGTACCGTTTTCCCCGAGCGCCATCGAACGTGCGTTCGGTACTTCGTCTGTCCATATCTCAATCGAGAATCCGGGCGGCAGAGAAATATCCGCCAAGTTGGGCCCGGTCTGTGCACAGGCCACCCCGACAGCACCGGTGAACATAACGGCAACCAATAAATTCCGGGATACGCGCGAAAGTGAACGGATGAGCATGCAGTTACAGGTTCGTTCGAGATGAATCAACCTGGCAGGAACCAAAGAGACAGGCCTGGCCAGTACATAATGATGAGAACGCAGATCATGAGGATCAACAGGAACGGAAACGTCGCAGCATAGACATTCATTATAGGCCGATCGAAACGATAACTGGCGATAAACAGGTTCAGGCCAACGGGTGGTGTCAGGTAACCGAGCTGCATTGCCGCCAGGAAGACGATTCCGAGGTGAAACTCGTTAACCCCGTATTGGATCGCAATGGGCAGGATCAGAGGTACAACGAGCACAATCGCTGCAAAAATATCCAGAATCGCACCCAGGATCAGCAGAAAAATGAACAGCAGAAACAGGAAGCTCGTCTGGCTCGAAACGAATTCGGTGATATAGGCAAGCAGCTGTTGTGGCACTTCCGCGTCGATCATGTAGTTGGTCGATGCGAGCGACACACCAAGGATGATCAAAATACCGCCAACCAGCAACATCGAGTCTCGCATGAGATCCGGCAGATCCCTGAAACTGATCTCCCTCAGGATTAAAACCTCGACAACCAACACGTACAGGGCCGTGACGGCGGCCGCCTCCGACACGGCAAAAAACCCGGAATAGATGCCGCCCAACACGAATACCGGTAGCGGGATTTCCCATTTCGCTTCCCACAGTGCCGCCCTGACTTCCGCCCAGGAGAACTGCTTGAGCGGCTGACGATTATGTCGGCCCACCCACAAGCTGTATCCGCCGAGCAGCACCAGCATCAGCATACCCGGGAGTACCCCGGCCCTAAAAAGATTATCGATTGAGACCTCGGCAACAACACCGTAGAGAATCAGCGGCAACGATGGCGCAAAAAGAAGGCCGAGACTGCCCGATGTCGTCACCAGTCCCAGGTTGAAATTATCCGGGTAGCCATCCTGTTTGAGTGCCGGATAAAGGATGGCGCCAAGCGCAATGATCGTCACGCCTGAAGCGCCAGTGAACGCAGTGAAGAACGCGCACGCCGCCAGCGCCACTAGGGCAAGTCCTCCCGGCATCCACCCGAGGATGGCGCCTGTGACACGAACAAGTCGCTGTGGTGCATTGCTCTTGCTCAGCAGATAGCCGGCGAACGTGAACAACGGGATGGCCGACAGCATCGGCATCCCGGCAATACCGAGAATCTCGATGGCAATCGCCATCAGATCGATCCCTTCGTTCTGATAGCCCAGCATGGCGCTGGCCGCGATCACCGTGAATAGCGGCGCACCGAATATCGCCAGTAAAATCAGGAGGGCACTCAAGATCACGCTGCGCCCTCCCCACCCTTCCCGACTGCTTCGAGCAAACCACTTCCGGCAGAAAGCGCAAACCGGTAACTCATCAATACGAACGAAAGCGGGAGCAGAACGTAGGCCATCCATGCAGGCAAATCGATCAATACCGTATCTTCAAATTCGATGATGAGCTCAACATAGCGCCAAGAGTGCCAGGCCAGCACGCCGCAAATGAATGCAGCAAAGGCATCAACGATGATCCGTGGAATCCGCGCGTATTTCTCAGCAACGAAATGCGACAACACGTCGATACGAAGATGCCGGTTACTCCTGCTTGCCGCAATGGAGGCAATCAGCGCTATCCAAAGTACAAAAAGTTTGATCAGTTCGTCGGCCCAGACAAATCCGAAACTGAAGAACACGCGCAAAACGATCTGCGCGACTGCGAGCAACATCAGTGCGCCGAGCAGAATGACGAGCGCTGCGTTCTCCAACGCTGTCCCCCAGCGCTCCAGGCGTGATACAAGACTCTCAGGTGTTGACAAGACTAGGGCCTGTTAGCGCCGGAACCAGCCTCGCCGCCGCCGGTCCGGTATTCGGCGATGTAGCCAATCATCTCTTCATAGATGTCCAGTGGATACGCACCATCAATCGCCATCTCCCGGTTAAACTGACTCATCGTCTGCTGCAATTCCGCGAACTGGCCTTCCTCCGGTTCGACATGGGTAATCCCGATGGTCTCCAATGCCTGCATCGCATTGTCGGACTCCGCCGACGAATTTGCGTCGATACTGGCATAGACATCGGATAGCACGTCTTTGACCACCGTCTGATCGTTGGCAGACAATCGATCAAATGCGCGCTTGCTGATCGCGAGAAACGATATCCCGAACACAACCGGCATGTTTGTCACGTACTTCACGCGCGTGTGCCACTGCAACGCCACTGCAACCTCGGGCGGGATGGCCACAATATCGAGCAAACCAGTCTGCAGGCCCGTCAGCACGTCGGTGATAGGCAGGGCGACGGGCGATAGCTGCAGGCGACGCATCGCCTCGTAGCTGACGAAGTCACCCTGCGGCAGCCAGACTTTCTTGCCCTTCATATCCTCGTAATTTTGTATGGGCTCGTTCGACAGAACCATCGAGAAAGAACCGGCGATGCCGAACGTCACAAAATTGAGATCCGCGAATCCGGACTGCAACTTCGCGTCCATTCGCTGGCGTACGTAGCGCATCTCATTCCAGGATTCGAAGACGAATGGCAGACCATAGATATTGATCGCACCGTAATCCTTCATGAAGTCTGTGGCAGAAAATGTGCCACCGTGCAACTGGCCTATCTTGATCTTCTGCAACACCTTATCTTCTGTACCCTGAGTGCCGCCACCATAAAACCTGAGCTTGACGCGTCCTTCAGTTCGGCTTTCGATTTCCTTGCCGGCCGCGCGCATATCCTGTATCCATTGGGACTGGTTAGGTGCCAGCGTCGCGATTTTGATGTCAACAGCGTTTGCAGTGGGTGCAATGATCAAGCACCCGAACAACAGACCAATAAGAGAGGATTTCAACAATCGCATCTTCATCCTCCGATGAAACCTGTTCGTCTCACCAGTATTCAAAAGTAATCGTCCGCCGTCGCAAGCAGTTCAGCGGCCAGCTCCTGCGCCAAAACATTCATGAGGGTCGCGCCGATTACGGTGGGATCGGCTGCCAGCACTTCGTTCAGCAGCCTGTCATGCAAGTCGCGCTCATACATCAAGCGGGCGTAGCCATTGGCATACTCCACTTTCGCGCTAAGGTCCCTGCCACCAGACAATTCGATCGCCCGCTCGAAGTGCATTTGACCTTTTCCCGGGTCGCCGCCGAGTGCCGGTGGCAACAGAGTGTTGAGGGTGCCCAGGTACGTATGCACGGTCGAATTGTCTGCCCCGTCATTGACCTCAAGGTATTTGACGAACAATGCCTCTGTATAGGGAAGAAGCGCAATCGCCGCGTAATCACTACTGTGCGCACGAATAAAGGCTGCGGACGCCAGTGCATGAGTGAATATCACATCCGCGTGCTTCTCGCGAAGACCATAGAGCGTCTCTTCGAAATCCTCGAACAACATACCGTTCCAGTTGCAGGATGGCTCGTATGAGTTACAGATCGCTTTCGTACTGTACGATCGCGCACGCTCGGTCAATCGAGCCGCTCGTTCAGGGTCATCTGCGAACACACTGCCATAGGTAGCATAGAGTGTTGCCGCCGCGGAAAGTATCGCGGGGTTTTCAGGACTTCCCTCGAGAAGGCTATCCAGCAATAACAAATACGATGGCGCCCCGTCACGAACCAATTCGGGATCGTTCTGGTTCAGGACCGCGGCACTCAGGTTGTCCGCAAAGCTATCCGCGGCATTGGAGACAATCACCGTGCAACCGGCACTCGCCAGGCACGTGACCACGATAAAGAGATTGCGTAACCCGGTGCTTATTCCATGTGATGTGCTCATGTCTCGACAGACCCTGCCCAATGGGGTTGTTTCAGACGTGATAGCCGAAACTTATCAGATACGTGGAAAAAATCTCTGTCCCGACCAGTCAAACCACGATTCTACGTGTTTCCAGGCACTGACGAGATAAGGCGAAAGTGCCCGAAAAAGCGCGGTGTGTACCGATATGCATGCAGATTTTTGCCACGCTTCCAACACCGTATCGTCCCGCGTGAGGGCGTTCAGGATCAGATCTTTTCCCTGATCCGAGCAGCCTTCCCCGTACGGCCTCGCAGATAGTACAACTTGGCGCGCCGAACGTCACCGCGGCGTTTCACCTGGATGTCACTGACAACCGGGCTATAGGTCTGAAAAACGCGCTCGACGCCTTCGCCGTGCGAAATCTTGCGAACAGTGAACGACGAATTAAGGCCGCGATTGCGCTTCGCTATGACAACACCTTCGAATGCCTGCAGGCGTTCACGGTTACCTTCTTTGACCTTGACCTGCACGACAACGGTGTCACCCGGAGAGAACTCGGGTACTTCTCTTGTCATCTGTTCTTGTTCGATTGCGTCGATTATCTTGCTCATTTTCGTTCACCTAGCCGGCAAATTACCGGCTACTCCTGTTCTCGTTCCTTAAGGAACTCGGCGAGTAGCAATCGCTGCTCCTCATTTAATTCCAGTTTTTCCACAAGGTCCGGGCGCCTCAAATAACTGCGTCCCAACGCCTGTTTCAACCGCCAACGGGCGATCCTTTCATGGTCTCCCGACAACAACACCTTCGGCACACGCCGTCCATCTACCTCTTCCGGACGTGTGTAGTGCGGATGGTCCAGCAACCCGTCCATGAATGAGTCCTGCTCCGCAGACTGTTCATCACCGAGCACGCCCGGCAATAGTCGCACTACCGCGTCGATGACGGCCATTGCCGCCATCTCACCGCCACTCAGCACAAAATCGCCGAGCGAAATCTCTTCGTCGACCGTTGCCTCGAGAAGGCGTTCGTCAATACCTTCGTATCGACCTGCCACCAGCACCATCCCGGGCAATGTAGCCAGCCGGTTGGCAACTTGCTGGTCGAAAACCTGTCCCTGTGGCGACAGGCAAACGACCGATGATCCTACTGGTACTACTGACCTAGCATCAGCAATTGCCGCCCGCAGTGGCTCAAACATCATCACCATGCCCGGTCCGCCACCATAGGGCCGGTCGTCGACCGTACGGTGCACATCGTCCGTAAAATCTCGCGGGTCCGTGCAGCCGAGCGTCGCGATGTTCCGCCCGATGGCACGGCCAACGACCCCATAACCGGCGATCGTATGCACCATGTCAGGAAACAAGGTAACAACCTGCAATCGCATGCCGTCAGTCCCAGTCCCAATCGACCCTGATCACGCCATCAGCGAGATCAACGTCCTTGATAACCTGTTCCACCAGGAAAGGAATCAGCACTTCGCGATCCCCTTTCCTCACAACCAGCACATCATTCGCGCCGGTCTCCAGCAAGTAGGCTACGGTACCTATAACGGTTCCGTCGCATTTCATAACGGTCAGGCCTTCGAGGTCTAACCAGTAAAATTTTCCATCTGCCATGTCCGGCAGTTGCGACCGGTCAACGCCGATCGTCGCCTTTATCCATTGGGCAGCGTCGTCACGATCGTCGATACCATCAAGACTTGCGATGATCGTCTTGCCGTGAGGTTTGCCTTCACGAACCTTTATTGGCTGCCAGTCTTCGTCGTTTGTAATCAGCCAGTCTTCGTAATCAAGAATGGCTTCACGGGGGTCGGTGTAAGAATGAATCTTCACCCACCCATGGACGCCAAACAGACCCGATATCCGACCGACAATAACTGGATTTTTGTCCGTCCCGTCCACACCGCTCACTTCCGCGGCGGGTTGCCCTAGTTCACCGCGCTGGCTTTGCGATGTCGTTTCAGCAGCGACTTCACCCGATCCGAGGGCTGTGCACCCTGTCCGATCCAGTAGTCAACGCGTTCGACGTCGATACGGAGATTTTCCTCCGAGTCCGTTCCGACAGGGTTAAAGAAACCCAAACGCTCAATATACCGACCGTCGCGCTTGTTGCGACTGTCGGTCACCACCAGGTGGTAAAAAGGCCGATTTTTCGCGCCCGCGCGCGAAAGACGAATACTAACCATTGCAATTCCGCTTAAAACCAGTGATAGACAGATAGGCCTGTGATCGGGCCGACCCGAGTAGCCGCGCATTGTACTGATTTTGAAAGGAAAGTGAAGCGAATGTCCCACGTTGGCAATCGTCGACACTTTTTTCTAACACGCCAATTTCAAAACCGAAACAAAATTGCCAATAAACATTGGGTCAATGGAGCGTACCCGGCTCTTGCGCGACTAAGGCGAAAAACGCCAAAAACCGGTGTGGAGGCTATAGTTCATGAGCCATTTGGGTGGTTTTCAATATCGTATCCCGAGGCATGCGGCGGAAAGTACTACCGAAAACCCTGCGGCATGTCTCGCATCATCTTCTTCATGCCCCCTTTTGACATCTTCTTCATCATCCGTTCCATCTGCTGATGCTGCTTCAGGAGGCGATTCACATCCTGGATTTCGAGGCCGGCCCCTTTCGCGATGCGCTTCTTGCGAGAACCGTTGATCGTCTTGGAGAATCGCCGTTCGCCCGGGGTCATCGAATTGATGATCGCGATCTGGCGCCTGAACTGTTTTTCATGAGCAGGGTCCTGGAGCGCCGATGAATCAATACCACCAGGTATTGGTAATTTTTCGAGCATAGAGGCCATACCGCCCATATTCATCATCTGTTCGAGCTGGTCCCTGAGGTCGGAAAGATCGAATCCCCGCCCTTTCTTCAGTTTTTTCGCTAGCTTCTCGGCTTTGTCCTTGTTGACCGTGCCTTCGATGTCTTCGACGAGCGTCAGGACGTCGCCCTGGCCGAGTATGCGAGACGCCATCCTGTCGGGATGAAAAACCTCAAACGCATCCATCTTCTCGCCGGTGCCGACAAACCGAATAGGCTGGCCCGTTACGTCACGGACGGACAGTGCCGCCCCGCCTTTGGCGTCCCCATCAGCCTTGGTCAGGATCACGCCCGTCAGCGATAACGCATCAGCAAATGCCTTGGCAGCATTCACCGCGTCCTGACCGGCCATGCTATCGACGATGAAGAGCGTCTCGTGCGGATTAGCCCGATCGTGAACCCGAACCGCCTCACCCATCATTTCGTCATCGACATGGAGGCGCCCGGCCGTGTCGACAATCAAAACATCAACGTGTTGTCGTCGCGCATCGTCAAGGGCGCGATCCATGATCGTCTCGGGTCGCTCGTCGACGCTGCTCGCACAGTGAATGGCACCAACCTCTCCGGCCAGCCTTTCGAGCTGGAGGATGGCAGCGGGCCGATGCACATCGACACTGACAAGCATTACCTTCTTCCTCTCCTTCTCTATCAGACGTTTCGCAAGCTTTGCCGCAGTTGTCGTTTTTCCCGCGCCTTGCAGACCCGCCAGGAACAGCACAACGGGCGGCTGTGCTCGAAAATCCAGCGGCGCAGCCTGGCCGCCCAGCACGTCCACCAATGCGTTGTGAATGATCTTTGTAAACGCCTGTCCGGGTGTCAGGCTCTTGCCAACTTCCTCGCCAAGCGCTTTTTCACGAATGTGCTCGATAAAAGACTTGACGACCGGCAGCGCAACGTCGGCCTCGAGTAATGCGAGCCGAACATGGCGAACAGTATCCTTGATGTTAGCTTCAGTGAGCCTGCCCCTGCCGGTGAGATTTTTCGTCGCCTGCTGGAGGCGATCGGAGAGTGTGTCGAACATAACGAGTCGAATTGTACCGGTTTTCGGTTACAGGAAACGCTGGAATTGTGACGACGTTGCCCGAAAGTCCGCGATGTGAACAATCACAACGACCGATGAATTAATCTTCGGACCAACGCGTGCTGTAGCTAGGTTCCAGCTAGGGTTCTAATGGACTGCGCCGTGTGGGATGATTGAGTGGCCATATTCGGGGGTTGCTGGCAAAGTGTCCGTGTTTCAAATCACAATGAGTATCCTGTACATAATCGGCGGTGTACTCCTCGGCATGACACGCCTTCAGGCCAATGCCTCGCAGGAAAATATGTTGCTCCTGACCGGCCTGGTCACTGCTGCTACGGGCCTTCTCTGGCATGCGTGGACGCTCTGGCTCTTGGTTTTCTTGCCCGACGGCATGGTCCTGTCAATCGGTAATACAGTGTCCTTGATCGGCTTTCAGCTGGCCCTGGTCGCAATCATTGCGACCGCCGAAAGCACGCTTCGGGGTCTGTGCGGCGGGCTGCTCATACTGGCCGGCCTGGGCGCGCTCCTGACGGGCGGTCAGTTGCCGGTGGAAGCACCTATCTCGATGAGCCTCCAGGTCCAAACCCATGTCCTGATCTCTCTATTCGCGTACGGACTGCTGACAGTCGGCGCAATCGTAGCGATTTACGCCCTGATCCAGGACCGCCGGCTGCGGCGCCGGGTTTTCTCATCCACGAACCAGTTATTCGCTCCGATGGAAACCACCGAACAGCTGTTGTTCGGAATCAATACCGCCGGGTTCCTACTACTGCTACTCGCCGTGTCATCGGGATTCGCATTTGTCGAGAACCTGTTTGCACAACACCTCGTCCACAAGACGACGCTTTCATTGCTCGCGCTGACGTTGTTCGGCTTGCTACTTGCAGGCAGGCGTTTTGCCGGCTGGCGTGGCAGACGTGCCATATACCTCTACCTAGGCGGATTCGTGATTCTCTGCCTTGCCTATTTCGGCAGCCGTTACATACTCGAGGAGCTTCTCGGTCGAAGCTGGAGTTGACGGTGTAAAGACGGCGCGATTCCTTGACAGCCGGTATCGGGCCTACCGCACGCGAAGCATTAACCCCACAATCAGCATATCTAGGTAATTGCCGCTTCAAGCGCCGCGACAAGCGTCTTCACGCCGACCACCTCAATGCCATCGACTTTCTCGCGTGGGGTGTTCGCAGCCGACACGATTGCCAGCGTGAATCCTTGCTTGGCAGCTTCACGAATTCGTTCATCACCAAAACGTACCGGGCGCACTTCTCCAGCCAGCCCGATTTCACCGAAACTGATCAGGCGTTCACGGCATGGTCGATCACGAAAACTTGAAGCGACGGACAGCGCCACTGGCAAGTCGGCAGAGGTTTCACCTATCCGAAGTCCCCCAACGACATTGACAAAAATGTCTTCCCCGGACAATGGCACACCACCGTGTCGTTGCAGCAAAGCCATGATCATGGCAAGCCTGTTCTGGTCGACGCCCTGCGCAAGCCGCCGAGGGTAATTGCTGTTGCTGTCAGCCACCAGCGCCTGAATCTCAACAAGTAATGGCCGACTGCCCTCCCAGGCCGTCGTCACGATCCTGCCGGGACCACTCTCGTCCTGCCGTGACAAAAATATCGCCGAAGGATTGCGAACCTCTCGGAATCCCGATTCCGACATCGCAAACACACCCATTTCACTACTGGCACCGAAGCGGTTCTTGACGGCCCGAACGATCGTGTAACGACTGCCAGGGTCGTTTTCGAAGTACATAACGGTATCGACCATGTGCTCCACGACCCTCGGCCCGGCTATCGTTCCTTCCTTGGTAATATGTCCTATCAGAAATACTGCCACCTCGCGTTGTTTGGCAAACGTCACAATCCGACTCACGCATTCGCGGAGTTGCGAGACGGAGCCCGGTGCCGACGACACGTCGGCTGCTGCCATCGTCTGAATCGAGTCGATAACCAGCGCCTTCGACTTCATCGCTCTGGCCTGTTCGAGAACATTATCGACGGACGTGTCCGCGAGCAGCCTGAGCGATGGGTTGTCAAGGCCAAGTCGATGCGAACGCTGCGCGATCTGGCGAAGTGACTCCTCACCCGTGGCGTAACAGACGTCGAGGTCGACCGGTAGCATTGTGGCGACCTGCTGCAGGAGCGTCGACTTGCCTACCCCGGGGTCCCCACCCAGCAAAACCACTGATCCCGGGACGATTCCACCGCCAAGCACCCTGTCGAATTCATCGAAGCCCGACGGATAACGCAGCTCCGAATCTTCGGTCAGATCGCCAACTGCTCTGGCCTCCGCCCTGTCGCGACTCGGCGCAGGGAGAGCGATCGAAACGGTGGTCTCTGTA
>CAZWEW010000049.1:2814-13001 GCA_964633055.1 uncultured Woeseia sp. | reverse complement strand
GATCTAGAAAACCGGCTCGACAACCGCGAAGTGCAGCTGGACGCACTAGAAAGTGTGCTTTTGGACCAAAATCTGTCGGAACGAGTGTATCCGCAGGGTCGTCCTGTCCTCTCCGGATGGATGTCGTCTTACTTCGGTCGTCGCACCGACCCATTTACCGGCAAACCAGCGAATCATCGCGGCGTCGATTTCGCCGGCAAGGTAGGTGACGAGATTATCGCGGTTGCCGACGGTGTCGTGACTTGGTCGGCCGAGCGCCACGGTTTTGGTCAACTTGTCGAGATTAACCACGGGAACGGCTATTCAACTCGGTATGCGCACAATCAGAAAAACCTCGTCGAAGTCGGAGATGAGATCAAGAAGGGCCAGACGGTTGCCCTGATGGGCGATACGGGTCGTGCGACCGGACCGAACCTGCACTTTGAAGTGCTCAAGAATGGTCAGCGCGTCAATCCCGTCACGTTCATACGTCGCAGCGCCGACTGACTCGCCCGGCCTGTCGTTCTTCACGGCACCAATTCGTCGTAGCACGCATTAGCTGTTCTCGCATGGCTTGTCTTTTGGCCTGATCCACCTGTATCCAGTTATTTGTATATCAGGGATTTTGTGTGTCCCGATCGTGCAAATTCCTGATTAGTCAGTAAAATACGCGTTTTTTGTACAGTGGCCCGGTTTTGCTGGCCGGTCCTTCCGGGAGCCCTTGGTGGCCAATTTATTGACCCGAATATTCGGCAGTCGCAACCAGCGATTACTGCGCAATTTCTCGAAAGTCGTGAATCATATCAACGACTTGGAGGAGAACCTGAAATCGCTCAGCGACGAGGCGATTAAGGCTAAGACCGATGAATTCCGCGGGCGCTACAAAGATGGCGAAACGCTGGACGACCTGTTGCCGGAAGCCTTTGCAGTCGCCCGAGAGGCAGCCTGGCGAGCCGTCGGGCTGCGCCCCTTCGACGTACAACTGATTGGCGCCATGGTGCTTCATGGTGGCAACATCGCCGAAATGCGCACCGGCGAGGGAAAGACACTCGTCGCGACCCTGCCGGCCTACCTGAATGCACTATCGGACGGTGGAGTTCATATCGTCACCGTCAACGAATACCTGGCGCAACGTGACGCCGACTGGATGGGTCCGGTTTACGAGTTCCTCGGTCTGACTGTCGGGGTTTCGAAGTCCGGACAGTCGCACGACGAAAAGAAAGCAGCTTACGAAGCCAATATCACCTACGCGACCAATAACGAACTCGGTTTCGACTATCTTCGTGACAACCTGGCTTTCTCCCTGGACGACAAGGTCCTGCGGGACCTGAAATTTGCGATCGTGGACGAAGTCGACTCCATCCTGATCGACGAAGCTCGGACGCCGCTGATCATATCCGGACCCGTTGAGGAAAGTACCGACCTCTATCTCAAGATCAACAAGCTGATCCCCAAGCTCCGACGCCACGAAGAACCGGAAAGTGATACTAACCACGATATTTTGATGAAGCGGATCGCTCTGGTTGACGTCAAAGGCATGGTAGTTAACGTCGATGATGAAGACGGGATCGGTACCAATGTCATGACGGTCGATCAGGCTGTCGAGATCGGGAACGGGAGGGAGTCGGATATTGTCCTGACCGAGGACGAAACAGACGGTATCCCTGTTTGCAGACTTGCGCTGCGCGGCCATTTCACGGGCGACGAAAAATCAAAGCAGGTTCACGTGACCGACCAGGGTCACCAGTACGTCGAAGAACTGATGACCCAGGCTGGGCTCCTGGGCGACGGGGAAAGCCTGTACGATGCGCAAAATATCAAACTGTTACACCACCTGAACGCGGCGTTGCGTGCGCACGCGATGTTTCAGAAGGACGTGGAGTACATCGTCAAGGACGGTGATATCGTTATCGTCGACGAGTTCACGGGTCGGACCATGCCGGGTCGCCGCTGGTCGGACGGGCTGCACCAAGCCATCGAGGCGAAGGAGGGCGTCGCGGTCAAGCAGGAGAACCAGACCGTCGCGTCGATCACGTTCCAGAATTACTTCAGGCTCTATAACAATCTTTCCGGTATGACCGGCACGGCGGATACGGAAGCCTTCGAGTTCCAGCAGATTTACGGGCTGGAAGTCATCGTCATACCGACACACCGACCGATGGTTCGTAACGATATGCCTGACCTCGTCTATCTAACGGAGAAAGATAAGTTCGAGGCTATTATCGAAGATATCGTAGACTGCCGCGAGCGTGGACAGCCCGCCCTAGTGGGCACGACGTCGATCGAAACCTCGGAGTTGCTGTCGTCCATTTTGAACGAAAAAGGCATCAAGCACGAAGTCCTGAATGCAAAGCAGCATGAACGTGAAGCGCTGATCGTGCAGCAGGCAGGGCGGCCGGGTGCGATCACTATCGCAACTAATATGGCTGGCCGCGGCACTGATATTGTGTTGGGCGGCAATCTCGAAGCGGAACTGTCTGAAGCTGGCGATAAGGCTGCTGTCAAGTCCGATTGGCAAGAACGCCATGACCAGGTTCTTGAGGCCGGTGGTCTGCATATCGTTGGCACGGAGCGGCATGAATCCCGGCGGATCGACAACCAGCTGCGTGGCCGTTCCGGTCGACAGGGGGACCCCGGATCGAGTCGGTTTTACCTGTCGATGGAAGACAACCTAATGCGCATTTTCGGTGACCCACAACGCATGAAGACGTTATTGCAACGCGTGGGTATGCGCGAAGGTGAGGCCATCGAAAGCCCGATTCTGACGCGTCAGATCGAGAAGGCGCAGCGGAAAGTCGAATCTCACAACTTTGATATTCGAAAAAACCTCCTCGAATACGATGATGTGGCGAACGATCAACGAAAAGTCGTTTATCACCAGCGGTCGGAACTCATGGCCGCCGACGAGGTGGCAGACTCGGTTGCGGCAATCCGCGAGGAAGTCGTCGAGGAACTGGTCTACCAGTACATCCCGCCGGGCAGTCTTGAAGAGCAATGGGATGCCGATGGGCTGGCGAATGCATTCGAAAGTGATTTCGGGATGCATGTCGATGCGCCGCGCTGGATCCGCGAAGACAGCCGTATGAACGAAGACCAGATTCGCGAAAACTGCGTCACGGTTGTCCGGGATGCCTACGACGAGAAGGTCGAATCGATTGGCCCGCAACTCATGCGGCAGGTAGAAAAGGAAGTGATGTTGAAGCAACTGGACTTCCACTGGAAGGAACACCTGGCCGCGATGGACTATCTGCGGCAGGGCGTCGGCCTCCGCAGTTATGCGCAGAAAAACCCTAAACAGGAGTACAAGCGGGAAGCGTTCGAGATGTTTGGCGAGATGCTGGAGCAAGTCAAACATGACACGATCAGCATCCTATTGCGCGTCCGAATTCAGAGTGAACAGGACGTGCAGCGTATGGAGGAGGAGCGTCGTAAGGCGCAGGCACTCAAATTCAAGCACGACGAGGCATCAGCGCTAAGTACGGTTACGATGAGGGGAACAGGCGCGCCGCCGCCTGGGGGTGGCCAGCCAGTGCCCGATCAACAGGAGCAACCGGGGGGTGAAACTTTTGTGCGCTCCGGGCGGAAGATTGGTCGCAACGAACCCTGCCCCTGCGGGTCCGGTAAGAAATACAAGCTATGTCACGGGAAGCTGGAGTGAGTTCGCGAAGGCCGCGAGTTAATGTCGTCGCCGGCATACTCATCGACTCAAATGACGCGGTTCTGATCGCCAGCCGCGTACGGTCGAAAATGATGCGAGATCATTGGGAATTCCCCGGAGGCAAAGTGACGGAAGGCGAATCGATGGAGTCGGCGCTAAATCGTGAGCTGGCCGAAGAACTAGGGATCGAAGTTGGCAGCGCCAGTCACTTCGAGCGTATCGAGCACGATTATCCCGAATTGGCCGTCTCGATCGACTTTTTCCGTGTCGAAGATTGGAACGGCGAGCCCTCTGGGCTGGAAGGACAGCAGATACGCTGGGTCGAGCGGTCATCACTTCACGAATACAGGCTGCTCCCTGCCGACACCCCGGTCATCGAATCGCTACAGTCCCTGTAGTGGTGAATCCCACCATGCGGAATTAACCACGTTTCTTTAGCCCCGGGCGCAGACGTTCGCCTGAAGAGGCGTGGAATTTGTCATGCTATTGAATACTTACACCCGTTTGAATCAATGCGGCGACGTGCCGGGGCGCTTCGGACCAAATGCCAATTTGTATGGCCAACTTAGCAGATCGACAGATCGAATTTCACATCGTGGTCCGTCTGAACCGCACGTGAGTCGATCGTTGACCAATCAAGAAACCTGATGGTGAACCGGTGCCGGCTTCCACTGATCTCTGGATAGAATTTGTTGCCGGATGGCAGGGTCACGCGTAACAGGCGGCGGCTTTTATTCCTTCGCATGCGGTGCTGATACATGCCGTTGACGGCGGTTCGTTCGGTGGGTTCAGCACTTTCCCTGATTACCCAGAGCACTTTGGTCACAGCGTCACAGATCGGTCGAATGATCTCGAGCCATTCGGAAACGTCCCGCTGACGACGATCGAAAGACTGCCTGAGCCAGTGACTGAATTCCGGTAGGTCGAATTCGCACGTGCCGCCGGGGATTGTGCTTCGATGCTTGATTGAACTCAGGAACTCGCAGTCTTTGAGAGGCTGCAAAAAGCCGGTACCGACTGCATCGATTTCTTCTCGGTTGGCTACAAGGTTGTCCACGATGTTGCCGAGGCGGCCTGAGTCCACTTCTGGTTCACTCTGGAATCGCTTCAGATTGTCGATTTGCAGGTCGAGTTCCTTGTGCACTTCGCTGCGAACGTCGCCCCGTGTCAGGATCGCCATGATTTCGAGCAGATTCGCAATGACGGCGCGGGTGGCCCAAGTGGATTCGACATCGCTGTTGTACAGCGACTGTTTATAGAGAAACTCAAGGCGCATGAACCTGCGCATGCGCTCGTTCAATGGCTGCTCGTAGTCGGAAACCTCGTGGGGCACCTTTGTTGATGCGGAAATACCCATCAGCGTATTCTGCGCCAGTCGTAGATTACAGGCAAATCAGTCAGTTACTTTGCTCGTGCGCCAGTTCCATGTAGATTCCGTGCAATGTCTGCACCCGTTCCCTGGCGCTATCCACATCGCCGTCATTTCTGACGATATCGTCGGCGATTGACAGACGTTCTTCCCGGTTTGCCTGTGCGGCCAGGATGCGGCAGGCCTGATCCCGACTCTCGTTGTCGCGCAGTATCAGTCGCTCGATCTGCGTTTCCTCCTCGCAATCGACGACGACAATCCTATCCATTTCAGCCTTTATCGGCGATTCGAACAGCAGTGGCACGACGATGACAACGTAGTCTCCCTCGGCTGCTGCCGCCTGTGCATTGGTCTCGGTCCTGATAAGCGGATGTAATATCCTCTCGAGCGCCAGTCGTTTCTCATCATTCGAGAATATGATCTCCCGCATCCTGTACCGATCGAGCGAACCGGACTCATCAATGACGCTGTCACCGAAGGATTCTCGAATTTTGACGAGTCCCGGACTCCCTGGGGCGACGACTTCACGCGCAACGATGTCGGTATCGATGACCGGTACACCCAGTGCCTCGAAGAAACCGGCGATCGTGGATTTACCGCTCGCAATGCCGCCAGTAAGGCCGACGGTAAATTGAACGTCTGATTGGGTTCTGTCAGCCACTACTGCAAACCATGGATGGCGTCGTGTGTCATCGCAACACGAGACAAAATCGACGTCGCTAGTCTCGCCATCCATGTTTGCGCGGTATTCGGACTCCTGTCCATCAAATCGGCGTGTATACGTGAATACATGAATATTTTGACCTGATTTAAAAGATGTATGGTGGTGATACGCGGCGTCCCAATGGGACTATGACATCGTATCAAGGTACCAGTTTACGATGTCGGTTCCCCAGAGCATGGCAATCCAGCCTGCGGCAGCAAGATACGGACCGAATGGAATCGGGACGCTGCGTTCCTGCCGTTTAAACGCGATCATCAAGATGCCCGTGATGGTACCCACGACGGTAGACATTAGGATGATCAATGGCAGCATTTTCCAGCCCAGCCAGGCCCCCAGCGTCGCGAGTAGTTTGAAATCGCCATACCCCATGCCCTCCTTGCCGGTCAGGATTCGGAACAGGTGGTAGACGCCCCAGAGGCTGAGATAGCCTGCTAGCGCGCCTGCAATGGCTGCCTTGGGCTCAATGAATAGTGTGTCCGTTCCGGCCATTGGGTTCCACAGGCTCAAAGCGAGGCCGAGCCACAGGAGGGGTAATACCATGTTGTCATAGATGTACTGGCGGTCGATATCGATCACGCTAATCGCGATCAGCATCCACGTCAGACCAGTTGCCGCCAGTGCTTCCCAGCCGAATCCGAAGTGCCATGCAACGATGCCCGTCAGTAATCCCGTCAGCAGTTCAATCACGGGATATTTCGCCGGGATTCTCTTGCTGCAGCCTGCACATTTTCCGCCGAGTAGGATGTAGCTCAAGACCGGGATATTCTGCATGGCCGTGATCTGGTGCTCGCAGGCAGGACAGCGCGAGCGTGGTGCTACGAGATCGAATCGTTCCTCCGGCAGTCTATTCGCCGGGCTACCGGCAAGCTCTGCACACTGCTTACGCCAGCTCCGTTCCATCATGATCGGCATGCGGTAGATCACGACATTGAGGAAGCTCCCGACTAGCAAGGCTATCAGGAACGCACCGAGGATGAATGCCAGTGGTGACTCGAGTATGAATACCTGCATCTCTCCGTCCTTCTCAACCAAAAGCGGCGCCGTTCAGGGGCCGCTCGATTATCGTCCTATGTGTGTCTCTCGACCAGTGTAAGCATCAGACTGAAACGCGTTCAGTGGTGTGCAAGGCAAGGAAAATAGGACAAAGATGTGGGGCCATGCTGATACATGCGCATTCTGAGTCGAAGTATACTTGCTGAATGCGGTTCTGACTTAAGCTTAGATGATGGAACCCATTTTGAAGATGGGCAGTCCGACCACAAAAAAACCCTGGAGAACCGGAGTTTTTGCACTGCGGGGTGTCCCCGCAATCAACCGTCTATGCGCTTACGGACGGCAAGCAGCCGGTAGCCATTTGTTCTGAAGGCGGGGAGCGCTAGCGCAGGTCCAGCTTACCGAACCCGCGTTGTCGAGCGGCGTCATCGTCAGGGTAGCACCGGCGATTTTGGCATTAGCGTCGCGACCGTAGGTAACGGTGATTACGCCAGCGGCAACCGCAACGCCTGTGACGTACTTGCCAGTGATATTGGTGGCAGCTTCGATGCCGGCTGTCGCATTGTCAGCCGGGAAAGCGCCCTGATCTTGGTAGAACTCGGTAACAGCGGCTTTCGCGCCGTCGGACAGGCTCAGACCTTCGGAGACTTGCATACGAATCGTGTGGTCCTGATAAGCCGGGATTGCGATCGTAGCCAGAATGCCGATGATGGCAACTACCATCATGAGTTCAATAAGGGTAAAACCCTGTTGTTTTTTCATCTGTGTCGTCTCCATTTGGGCGAGAACGATACGAAAAGCGTTCAGCGTGCCGAGTATCTATCATGTCAGGTCGGATTGGTCGATGGTGAGCGGCAGCGAAGAATTGGCCCGGAGCGTCGGGGTATCTGTCAGTGCTTGGTCCATATTCTCCGTAATGGGATCCGGCCAATCTGCCGATCATCGCAGATTGTAGTCGAAGCCAGCCGGAATTTTGCGTATCCGGTGGCTTTCCGACAAAATACGCGTGACTGTTTGTCCCCCAAACACCAATACCAATCAATGAATCTTCACGAATACCAGTCAAAAGCACTGTTTGTCGAGTACGGCATAAGGGTTCCGAAGGGTGTCGCCGCGACGACACCGGAGGAAGCAGTAGCAGCCATGGATACGCTGGGCGGAGACCTCTGGGTCGTCAAGGCACAGGTTCATGCCGGCGGACGCGGCAAGGCAGGGGGTGTCAAGCTTGCTCGTTCTGTCGAAGAAGTGCGTGATTACGCTGAAGCGATGCTCGGCATGCAACTCGTCACACATCAGTCCGGACCAGAGGGCCTACCCGTCAACATCGTCTATGTCGAAGCCGGCTCCGAGATCGATCGCGAGCTTTACCTCAGCATGCTGGTGGATCGGGAAGTCAGCAAGGTCTCGTTCATCGCGTCGGCGGCGGGTGGAATGGATATCGAGCAGGTGGCTGAAGAGACGCCGGAGCAGATTTTCACGGTGGCGGTTTCGGCGGATGTCGGGCTGCAGCCGTACCAGGCCAGGCAACTGGCCTTTGGTCTGGGTCTGGACAAGCCACAAAGCCGACAATTTGCCGACCTCATCGGCCGGATGTACCGGCTTTTTCTCGAGTGCGATGCGAGCCTGGTCGAGGTCAATCCCTTGATTGTCACGAAATCCGGTGACGTCGTAGCGCTGGATGCGAAGATCAATATTGAGGCGAATGCACTGTTTCGCCAGCCCCGGGTTAGGGAGATGCGCGACCCGTCACAAGAGGATCCGACGGAGGTCGAGGCGGCTAAATACGACCTCAATTATGTATCGCTGGATGGGAACATTGCTTGCATGGTCAACGGTGCCGGGCTTGCAATGGCGACCATGGATCTCATTAAGTTGCACGGCGGCGAACCCGCGAATTTCTTGGACGTTGGTGGCGGGGCGACGGCAGAGCGTGTGGCCGAAGCGTTCAAGATCATCCTGGCCAACACAAAGGTCGATGCGATTCTCGTCAATATTTTCGGCGGAATCGTCCGTTGTGACCTGATTGCGGAAGGCATTATTGCCGCGGTCCGTGAGGCCGGGGTCAGCGACCCCGTCGTTGTGCGTCTCGAAGGTACCAATGTTGATAAGGGACGGCAGTTGCTCGCCGAAAGCGGGCTCGACATTATTGCGGCAGATGACCTGACGGACGCGGCGAAGAAAGTCGTTGCAGCGGTGGGTCGCTGACCGAGTAGTCACGCAGATGAGCATACTGGTTAACAAAAAAAGTAAAATCGTTTGCCAGGGGATTACTGGCAACCAGGGTTCCTTTCACACTGAGCAATGCATCGCGTATGGCTCCCGGATTATTGCCGGCGTGACGCCGGGGCGCGGGGGCGAGGAACATCTCGGTATTCCTGTTTACAACACGATGCAAGAGGCGGTTAGCGAAACCGGTGCCGACGTCAGCATGATTTACGTGCCTGCCCCGTTTGCCGCAGACGCTATTATGGAAGCGGCGGATTCGGGTGTCGGCCTGGTGGTCTGCATTACAGAGGGAATCCCGGTCCTCGACATGGTCAAGGTGAAGTCGGCGCTGGCGAGCTACGACTGCCGGCTGATCGGACCGAATTGCCCCGGCATTATCACGCCCGAAGAATGCAAGATCGGCATCATGCCCGGCTTTATTCACAAAAAGGGTAAAATCGGAGTCGTTTCACGCTCGGGAACTCTGACCTACGAAGCGGTGTATCAAACAACCACTAACGGCCTCGGACAGAGTACCTGTGTCGGCATTGGGGGTGATCCGGTGCGAGGTATGAACTTCATCGATTGCCTTGAATTGTTTGAGGCTGATCCGGAGACCGAGGGTGTCGTCATGGTTGGCGAGATAGGGGGAACGGATGAAGAAGCGGCGGCGGAGTTCATCCAGTCCAATGTCCGCAAACCCGTGGTTGCGTACATTGCCGGTGTCACGGCGCCGCCCGGCAAGCGGATGGGTCACGCGGGCGCTATCATTGCCGGAGGCACCGGCACCGCGGATGGCAAGTTCCGGGCCCTCGACGACGCCGGCGTCGCGACGGTCCGGTCGCCCGCCGAACTCGGCAGCAAGCTGCTCGAAATGATGGGTGGCTGATCCCGCTCGGGATTGCCTGCTGAATGCGGAGTGCAGGTAGATGAAAAGTGAGTGACAGGATCACGGTTGCGATGGCCCAAGTCGACCTTATTGTCGGCGACATCGAGGGCAACACGGCCAAAATTATCGACTATAGCCAGCGCGCTCGTAAAGACCTGCGAGCTGATCTGGTTATATTTCCCGAACTGTCGGTATGTGGATACCCACCCGAGGATCTGCTGTTTCATTCGGGACTTCAGCGACGCGTTGCCGACGCGATGGAAAGAATTCGTTCCTCCGTTCGGGACATCGCCGTACTGATTGGTTACCCGGAGTACGAGAACGATCAAATCTACAACGCGGCTGTCGTATTCTGTGACGGTGAGCCGCT
>CAZWEW010000049.1:0-2804 GCA_964633055.1 uncultured Woeseia sp. | reverse complement strand
GCGCAATACCGTAAGCAGCTTCTGCCCAACTACAGGGTGTTCGACGAGGAACGCTACTTCGCTGCCGGCAGGGAACCGGCTGTCTTCTCCATTCATGGCATTCGCTTTGGCATGACGATTTGCGAGGACATCTGGCGCCCCGGCCCGGTTGCAGCCAGTCGTGTCGCCGGTGCAGAGGTCATCCTCTCGACGAATGGCTCCCCATACCAAGTTGGCAGTCAGGCAAATCGCGAGAAAGTCGCGCGTCAACGTGTGGTCGAGGCCGGCGTCCCGCTGATTTACCTGAACATGGTCGGCGGACAGGACGAACTCGTTTTTGATGGCGGTTCGTTCGTGATGGATCGCGATGGCGGCATCGCCTGTCGCGGTTCTGTCTTCAAGGAAGCGCTTTATGGCGTCGATCTGGTTGCCTCCGGTTCCGGCGTTTGGCCGGTGGCCGGCGACGTGAAGCCGGAGCTCGAACTTGAGCAGAGTATCTACCAGGCACTCGTCCTTGGCACGCGCGACTATGTGGATAAGAACGGTTTTCCGGGCGTAATTCTCGGTTTGTCCGGAGGCATCGACTCGGCGCTGGTGGCCGCTGTCGCGGTCGATGCACTGGGCGCCGATCGCGTACGTGCCGTCATGATGCCGTTTCGGTACACGAGCAATATGAGCCAGGAGGATGCCGCCAAACAGGCTGCATTGCTGGGTATCCAGTACGATGTAATCCCGATCGAGCCAATGTACGAAGCCACGGTGGCACAGCTTGGCAGGATATTCGCCGGTCGCGAGGAAGATGTCACGGAAGAGAACATCCAGGCCCGTTGCCGGGGGTTATTGCTGATGTCGATATCGAACAAGACCGGACGCATGCTTCTTACGACCGGCAACAAGAGCGAAATGGCGGTTGGTTATGCCACACTTTACGGTGACATGGCCGGCGGTTTTGCGCCGATCAAGGATTGCAACAAGTCTTTGGTTTACCGGCTCGCACGCTATCGCAACCTGGGTGGAGAGGTCATACCAGAGCGTGTTATTTCCCGCGCGCCGTCGGCGGAACTTCGACCCAATCAGAAAGATACGGATTTCCTGCCCGAATATGACGAACTGGATCCGATCCTTGAAGACTTCATTGAGAAAGATCTGTCTGTGCAGGAAATGGTTGATCAGGGGTTCGATCGTGACGTGGTGGTGCGTGTGCTCGAGATGGTAAAGCGAAACGAATACAAACGACGTCAGGCGCCGCCAGGGATCCGCATCAGTGACAGGGCGTTTGGCAGAGACTGGCGTTATCCGATAACGTCGAAGTACACCTTTCCCGAATAAAGGGAGCAGGGCGCCATTGTTAGCGTGGTGAATTTTTTCCGCGTCGGAAAATGTGCTCGGCTCCTCAGTCAGTTTTTCGCGACGTGAGCGTCAGAGAAGTTTTTTTCGAGCACTCTGCGGGTGTCTTCGGCTAGCTGAGTCATTCCCAAGCCGTCGTAACACTCGATCATGATGCGCAGAGATTCATCGGCGCTGTCGGCGCCCTGGTAGACTTCAAGTGCCGTTTTTGCCCGATTCAGGGCGGCGACATACGCGTCGTGCTCCAGGTAGAAACGGGCGACTGCGTTTTCGTATGAGGCCAACCGATTCCTCAGGAAAATCATGCGTTGCCGGGCGTCTGCGGCATATGGGCTAGCGGGGTAACGCTGGATCATGCGGCTCAATGCCGAAAACGCCAGCTCACCGTCACGTGGTGGACGTGCGTCGACGCTCTTTCTGAATAATCGTTCTAGGCGTGTCTGGTCCTGTTCGAAGTAGGCGAGACCCTTTACGTACATTGCGTAGTCGACTTGCGAATGAGTTGGATTTTCACGTATGAAGGTATCGGCTGCATCGACTGCCTGTGCGGTGCTGTGCAATTTGTAATAGCAATAAGCGAGTTCGAGCTGAATCTGCGTTGCGAACTGGCTGAATGGAAATCGAGCCTGCAGCGCCTCGAATATACCGATGGATTTGCGGTAGTTGCCGACGCTCATGGCGTCCTGTGCATCGGCGTAGGCGGTTCGAATATTGCTCGTCAGGTTGAACTCTTCTTCATTGCCCGCGCAACCAGCCGCGATTATGGCAACCGTGCACACGAGCAAAAGTCGCCGCAAGCCGCCGGGTCGCGAGGTTGGTGAGGTTTTGTTTGCCTGCGGGACTGTACTGATGATCTGATTCACGGACGTCTGGTTTCACTGACTCGACAAGGGCAGCGGCCGGACGTTGCGTCAATCCGGCGCAATCGGTAAGTATACCGTAAACTTCTATTCGCCCGAACCGCGCAACATCTTGACCTATGGCCGAAAAACCGCTTTACAAATCGATTCCGGACAGCCTGTCAGGTCAGAGGCTGGATCAGGCGCTGGCGCGGATGTTTCCCGAATATTCGAGGAGCCGGCTCAAGACGTGGATTCTGGACGGCCAGGTCCGGGTTGATAACCGTGAGATGCGGCCGCGTGATCCGGTGATGGGTGGTGATCAGGTTATGTTAAACCCAGTGCCCGAGGCCTGTATTACCAGCGAGCCGGAATCGATGTCGCTTAATATTGCGTTGGAAGACGAAGACCTGCTGGTCATCAACAAGCCTGCCGGTCTGGTTGTCCATCCGGGCGCTGGCAACCCAACTGGCACACTGATGAACGGATTGCTGCATCATGCTCCGGCGCTGAGGGGGCTGCCCCGTGCCGGCATCATTCATCGCCTCGATAAGGACACCACCGGCCTCTTGCTGGTCGGTAAAACTCTGGAGGCACACACCGCGCTTGTCCGGGCGCTGGCAGAACGGGAGATATCCA
>CAZWEW010000048.1:3987-13059 GCA_964633055.1 uncultured Woeseia sp. | reverse complement strand
TTGATTCAGCGCAATATCATGCTTGCCAACTTGGAGAGCAATAAAACCAAGCATCGTCAAGGCAATGTGCTGGTCAGGCCAGTCTCTTAATACCTGCTGATAAATATCTGCTGCTTCAGGCAGGCGGCCAGCGTCATAGAGCCGCGCCGCACGATCAAGCGCTTGTTGAACGGTCAATGTTTCTTGCTGATTAGACAAATAATTTGCTCAGGCGATTGCCTACAGTCGCGTCGGCATTTTCCTGAAATACTACGCCCCGATTGCAGATATTTGAAGATGCCTTTGATCACCGATAAGTATCTACGTTTGAAAATGTAGATCCTGGATTATTTCTGAGCGACTACCTTTCGATGGTATATAGTTGCTCTCGCTGAAATTGCACAGGGAAAGGCTTCAAGACAGTATCGAGGACATCTGGCGACAACGAGGAAGGATTGCCAGATCGCTTGATGAGACGGAAAACGTGACACGCCGCTGACGGACCAGTACGGCCGTCCAGCCTGATCCTCGACCATCCTGATAAACGGTCATTGGTATAAAGGCGTTAGAATGAAGCGGACGATTCATCGACCGGTTCTCGTGCACGAAAGAGAGGAGTCAGGGTTCGCCATGCAGTTCGAGATCAATCCAGACCGCGATGTATTGCCCTTGTTTCCTACACCTGTGGCCTGCTTCCCGATTGCGAACGCTGATGAAATTAACCCCGGCATCGAACGTGCGATTCTTCAACGCGAGAGCACCGTTCGTGGATTACGTAACTCCAACGTTGGCGGGTGGCAATCCGAGCTCGACCTAATTGAGTGGCCGGAGTCGGAAATCGCCGAGCTGGTTGAGAACATCAAGTGCGGTGTATTTAACATGGTAGGTCTCTTATCGGGAATCAGGAAATTCGATTCCACTCTTGGTCTCGTTGCTTGGGCAAACGTCAGCCGGAGCGGTCATTTCAACCAGGTACATACGCATCCAGGCAATCAATGGTCGGGCGTGTATTACGTGGCTCCGGGCGAATTCGAAGACGACGACGTCGAATTTCCTGGACAACTTCAGATCCACGATCCACGTGACCGTGCCGAAATGATCATACATCCCGGCATGCCCTTTGGTCACCCGTTTCGAATCGAACCCGTGGCGGGCATGATGGTGATATTTCCCGCCTGGCTGGCGCATAGTGTCAATGTCTTTTATTCACAAACGACGCGAATTTCCGTTTCGTTCAATGCCGAATTGAAGAGTTTCAAAGAGAGTTCGTAATTACAACGGTGAGAACTTCTGTTCACATAATATTTCTGATATTGGCACTCTTGGCGGCAGGTATCGCTCGATCGGACGAGCAGCCGAATTTTCTCGTCATCGTGACGGACGATTTGGGATTTACTGATCTCGGCGCCTTCGGTGGTCACGACATTCAGACCCCCAATCTCGATCAGCTGGCTCTCGAGGGAATTCGATTCACAAACTTTCACGGTCACGCACGGTGTGCAGCCTCTCGCGCTTTGCTAATGACGGGAACCGGCAATCACGAAGCCGGATTCGGCACCGTAGTGAATATTGAGAAATTTCGTGGTCAACGGGGCTATGAACAATTTCTTACGAAGAGGGTCGTCACGCTTCCCGAGATTTTGCGCGCGGGAGGCTATCGTACTTACCTCGCGGGAAAATGGGACCTAAAGGTACAGCCGTCTAGACGTGGATTCGACAGGTCAATGGCCATTCTAAGAGGCGGCAGCGGCCACTATGAGGCGATCAATCCATGGGTACGGTACACGCGCAATGGGGAAAGAGTTGTCGAACCTGCCGAGCCTACCTATTCCACCACCTTGTTTGCCGATGCAATGATCAGTTTTCTTGAAGAAGACATAACTGACGACAGGCCCTACTTCGCGTTATTCGCGCCCTCAGCGCCGCACTGGCCCCTGCATTCTCCGCCCGGCATGCGCGATGCATATGCAGGCGAGTACGACGACGGTTACGAGGCGTTACGAGAGCAACGCGTCAGAGGGGCGGAGGCTGCCGCCGTTTTGCCCGAGGGAATTGAACTCGCCGACAGTAAATCGCGCGCGCCACCCTGGCGCTCGTTGGGTAGTGAGGAAAAAAAGATCAACGCTCGCGTGATGGAGATCTACGCGGCAATGACGACCCATCTTGATGCTGAAGTTGGCCGATTATTGGAGGCGTTACGTGAACTTGGCGCCCTGGAAAACACGCTGATTATGTACATCAACGACAATGGTGCCGAAGGTGGCCCGATTTTCCGGCCACCTCAGTCCGAGGTCGCGGCCAGTAAGACCAACAATAATTTCGAAAACCTCGGCGCCAGCAATTCAGGGGCACATATGGGGCAGGGGTGGGCCGAAGCGGTGAATGCACCCTTTCGGGATACCAAAGGCTCGGTCTACGAAGGCGCCTTGCGCGTTGCTGCATTTGCACATTGGGTCGGAGCAGACCACTCGGAGTCGATCAACCGGCAATATCTGGACAATATGGACCTGATGCCGACCCTTCTCGAACTGGCCGGAATATCCCATCCGGCGCCACGATTTCATGATCGTGAAGTATTGCCGATGCGTGGGAAATCGTTTGCCGGAATTCTACGAGGTGATAGTGGCATTGTGCACACCTCGGATCAGACAATTGCTTTGTCAACTGCGGGTCGTCACTTCATGTATCGTGGCAACCTGAAACTATTGAAAGAGCTGGGTTCTGATTGGGAGCTCTATGATCTTGCTGCTGACCCGTACGAACAACACAATCTTGCTGGCGCTCGACCTGAGCTCTTGCAGGAGTTACTGGTCGAGTTTAAAGATCAGGCAGCAAAATCGAACATTCTCGATCGCTGATGAGGAATAAGGTCGTCACTATCCCCTTTCTCGTCACCACCCTTCATATCAACCGGTCTTTCCATAGTCGTCCATGTTGTAACATTCAAAGATCAGGTGAGTCCTGTCCTGTTCACCTTCATTCTTAACCGCATGAACTCGCTTATTGTTGACCTCAAAGATTTCGCCAGTCGGCAGATGCCTTGATTGTTTTCCGACGTGAAAGATCGTTTGTGAATTGGTTATTAGGGGTACATGTATCTTGTGGATAAAGTGACTCGCTCTTCCATCCGTGTGTGGAGAAATTTCACCGCCAGCTGGAAGTCTCGCGAGAATGACGCGGGGAAACCGATAATCTTCGTATCCGAGGCACCTGGCTGCCTGATTCATAATGGGTAATAGATCATCCTTCCACTCGTCCCAGAGTGGGAAATCTTGATAATCAAATACATTGTCGTGTCCATTGATAAAACGAAACATAATATGGCGAGTGTTGTTGAGATTGTTCAGTTTATTGGGCTTCTCTTCGTCTTCCGATTTCCATAGAGAATCCGGGATCTTAATAACCCGTTCTATCAAATGGTCGACATCCGCCGACCCGAGGTGCTTGAAGGTATCTGTTTTGGGATACCCAGTCGCTACTGAAAATTCATAGCCGAACTGGTCGATCAGGTATCTGTCCCTGTCGACAACCAGTTGTTCTAGGTCGGGTGGGTAAGCCCCGACGAAGGAGCGGTCCCGATGACTTCTATTCAGTGCATCGGCCTCCTTCAGATACCTGGAAATGCCCCCTGTAATGGGTGTTCCTGTCAGTTTCAGTAGTCGTAACGCTTCTTCTCTGAGATTTTCGAACCGTCCAATGTGTATCTCGTGTGGGTGCTCCGATTCGTACATTAGTTGAAACAACCAGGAGTAATAGCCCCTGTTTTTAGGGTAGTTGGCAAAATGTTCCGACCGCAGACCCGGATTACGCAGACGGGGTGGTGTATGGGCATCAATGACCGCGGGTGCGGTTTGAACAAGTTGCTGCAACAAGCGTCTACTCAGGTCACTATCGTCTCCTAGACTCAGAAACCTGGCTATAGTCTCCTCGAGGCCGAGAGTGTGTCCTTCTGAAATGATTCGAAACACGAACTGAGGCTTGCGTCGATAATCACAGAACATTGATACATACCAGTCCCACGGGTTGCGCACGAATCCGATCACAGGCAGATGCAGGAACGACGGTGGCAGGTTACCGAGATGGCCGTGATATTGGATCATTCGGGCACCCGGGACATGTTCGAGGAACAGTTTATTGAGAAATGTGCCCCCAGTTCGTGAGGTATGTATATATACGAAATGATCTGTGACTATCATTGTAGATTCGTGTGTATGTTCGGTGAGTCGTTCACCAGTGGAGGCGACTCATCCGGCGACGTAATCGTTACGATTCGATCACTGTAAAACCCATTGTAGTCAGTTCGGCCACTGATGCTATACGCACCAATGTTCCCGAATTCGAGGTAGTCACCGGCGCGGATGTCCGCGGGTAGCGGGACCAACCCTGGAAGCGTATCCGTCGAGTCGCATGTTGGGCCGTTCACCTGGAAGTTGAGCATGTCACCTTGCAATTGCTTTCCGTCACGATAGGCGCGCACAGGAAAACGATCAGGCCCATCGATGCGCAGCAGCCAGAAAACTCCATACATCCCGTCGTTGATGTAGAGCCGATCATCTTTGCGCAGCAAGACCTCGACCACGGCCGACATGCCGGGCGCCGCAAGAGCCCGGCCTGGTTCACCGAGTATCTCAGCATTCTCCATCAGCGGCAGCGTCTTAACAGACTCCCCGATTGCCCGGAAGTATTCATCGACCTCCGGCATGATGAAGTCGGGGTAGGATCTTGGATAACCGCCCCCGACGTCGATCAATCGCAACCGATTTGGCAACTGGTCGAGAACCGACTTCGCGACTGAAATAGCGTACCGGTACGCCTCGGGGTCGGTAACGGACGATCCTACGTTGAATGCTAGTGCCGGTTCGGCTCCGCTGTCATGGATCGCTTGCAGTAGTTCGGGCGTTTTTTCCGGTGGCGCACCAAACCTCAGCGACAGATCCTCGAAAGCCGATTCGTGATGTACGGCCATGCGGGCGAAAATCACCGATCGGGAGGTATCAATCTCCGTCAAGAGTTGTTGCAGTCCACTCAGGTGATCGACGACAAAATGTTGCACGCCATACATTTCCTGGGCCGTTCGTGCTGCAGATCGTATGCGCGCAGGATTCATGAAGTACTTTTTCGAATCGGGGCTTATCGTGTGGACGATCTCGATTTCTGGCAGAGAAGCACAGTCGAAGTGATTGATTCCGGATTCGATGAGCAATTTCAATACGGTTGGATCGGCGTTCGCCTTAACCGCGTACAAGACACGCCCGGGAAAACCCTCGAGAAACTGCTTGGCAGCCGCACGAAATACGTGTGGAAATATACAATAGACCGGTTGCTTCGGATGCTCGGCGCTTAGTAGAGTTGCGACATCAGGAAAATGTTCTTCGTTACCTGTCATGCAGATATTATCCCAGCATTTTCGATGCGGTGGGGTCGTAAGGTGGTTCGGACAGGATCCGCGCGGGTCGCTGACCTTCGACTAGGTGCACGGAGAGTTCGTAGCCCGACACACCCAGATAGGGTGTTTTCACGTAACCTAGTGCCAAGCTTTTTCTTACAGTGTGACCGTATGTGCCCGACGTCACAAAGCCGGCGTAGTCACCATTTGACCAGATCGGTTCGTAACCCCATGCATCGCCTTCCTCCGAATCGACCTCCAGAGCCACGAGTTTATGCTCATGTTCGGCATCACGGTCGGCGAGGGCCGCCTCACGGCCAATAAAATCTGTCTTCTTGTAGTCGACGAAGCGATCCATGCCACACATGACCGGAGTGTAGTCGGGTGTAAATTCACGCGACCAGATACCGAAGCTTTTTTCCATGCCCATCGATACCAGTGCCCGGACCCCGAACTGCGTGATCCCGAACTTTTTGCCGGCATCGATCAAATTGTCGTAAAGCGGACCGGCATGGTTGCTCTCGACGTAAATTTCGTAGCCGAGTTCGCCAGTAAATGAAAGCCTTGCTACTTGGCAGGGCACTAGGCCGACATCCATTGAGCGGACCGACATGAACGGCATCGCTTTTGTTGCCAGATCCCCGGATGCAACGGTTTGCAGCAGGTCGCGCGATGCTGGACCCGCGATCGCGATGGCTGTGAGATCGTCCGAACGGTTTGTGATACGGACATCTTTGTTTCCCACGTGCTGCTCGAACCACAGCATATGAAATTCCTGCAAGTAGCCGGAACCGATGATCCGAAACCTGTCCTCATCAAGCCTCATTACAGTCAGGTCACCTTTCATGTGCCCGGACGGAAGTAGCAGCGGACCCATGCGGATTCTTCCGATGGTGGGCAATCGGCTTGCGAACAGGTAGTCCATAGCCGCTTGTGAGTCCGGGCGGGATACGTCGTACTTCGCAAATGAGGATCCATCGATTATCCCTACCCCACCTCTGACCGCCTGACACTCGTTCCCGACAGGGCCATGGGAGTTCGAGCGCCTGAAACTTGGTGTCTCCACGGCTTCACTATCCGGTGGCGCGAACCAGAGTGGTACTTCGAGCCCATAGGACTCACCGAACACGGCATTCGACCTTCTGAGGCGGTCATAAAACGTGGACACTTTGTGCGGGCGCGCAGCGGGCCACTCGTCATTGGGGCAAAGGAGATAGAAGCGGTTTTCGTAGAATTCCTTACCTTTTTCGACCGCGTACGCACTGGATGCGTAGGGCCCGAAGCGATTAACGTCCATGGCGAAGATATCACCTTCGGGTTCGCCATCGATCATCCACTGCGACAAGGCCAGTGCCACACCACTGCCCTGGCTGAATCCGGCCATGACACCGCAGCAGGACCAGTAGTTCTGTACGCCTCGAACCGGTCCAATCAACGGATTGCCATCCGGTGCAAACGTAAACGGTCCGTTGATGATGCGCCGAATTCCTGCTTCGGCAGCCGCAGGGTACCGTTCGAATCCTTTCATCAAGGCGTCTGAAATGTCGTCGAGTCGGTCTTCGAGGAGATCGTCTTCCGCGTAGTCCCAGGGCGTGCCGTTCACCGACCAGGGTGTCGAGTTTTTCTCGTAGACGCCGAGCAGGACACCATTTCGCTCCTGGCGCAGATACGTCTCGCCATCGAGGTCCATTACCATGGGTAGTTCGTCGCCGTCGAAGTCGGCGAGCTCGTCGATGTCCCCGGTTATGAGGTAGTGATGTTCCATTGGAACGATCGGCACGTGGACACCGGCCATAGCCCCAACCTCACGCGCCCATAATCCGCCGGCATTAACGACATGCTCACACTGGATATTTCCCTGGTCGGTGACGACGGTCCAGCTGCCATCGGGCTTGTGCACGAGGTCCTCTACTTTGGTCTTGAGGTAGATCTCTGCACCTCCTTTTCGGGCAGCTTTGGCCATCGCGTGCGTTGAGCCGTAGGGATCAATGTGCCCTTCGTTACTGTCGAATAACCCGCCGATCACGTCGGAGGTGTCCATGATAGGGACGATTTTCTTTATGTCGTCGGGCGTCAGCAGCTGGCTGTCGAGGCCGAGGACTTTGTGCCGCCCGTGCTCGTAGCGTATGTTCTCCCAGCGTTCTTCGGACGCGGCAACCTGGAGGCCGCCGACGAGATGCATGCCTGTGTCCTGGCCGCTGATTTCCTCGACCTCCTTGTAAACGGATATGCCGTATGCCTGTAGTCTGGAGATGTTCGGGTCGCTGTTGATTGCGTGAAACCCGCCGGCAGCGTGCCACGTAGATCCGGCCGTCAATTGTTTTCTTTCGACGAGGACGACATCGGACCAGCCGAGCTTGGTCAGGTGGTAGAGCACCGCGGCACCGACGATTCCACCACCTATGACAACAACGCGGGTATGTTCTTTCATATCAGCTCACAGAGTTTCAGGACACATAGGGCCCCAGCCAGCCATATCTGGATTTATTACAAAGGTTTGTGTAATGCGCTTGGGGACCGCCGAGCATCATATGGCAACTCGACTCGGGTCACAATCCACAAAGTCAGGGTCCGGATCTTGATCGAATGGCACGGCAGGGATGGTTTACTGGCCCAGAAAAACTGCCTTGCAAATGCGATGCATACCATCCATCACCCTGCCTTCTTAATCGAGGATTGCCGGGTGCCTCAGGTCACATTTCGTTGATTACATGCGCATGCTCAATAGTACTTAACGGTGATGGCGCGGTTGAATCGTGAAAGTACCAGTGGTTTTCGCGACGTTCGGCTATCTGGTTTGGATCGATGTAATGAACGGTACAATTCTTGCTAAGGTCGATAAGTCGCCCCACGTACCAGGCATCCAGTCCATGAGGCGTCTGTCGAAAGTGGTATTGGGGATGTATTCGTGACTCGGTCGAAATGACACCTAACAGTCAGTCGTTGTACGGCCACACTTCGAGCCCGTGTATAGCGTTTCTGATGTCCATGGTCAGGTTGACGGACCCGACTTTCGTATCGGCCTCGAGATCGTAGAGACTGATCGTTGACGGGGACGAACCGCCTGCTATGAATCGGTCGCTAACCGGACAAAGTCCGCGGCCGAACCCTTGGCGTGCGATTTTCGAGTCGTCAATCCCCGCAAATTCAATTTCATTCTCTGCATGGGTTACGATTTTGAATGCCTGATCCCTGCCGTCGCGCCCCACGTAGCGTACACAGTCACTTTCTGTGTCGTTAAACAGCGATCCATCACGAAACGGTTGTGCGTTGTGCGTACCGACCGGCAGTGAGCAGACTTCGGAAACTTCCATCTTGCTGTTCAAGTACAAGAGAGCATTCGTGTACATGCCACTTAGATAAATACCCGTGTTGTCCACGTGTACCATGTTGATGTGATATTCGTTCACCGGCCTTGGACCCATTTCCGAGCGTGGGTCGAAAGTGTGGCCAGCCCATTGATCGTATTGCCTTATCAAATGGAACCCCCACACGTATCGCCTCTTGACGAGGTCGAAAGCTAGCAGGCTGTCGAAGCCCGTTGACGTAAGAAAGATCTTTTCATCGAACTCGCAGATTTCATGGCAGTTCTTCAGGTAGCGATTCTTGTTGGACGTCATGACCTTGAAGTTGCGGTCGTAGCGAAAAAGTTCGTCGCTAGAAGCGATGGATATGTCGTCTCTATGAAAAGCAATGCCACGCAGGCC
>CAZWEW010000048.1:0-3977 GCA_964633055.1 uncultured Woeseia sp. | reverse complement strand
ACGGCGCTGGCTGCGGCAGCCCGTCGCTCACCTTCCTGCCATCCACACAGGCCGCGATCGGCACCACCGCCCTCGAAGTCTATGTCGCTCTTGTCCCAATCGATGTGCCGTTCGACCGTCTGGTTTTCGAAATCCACAGTGTATACGCCACCGTGACTTCCGCCCTGTTGACTACCGCGCACGACTGATGTTGCGACTAACTTTGGTAGTTTCACTGTCATATGATGCCTATCTAATTAAAAAATGACTGCTGACCGGCAAGCCTATCGCATAGTTCATCTCAGGCTGAAAACTATGGCAAGTTCAGGTCCAGCCAAAATCTTCGTCAATCAAGCGATACAGCTGTTGATTGAATGGTTCAAAAAAGTCGGTCAACACACTGCGCACGTTGTCACTCATACCAGAATAAGGCTGCGGAACCTGATCCGGGTTGCTTGCGCCGGCATCCCAACGACGTTGCACTTGTTCCGCTGCGTCAAACTCGAAAGGCTCCAGCCCCAGAAATTCCGCAGCCAGGCCCATAGTGGTTGCTTCGTTTCCAAAGAAATCGTCTGAATTGATGATCATAATCCGGTTGCGTGGAAACATGCGTAACCAGCGGTGCACCTGGTCGCAGTAGATCGATCGAAATACATAGCTTTTGTAATAGTAGTCTCGCAGATCCACGTCTTTACGGATGCTCTTCTTGGGAAGACCGCGTTCGTGTTTGGATACACGAACAGGATTGCCGTCGGCCGTCGAATAACAAATTCTTGCAGAGCCCTCCTTATCGAGAAAGCCTCTCTCATGCGCTTCGAGTAATTCGGGAGATTCCGCCATTTCTGTGCGAACGATGTCTTCGAACGAGCAGTCTTTTTCGAGGCCGGCCGATTTTGACATCATGAAGTGTGAATAGGCTCGATCGGCTGGATTTCTCAACAGGATGAATATTCTGAGGTCAGGCAAATTTGCCCGAACGCGTCGCGGCACCAGCGGGTGAAGCAACGATGAAGTTGAAAACTCGCCACTGATACACTGCCCGGACCCGGGATCAAGTACGGGCGTCTCATTGACGAAAAAATCCTGGTACCTCGCCGGGTAACGGTGCCAGGTCCAGTAGTTTGGTTCCTTCGGACCCTTGAGTTTGACCTGCGGATGAGCAGACAGGTACGTCGCAAAGGAAGTACTGCCACATTTCATGCCGCCGACAAGCATGAATTCAGGTCGCGGCCTGCCATCGACCAGCCTGAAAGCAGGGTCATCCAGAGCGAGCGGGTGAATCTGATTTGCAATCATGTAACTTCAAACTTAACCTGACGCGCTAAAATTACCAAAACATTCCAATAAACCAGCACCATGGATATCGACGTACCTTTACGCGAACTAGGCTCAATAGACATATCAGCTTTGCGTGACGCCATCCTGAACCAGGAAGACGCCGCTTGGTATGAGGACAAATCTCGCCAGAAATCATTCTATGTCCACGATCAGACCCGGTCGATCGTACTACTGAACCTGGATGATTCGAAATGGCCCAATCGGACCGTGCACAGGGGCCCCGGATGGGAACGACTGGCGGACGTCGCCGTGCCGATCATGCGGGAAATCATAGAGAAACGCTATCCAGTTGGCGGTGAGGTCGTTCGTGCGATGGCAGCCAGCCTGTGCGCCGGTGAGAATATCAAGGCACATGCTGACGTTCACCAGGCGTTTCATTGTGGGCACCGCATCCATGTACCTATAACCACCAATCCGAAAGTCTGGTTTACGATCGACGGTAGGCCATACCAATTCGAAGTCGGGCAGGGCTACGAAGTAAACAACCAGAAGCAGCATAGTGTGGTGAACAAGGGCAACGAGGACAGGATCACCTTCATTTTTGACTACGTTCCCCCTGGTCCTCTCGCCTACGTACCTGACGAGAGAGAGAGAACACCGGTGAGTCGAAAGGTCGCCGACTCGAACTTCAAAAAGCTACTGGGTAAGGCAAAAAATTATCTCCTGATTCATAGCGGATTCGATGTTGCGCCGATCAGAAAGAGGATTGAGCAGATCCCGGACGCCCGGTGGCTGGAATCCCAGCGACAACAGCGTTTCGACATTCATAGTGATACCAGGTCTCTGGATCTAATTCATTTCTTCCGCGACGCAAACTTGAAACCTGATTATCGAGAGCTTTACTTCGAGTTACAGGAAGAACTCGAACCCTTGGTCAATCGCATTGCAGACTATTATCAGAATAATGGGTTCCTGGTTAGGATGCTGCTGACCCAGATGGCCCCTGGCAGCGAAATTCCGGAGCACGTCGATTCCGGGCCCGCGCTGATGAATTGCCATCGAGTGCACATACCGATCACGACCAATGACAAGGTCATTTTTACGGTTGACGGTGAAAAAAAGAATATGCAGGTTGGAGAATTCTGGGAGATTGACAATTCACAGGATCACTCGGTCGAGAATCAAGGCAATGAAGATCGCATCCACCTCATAGTTGATTGGATGCCTAATCTATCTGGCCAATCCGAAGAAGACGTGTTGGCGGCACTTCACTGAATTCCATTTTCTCCGTGCTGCAACACGTTGACTAACGGTTGCAAATGTTTCTCATAGAGTTTCCATCGATTCATCGAACTCTTATAGATCGGTTGCCGGACCTGCAAATTACTGGGACTCATTACATTCCGTTTGCTGTTATGAAATTCCATGCAGTTCTCGTCCCAATCCAGTCCGATATAGTCGATTAGCTGCCTGCTGACCTTTTCCTGATCCATCACCAGGTCTTCATACTGCACGTCGAATATCTCATTAGGAAAAACGCTATGCCAATGAGACATCAGACGCTGATAGTCCAGATAATACTGGCCCAGTTCTGTCAGCTCGAAGGAACACGTTAGAGCTGCGAAATAGTGAAAATACAGCGAAATACAATTGTCGAGAGGATTTCGTTGGCAATGGATGATGTGTGCATCAGGAAATAGCATTTTGATCAGGCCGATCCTGGCTAAATTTCCTGGAAGCTTGTCAGTGATACGTGCGGCAGTCGTATTGTGAAGTGCCAATTCATCCAAGTATCGCGCAGCACATCCTTCAGCCATTTTCTTGTCAAGATGAGCTGTCAAATTCGGTTGTGGAGACGCGTGCTTGAGTTGCTGGGCAATGGATAGGTTTATCGCCGGAATGGCGTCAATTTCGCCGGCCCCATGTACCAAATCATGACATGAGAGGATTTGCTCAACCAAAGTAGTGCCAGATCTGGGCATGCCGACGATGAATACTGGCAATTGCGAATCGGACCCGAATTTTTGCTTATCTTCAATGAATCCTTTGGAGTAAACATCGATTAGCCAGTCCACCGTCTGAATGTTCTCCTTGATGTCATAGGTAAATGTCTCACGATGCAGCGTATTTGCCGCCAGAAAATGCTCGAATGCTTGATCATATGATTTGCCACTCTCCAAAAAATTACCGAGGGCAAAATGACAGTGGATGGCATCGGGTTTCGTAAGAGCAGGATCGTCAATGAGTTCTTTGACAACCGGTATCAGCTCTTGCTTAGGGCTTATCATTGAGATGTGGTAGTAGGCCTCGCCACATTTCGGTCTAACACCAATCAATTTCTCCAGTCGGTTTACGGCCAGATCTGCCTGGCCCAGTTGCCTGAGAGTAAGTGCCACGTCGATATGAGCGTCGACATTGTTGGGTGTCTGATCGAGAGCTTGCTCGAATTGATCGAGTGCCTCTTTAGCTTTGCCCAAAGTCCGCAGTATTCGTGCCAGGTCAATTCGCACCCCCGGAGAGTCCGGGTGCAATTTCAGCGTCGACTCATAACTGTTGATAGCCTTTTCCGTTTGCCCCAATTTGTGTTGTGCAGCCCCTAAATATCTGTGCGCCTCTGCACTGTCGGGTTGTACGGCCAGCAGCTGTTCATATACGGCGATTGAATCTAACCATCTCTCGACCTCTGTAAGCGCAAGACCCAGCTTCATCATCGTGTCGAC
>CAZWEW010000047.1:0-13314 GCA_964633055.1 uncultured Woeseia sp. | reverse complement strand
TCGAGTTTGGCCAAGATGAAAAAAATAATCTCTTCATCATCGACGAAATACTGACCCCGGATTCGTCGCGTTTCTGGCCCCTAACTGAATACCGAACAGGCATTAGCCCGCCGAGTTTTGACAAGCAGTTTGTCCGTGACTACCTGGATACGCTCGATTGGGACAAAACGACACCGGGGCCCGCCCTACCTGCTGATGTAATCGATCGAACCAGCGTCAAGTATCGTGAAGCGTTGCAAGTCCTTACCGGCTGATCCGATTGTAGATTCGCTAGCCTAATGACGAAATCACGGCCCGCGAGATCAGCCGCGACGTGAGGGTGCTGAACATTGCAATGATTCCCATCGTCACGTTGTTTGAGAAGGGCAAACTGCTGCAAACCACAGAGAGCTAAAGAGCTCATACCAGGCCGCGAGATATCCCGTATCCATCTCGTGGACCTCTTGGATGTCGCCCGCGCCATCGAGGAGAATGGCTCGCACCGCGACCCTAGCTGGTTGGATACTATCAACTCACTGGGCAATGAAATGGACGACACCATCGCAGATGTCATGGGCGAACAGACGCTGGTCGATATGCTCGACCTCATCCAAAAAAAGAATAGAAAAAAACCTGGCGTCAGGAGCCCGCGATCTTCATCTCGCTCACGAGAACAGACCCGCAACGTATACCACCACGTAAATCCTGATCATCGCCGATGCGCTCGACTCGCTGGTACAGGTCACGGAGATTTCCCGCAATCGTGATCTCGTGGACGGGATAGGCGATTTCACCACCCTCAACCCAATAGCCGACGGCGCCGCGTGAATAGTCACCAGTTACCGCGTTTACGCCCTGCCCGATCAGTTCATGCACGATCAAACCGGTTCCCATCTCTTTCATCATGGATTGCATATCACCGCCATTTCCGGGGACGAGCAAGTTGTGCGCACCACCAGCATTGCCGGTCGTAACAAGCCCAAGTTTTCTCGCCGAATACGAACTCAGCAGGTAACCCTGAAGAACACCGCCGACGACAAGATCGCGGTCAACGGTGCGGACACCTTCGGCGTCATAGGGCGCACTGGCTATGCCGCCAGGAATGTGCGGTCGCTCCTCGATACATACGAAGTCGGGGAAGATTGTCTCGCCCATGGCATCGAGCAGGAAGGAGGAGCGGCGATACTGTGCACCACCGGCGATCGCCCGGATTGCATGACCGATGAAGCCCCGCGCCATCTCCGGCGCATAAATGACTGGCGCATTGACCGTCTGGAGCTTGCGAGCTCCGAGCCGTTCGACGGTGCGCCGTGCGGCTTTCTCGCCGACCACGGTCGCACTGTCGAGAGATGCCGGATCTCTCGCAGAGGTATACCAGTAGTCGCGTTCCATGCTGCCATTCTGTTCGCCAATAACGATGCAACTCAGGCTGTGACTCGTTTTCGGGTAAGCAGCAAGAAAACCGTGTGTATTTGCGTAGGCCCGCACGCCGCCGCTCGTTCCGATCGTTGAGCCCTCGGAATTCGTGATGCGTTTGTCGTAGGCGCGCGCCGCGTCCTCGCATTCGACCGCAATTCGGATCGCTGCCTTCGACTCGAGATGCCAGTTGTACGCCAAGTCAAGGTCGGGGGGATCAGTGGCCATCGTTTCCGGATCGGCGAGACCGGCATACTTGTCAGCAGCAGTCAATTCAGCAATCGAACACGCCTTGTTGACGGCCTCTCGCAGTGCTGAAGGGTTGAAGTCAGACGTGCTCGCACTACCCTTCCTGTGGTCTTTGAACACCGTAATACCGACGCCCCGGTCGTTGGTGTATTCGAGACTTTCAACTTCGCCGAGTCGAACAGTCGCCGTCAGTCCGATGTCGTGAGTGGCCGCGACCTCCGCCTGATCAACATCGTTCTGTCTGGCATAGTCGAGGACCATTGCAACAATGTCCTCGAGCTCTTTTTGATCAGGTTCCACTCGCCCTGACACCGCATTCATATGTCAACTTCGTCCTGTTATTCTTATGGCTCTGCCATAGCCGGCATGCACAGTAACCCACACTGTTTTGAATTCAAAGCCTAGCAAGACCGCGCGCAAGCGGGAATTCCAAGCGTTGCAGGCGCTCGGCGAACAGTTGATCCTACTGACCGACGGGCAACTCGATGACATCGGTCTCGAGCAGCCATTGCATGATGCGGTGGTCGCCGCAAGATCCATCAAAGCCCATGGAGCCCTCCGACGACAAAAACAGCTGATCGGCAAATTGATGCGAAAAGTCGATGCCGTGCCAATCCGCGATGCGATTAACGCGCTCGGTGTGAACGATCGTCTGACAAAGCGGATCTTCCGCGACGCCGAACGGTGGCGCAGTCGGCTTAGGGAGGGCACCGATGAAGACGTAACAGCCTTTTTCGATTTCCTCGGTCGCAGTAGTGAAACAGTGCGTCGTGCGGCATATGCCTGCCGTGACGCGACGAAGGATCGTGACCGAAAGTCCACATCTCGTGTGCTCTTTCGTGAAATCCATGCCGAAATTCTTGCCGTAGCAAAGCGAAACGTGCAGAACGGGGCCGGCTCAATATAGAATTGTCGGCTTTTCCACATCGAGGCTACGCAGCAGTGAACGCACAGATTGGCATCATCATGGGATCGAAGTCCGACTGGGAAACGATGCTCCATGCCAGCACAATACTCGACAAACTTGGGGTTGCCCACGAGGTCAAGATCGTTTCGGCACACCGAACACCAGATCTTCTCTTCGAATATGCGGGGTCGGCTGTCGATCGCGGGCTCAAGGTAATCATTGCCGGTGCCGGCGGTGCGGCACATCTGCCGGGTATGGTAGCGTCGAAAACCCGGCTCCCCGTCTTTGGAGTGCCGGTCGAATCGAAGGCCCTCAATGGGATGGACTCATTGCTGTCGATTGCACAGATGCCAGCCGGCGTGCCAGTGGGCTGCATGGCGATCGGCAAGGCCGGTGCGGCCAATGCGGCATTGCTCGCGGCCGCGGTCCTCGCAATCGACGATTCTGCTGTTGCTGCAGCACTCGACGAGTATCGGATGCAGCAGACCAAAAGGGTTCAGCAGAATCCCGATCCTAGGAAATGACCTTGGCCAAGGTCGGGATCATCGGCGCCGGGCAACTCGGCCAGATGCTGGGATTCGCAGCACAGACCCTCGACATTGAATGTGTGTTTCTCGATCCGGGTGATAACCCACCTGCCGCCTGCGCCGGTGAGATCCTGAAATACGCATTCGATAGCGACGAAGGGCTATCGAAGCTGGCGAATTCCGTTGACGTCGTCACGTACGAATTTGAGAATGTGCCGGTTAAAGCGGTGCGAAGACTACCCGAAGGTACGCCGGTCTATCCGGCACCGAGGGCGCTCGAAGTCGCACAGGACCGTCTGTTTGAAAAGAGGCTCTTCCAGACACTCGGGATACCCGTATCCGAATTCCGTCAGGTGGATTCCGTGCACGATCTGCGTAATGCCTGTGACGATCTGGGTCTTCCAGTTGTCCTGAAGACTCGTAAGCTCGGTTACGATGGCAAAGGTCAGATCATCGTCCAAAGCGAGTCTCAGATCGATAAAGCCGTAGCGAGCCTCGGCAATTCCGACCTGATAGCAGAGCAGTGGGTGCCATTTGAATTCGAAACATCCGCAATCGGCGCGCGAACCGTGAGTGGCAAAATCCGCTACTACCCCTTGACTGTCAATGAGCACCGAAATGGCATCCTGCACATGTCACGCGCGCCCGGAGAATCCACGGTTCTCGAAGAGAAAGGAAACGCCTATCTCGAGCGTCTGATGCTGGAACTCGACTACGTCGGCGTGCTTGCGCTCGAGTTATTTGTCAAGAACGGTGAGCTTCTTGCGAATGAGTTTGCACCGCGAGTGCACAATTCCGGGCACTGGACGATCGAGGGAGCCGAGACCAGTCAGTTCGAGAATCACCTGCGCGCCATTCTGGATATGCCACCTGGCCGAACGGACATGAAATCGCCGGCGGGCATGCTCAACCTGATTGGCAAAATGCCAAGGGATCTTACGCACTTCGAAACGGCACCCTGTTTCTTGCACGACTATGGCAAGTCAGCCCGTCCAGGCAGGAAGCTCGGCCATGTGACCGTCATCGCTCACAGTCCTGCAGAGCGTGACTCAATTCTCAAAAAATTGGCTAAATCACAGAATCTCTAACAAAAAAATTTGGCAAAAGCCCTGCTTCAGGTTCACCGCAAGGAACCTATTGTGGTCAGACGGTGCCGCCGACGGTTAGTTCGTCGATCTTCAGGGTCGGCTGGCCGACGCCGACCGGCACTGACTGGCCGTCCTTGCCGCAGGTGCCGACACCCTGATCGAGTTCCAGGTCGTTGCCAACCATCGATATCTGGCTGAGAGCAACGGGCCCGTCACCAATCAACATCGCACCTTTCACTGGGGACGTTACCTTGCCTTTCTCGATGAGATAGGCCTCATTGGCGGAAAAGACGAACTTACCAGACGTTATATCGACCTGACCGCCACCGAAATTCGGCGCGTAAAGGCCACGCTCGACAGACTGGATGATCTCGTCAGGGTCGTGCGGACCAGCAAGCATATACGTATTGGTCATGCGCGGCATCGGGATGTGTGCGAAGGACTCGCGACGACCGTTCCCGGTCGGCTCGACGCCCATCACGCGTGCGTTCATCTTGTCCTGCATATAACCACGCAACACACCATTCTCTACGAGCACATTGTACTGACCCGGAGTGCCCTCGTCGTCGACAGCGAGCGAGCCACGCCGGTTGGGGAGTGTCCCATCATCGACGATCGTACAGAGCTCGGACGCCACTTTCTGACCAACCTTACCCGTGAACGCGGACGTACCCTTGCGATTGAAGTCGCCCTCGAGACCATGGCCGACGGCTTCGTGCAGCAGTATGCCCGGCCAGCCGGCACCGAGGACGACAGGCATCGTACCTGCCGGCGCAGGACCAGCCTCCAGCAAGATCAGCGACTGTCGAACAGCTTCACGAGCATATTCCATCGGCCGGTCTTCCTGGAGGAAATAATCGAGATCAGCCCGCGCACCACCACCGCAGTAACCCTGCTCCCGTCGGCCGCCTTCCTCGACAATGACACTCACGTTCAGGCGTACCAGTGGTCGCACATCCGCCGCGAGGGTGCCATCAGCGGCTGCTATCAGCACCAAATCCTGATTACTCACCAGCGATACAATCACCTGCTCAATCCTGTGATCAAGTTGGCGGGTCTGTTCATCGATTCGGCTGACGAGCGCCTTCTTCTGCTCGTCCGAAATGCTGCTGGTGGGGTCGGTGGCGGGATACAGGGACTGAAATACGCCTCTGGACGGAACCATCACTGATTTCGATTGACCCTGACGTGAGATCGCACGTGCTGCCAGAGTCGCATTCTCGAGAGCCGGCAGCACGAGTTCCTCCGAGTAGGCGAGCCCGGTTTTATCTCCGCAGACGGCTCGGACGCCGACGCCTTGATCGTGGTTGAAACTGCCTTCCTTGAGAATGCCGTCTTCAAGCATCCATGTCTCGCTGCGGCTGACTTGAAAATAAAGATCGGCGGTATCGACGTCGCGCCGGTATAGCGAACCCAGCGCATTCTCCAGATCATTCTGATCGAGTCCTGTCGGGGCGAGCATCTGCGACATTACCGCATCGACTGTATTGGTTGTCCGGGTTGTCAATGCATCTTTCCCTGCCACGTCAAGCACCCGATCATTCCTGCAATCCCCCGGTGAAGCAAGCGCTTTATTCGGAACTCAGGCAACCGGCGCGACTGCTAGTGTCGGCGAAACGCGTCGAATCAGCCAAATCGATGCCGGGATCGTCCCACGAACCCTCGACCGAGTAGAAGACCTGCCCCATGTCCTTCAGAGGTTTCCTAAATACCTGAGCGAAGACAAGCAGCGCTGCCGCAATTTGCGGCCCTCCGAGAAAGAATCCTGCAACGGGCAGGGTATTACCAACATTGGTGCTGACTATCGCCACCTGGTCATAGTCGCGGGACAACAGACCAGCGCGGCCGACGATACCGACGTCCGCCGCAGGTCCTATCAACGTCAGGTTACACGTATAAGCATCGCCGTTGACGAGCCGGAAATCTCCAACGATCTGGTCATAGCCAAATCCGGATATGAAAACGTCGCTGAAATCAAGCGACAAGCGGCGGGGCAATGCAGTAAAACTCATCAGACCAAAGACACGGCCGGCGCCAGGGTTAACTTCAGACAGTCTGCCCTCCGCCAAGCTAACGTTTACATCACCATTGAGAACCGCCATGAAATCTCTTAGTGGGCTGCCTGGCCACTGGAGATCCATCGAAATCTCCATCGCATCGCCGATGATTCCTGGGTCATAGTCAAGCTGACTGAACGTCTTCTCGGTATTGTTGCTCTGCAGCACCGAAGTGATGTAGGTACGCTGGTCGGATTCCGCATAGGTATCTACGATCCATCCGGCACTGCCACTGACGGAGAACGTGTCGTTGGACGTTCGGAGATTGATCGATTCCAGTCCGCGCGGCGTACGATCGAAGTCAACGTCAAGGGCACCGAAGCGACGTCCCCCGAGTGTGAAGTCAACGGCATGAACCGACAGTGCGGGCAGGGACCGAGGATCAATTGGTGCCGGACGATCGTCGTCGATTGGGCCATTGCCACCCGATAGTGCCAGTCGTTCCATGTCAAGCACCATCGGCCGGCCGGCCGAAAAATCGTACGGCACGGTGACGGTCCCGGACACTTCATCACCGGTCAAAAGAATGACCCAATCGCGGCCGCTGCGGTTCACCTCAATCCTGTGATCCGTGAACGTCTGGCCAACCACTTGCAGATCACCGACATCCAGGTCAATCGTGCGGATTCGATCGCTCACTCCGACCGTCTGGTTACCTCGCCGGATGACCGCTAGCCACTCGTGCAAATCGACTTCTGCCAGCTGGCCGTGAATGTGCAGGCCACGAACGTTCGCAGCGCGCGGATACTCACCAACCGAAACGACACCGCGGTCGAAGTCCCACTTACCGTTTTCCCGAGCTAAATTGCCAATCCAGTTGATCTCGCCCGCAAGACTCCCGGCCGTCACGATCCGATCTGGCGTCGGATAGTCGATGGAGGCCGTCATCCGCACCACCTCGTCAGCCTGCTTGTCCAGCGGAGCCGGCAAACTGGATTGCAGACCGAGCAGATCGGATTCGACAACGATCTGGAACATGCCGGGCTCTGGCGATCTGTCGTTCGGAAAGTGCAGGGTCGCCTTGTAGTTGGTGGTGCCGGATACAATGCCATTGAGCGGAACGCCCAATTCGGCTTGCAATGCTTCGGTTGTCGTACTCCCGGTAGCGGACAGGACGTTACGGTGCGAGAGAGTGGGGTCCGGCAACCTATTCAACGTCAGGTCGACCGGGGTTCCAAGGAATGTCGCGAACAACGATTCGGACGAAAGATGGTCACGCGAAACCGTAACGGTGCCATTCAGCTCACGCAGCGGCGCGGGAAAGCCATCCAGGGCCATCATGGCATCGCTTGCACGTATGCGTGTCGTGAAATCATAGTCAGCCACATTATTGATCGGCAGAACAATGGAAAGATCGAAAGAAGCCTCTCCGTCTACCGACACACGGTCGAGTCGACCACGAAAAACCGTCGCGATCGGGCTGTCAATCATGAACGCCTTGATCGATTGCATCGTGCCAGTCGCAAACGTGTCAATTGTCAAGACAGGTTCTTGAAGATCAGCAATCTCCATCCGAGCATCCTCGATACTGATGCCGTAATTGTCCGCAGAATTCTCCTCCGAATAGACACGTTTGTTCTCGACAACGACATCCAGATGACGGAATACCGGAGCAGGCCAATCGGGGCGATACTGGAGCACGGTGTCTTCAAGCCGCGCGTCGATACGAAAAATCCCTTCGTCATCGTCAAAGGGAAAATCATCGAGCGATCCGCTGAGTCGCGTCGTCCCACGTCGCACGTAGCCTGAAACGAGTGCGTCGGTCAGCCATGCATGTAGTTTCGGTGTGACAAACTTGACGGGTAAATAACGTGGCAGCGCGCTAACGTCGAAGACAGACCAGGTACTGTCGAAATCCACAATCGGCGAACTGCCATCGACCGGAATGGATACTTGCAAACTCATCTGGCTGTCCAAGTCTGCGTTTCGAATCTGGACGCTATCCGACAACACAATGATGCCATCCCGGTTTCGTCGCCAGATCAACGTGCCGAATGCATCATCCAGTATCAATGGGGCGGGAAGATGCTCACCAAAGTCGAATGTCAGGTTGTTCGACTCAATCTCGATCCGGCCACCATCACGATCTGCCCGCACCCTGCCGGAAAAATCCCGAACACCGGGCCACTCACCAAGTACCGCGAAACCAACCTGATCTAGGTTAGCGGACATGTCGAATTCGGGTTCCGGGGTACCCAAGCCACGGAGCTCGAGCTGCACGTCCTGAACGACACCACTTGGCTGATAGTTATCCAGCAACTGTCGCCAATCCTCGGAAAGCCAAGCATCCAGATATTCCAGGTCGTCCAGGCTGAAATACGAGTCCATAACCTCGAAACTGACCTGCAAAGACGATTCGCCCTGCTCGCGGCGCGACTGCAACGAAGGCTGCGGCCCGGTGCCTTCGACGGTGACGAGCCGCATCTGGTTGGCGCCGAACAGCCACTCTTCCGGCCCGAGCGAATATTCGAAACTGCCCTGCAGTCCCAGCGGCATACCCGCACCTTGACCGACTGCCTGCAGGTCAGAAAGGACGACATTGGCGGAGGCATTGTCAACCTGACCGGCGTCGAGGTCGAACCAAAGTACGAAGTCCGCGGTCCCCGACTGGATTTCCGGCAATGATTCCGGCTTGAACCTCGACCATTCCGCAAGGTTTATCGAATCGGCCTCGACGTACAGGTGCCAGATGTCATCAGCTGCTGGTCCGAGCCGGCGACTGGCAGCGATTTCGAGGCGTTCACCGAACGATGCCTGCAAATTAATCTCGGAATCGACTCTCAATTCCGAACTATTCCGGCTGATGACAACAGATTGCAGGTCAAAAGGCACGAGCCGACCCGAAGACAGGTCTTCGAAGTCAACGGCGATGTCCTCACCTATAAAGACAATATCGCCAGCATCGGCGGACATTTCCCGTTCGCCGACAAGTTCACTGAAAGCAATACCCTGCAATAACCAGGTGCCATCGCCGTTCCGCTGCAAGTCAATCGACGTATCTCGAATCGTTACTCGGTCGACAACCAGTTCTCGGTCGGCGATCAGCCGCCACAGTCCGACGCCGATGCTGACTTCTTCTGCGTTCAGGGCGCTGGCGCCGGTTACGTGATGATTCAATTCGGTGTCGTAGAAACTGAGTTCGGGTCCGCTCAATCGCCAGCGTGCGTTCATACCGGCGAACTCGACATCCATACCGATCGAGTTACTGGCCCACGCTTTGATCTCTTCCTGGTACACCGGGGCCCGGAGCAACATCAGGCGAAACATGCCGATACCAATGGCAAGCACGATCACGATCACCGCGCCAAAGCAGACGATGGTCTGGATCAGTTTTCTCGGAAATCGCTTCACGTTCGTCAAATCAGCACTACGTCGAACTGGTCCCTCAGGTACAGCGACTCGGGCTGCAACCGGATCGATTTGCCAACATGTTCCTCTGTTTCCGCCAGACCCGCAGCTTCTTCGTCAAACAACAGATCAATCACGTCCTGGTGAGCGAGTACCAGCACTTCATCGAACTGAAATTGCCGGTGCTGCCTGATGACTTCACGGAAAATCTCGAAACACACCGTCTCGGCTGTCATCGTAAAACCCCGACCATCGCAATGGTCGCAGTCTTCGCACAGCACATGCTGCAGGCTTTCGCGCGTGCGTTTTCGCGTCATCTCGACCAGCCCCAGCGGCGAAACCGGCGTCAGCTGATGCCTGGCGTGATCCCTCGTCATCGCCTGCTCGAGCTCTTCGATGACACGATCACGATGTTCAGCTTCCTCCATATCAATGAAGTCAATGATGATGATGCCGCCCAGATTCCTTAGACGCAGTTGCCGGGCAATTGTTACCGCTGCTTCGAGATTTGTCCGGTAAACCGTCTCCTCGAGGTTCCGATATCCCACATAGCCACCAGTATTCACATCGATCGTCGTCATTGCCTCAGTCTGGTCAATGATGACATACCCACCTGATTTTAATGCAATACTCCGCCCCAACGCCTTCTTTATCTCGTCTTCGGTGCCATGCAGGTCGAATATGGGCCTCCGCCGTTTATAGTGCTCGAGTATCGGCGTCAATTCGGGCAGAAAACGCTCTGTAAACGCGCGCATTTTCCGAAAATCCGGCTCGGAATCAACGAGAATACGCTCGACATCACCAGTCACAATGTCCCGCAGAACTCGGATCGGCAGCGGCAAGTCCTCGTGCACCAGCGATTTGGCCGGCACATTGCTGCACCTCACCTGAATGGCTAGCCAGATTTTTCGGAGGAAAGCGAGATCGGCACACAGCACATCGCGGCTTGCACCCTCGGCAGCCGTCCTGACGATCACTCCCCCCTTTTCGTCATCATTGTCGAGAATCGCTTCGACATCGGAACGCAAACGTTCTCGCTCCGCCTCTTCTTCGATTCGGGCGGATACGCGGACACCCGAACCCTCCGGAAGCAGCACGAGGAATCGGGACGGCAGGGTAATGAACGTCGTCAGCCGGGCACCCTTGGAGCCCAGCGGATCTTTGACGACCTGCACGATCACATCCTGAAACTCTCGTACGAGTTCACGAATATCTGGCACCTCATGGTCGCCACTACTGTTGTCGAGTGCACCACTCCAAGAAATATCGGAGGCATGAAGAAACGCCGTGCGTGTCAGTCCGATATCGATGAAGGCTGCCTGCATTCCGGGCAGGACTCTTGAGACCCGACCCTTGTAAATGTTGCTAATGAGCCCGCGGCGGGAAGCACGCTCGATGGTCACTTCTTGCAGGATGCCATTTTCCAGAAGCACCGCCCGTACCTCACGGGGAGTGACGTTAATCAGAATTTCTTCTTTGAGTGAATCGTCTGTCATGTCACTCCTGTTCCGGCCACAAGCAGATTCCGGCGTTTTCGGGCAGGGCAACCGTCTCGAAAACCGGCAGGCCGACGAGGCGATGAGGAGGCAAGGCAGAGGCCCAGCCCACTCACATGCGGTCCCGGTGATACGGGTGACCGGTTGTCAGTGTCCATGCCCGATAAATTTGCTCGATGAACAATACCCGCGCAAAACCGTGCGGAAGGGTCAGTCTGGACAACGACCATACCAAGTTGGCACGGTCCCGAACCTTGTGAGCTACACCGTCGGGACCGCCGATGACGAACGCCAGATCGTTGCCGGTCCCCTGCCAGTTCTGCAGTCGGCCGGCAAGCTCTCGGCTCGAGAACTGTTTACCCGCTTCGTCCAGCAATATAAGCTGCTCGGCCGGTTTCAGCCTTGCGAGCAGCTTGCTGCCTTCTTTTTCGACTGCCTTATCCGCTGCCTGAGACCTCTGCCGATCGGCCGTTGGTATGGTCTCAGCGCTAAACTGCCACTGGCGCGGCAAACGCCGAGCGTAAACATCAAAGGCGGAAACAACCCAGGAAGGCTGCCGGTCACCGACAGCGAGCAGCCGGATCTGCATGCTTCACCCTTCGGTCGCAGCTCGTTTGCTGGCCGGCGAGAGTGACCAGAGCTTCTCGAGGTTGTAAAACTCGCGGACCCGAGGAAGCATGACGTGAACGAGCGTATCGCCGAGGTCCAGCAATACCCATTCACTTCCGTCTTCTCCTTCAATACCGGCCGGCCGACGACCCGCTGCCTTCGCCTTTTCTGCGACGGCTTTGGCAAGCGCTTTGACATGCCGGTTCGAGTTACCACTTGCGACCACCATGTAGTCGGTCACAGTCGTCATCTTGCTGACATCGAGTTTAACAATGTCCTGACCCTTGACCTCCCCAAGTGTATCTACAACCAGCTCACTCAATTGTTCGCTGTTCATTCACTGTTCCATTTCGCCTTCAGAATTCGATTACTCGACAGCCGTACCAGCATAACAGCCACTCTTCTCGATCACGCCGCGGACCGCATCCGGCAGCAGGAATCGGGCATCGCGACCCATGGTGATGAGTTCGCGAATTTCAGACGACGAAATCTCAAGCTGCGTTACGTCGTGGATGAAAATATGTCCAGCCTTTGCCTGGTGCAGATCGCCGATACGATGCGTGCCCCGATCAGCCAGCAGCTCACCAAGCGGCCCCATATCCGGCGCCCGCCAGCCGGGACGATGCGCGACAATGATGTGCGCCAGCTGCAGAATCTCCCGCCAGTGATACCACTTTGGCAAGCTCAGAAAAGTGTCCATGCCGATGATAAGCCCGATCGGGCGCAGCGGAAACTCAGTTCGCAGCGCCAATAATGTATCGACCGAGTAAGATGGCCCTTCGCGCTGCAATTCTCGGTCGTCAACAACGAATCCGTGCTGAGCCTCCGTGGCAAGGCGAACCATCTCGAGCCGAAGTGCTGCATCCGCATGCGGCGTTTCCCGGTGAGGGGGATTGCCGCAGGGCATAAATCGCACTTCGTCGTACCGCAGCGCTTGCAGCATCTCAAACGCCGTCCGCAGATGACCATAGTGAATCGGATCGAAAGTCCCACCAAATACGCCCATCGAAGTCATCTGTCGATACCCGTCACGCTGCGGCCCGACCCGTAGATGCAAGCTCCAGCAAAATTCTTGTCGCAAGTTGCCATGGATCCCCGCGCTTTTGTCCCTTCGCGGCAGCATCCGCGTCACATAATGTTTTTAACAGTCGGTAGAAGTCGTCCGTCCGATGTCGCCCTACGCAGGCCCGCACGATACTCTGCCGGTTCTGCCAAACATACACGCTGCGCATTGCCGCGCTCAAATCAGTTCCTGCCGCAACGCAGTCAGCCAACGCAGCAAGCGTACGGAGTTCACGCGTTAGCGCCCACATGACGATGACCGGCTCCACGCCTTCAGTTCTGACGCCGTTCAGAATTCGAATGGCACGACCCGCCTGACCCTCGACGGCTGCATCGACCAGTTTGTAGACATCAAATCGACTGGAATCTGCGACGGATGCGTCCACATCTGCTGCCGATATCTGCCCTTCACCGTGCAGCAAGCGCAGTTTCTCGATTTCCTGTTGGGCCGCGAGAAGATTGCCCTCCACGCGGTCGACAATCAGCCGAACAGCGTCGCGATCAGGTACCAACTTCGCGATCTTCATCCGAGCGGCAATCCAGCCCGGCAGATCGCGAGCATTTACCGGCCAGACC
>CAZWEW010000046.1:0-13604 GCA_964633055.1 uncultured Woeseia sp. | reverse complement strand
GGTTCCAGCGTCTGAAACTGGCTGATAAAACTCAGGATCTCGGCAACCTTGTAATTGTAGTAACGGGTACTGTCTTCGGCGACTAACTCCCCGCCGACCGTGCAGGTCACGTCGAGATTGTCGGGATCGTCGATCTCGTCCGTGGTAACGAGTACTGGACCCATGCTGCCGAAGGTGTCGCTGCCCTTGTAACGTGCCGCGTACGAGAGATGTTGTTCGCGGCGTTGTAACTCATCCGGATTTTCCGGATCCGTATAGAGTGCCCAGTAGTGAAACATGTCCTCGGCACGCATGCCATTGCCCGTAATGTCGTTGAAGATCGTGTAGCCGAAGACGTAGTCTGGCGCGCTGACCGCGTCCACGTCGCGCGCTGTCTTCCCGATCACGATCGCGAGTTCCGGTTCCGGATGCACGCTGCCGTAGTAGCGGCGAATTCGAATGATCTGGCCATGTCCGATCAGGCAGGAAGGTGGCTTGAGGAAAAAAGCGGGATGATCCGGTGCGCTGATCTTGCGCGCATTACTGGCCGAGTTGTTCATCGCGACGCAGCAGATCTTGCCCGGATACGGAATTGGCGGACGCCACTCCACCTCCCTGAGTGACACGGTTGTCTTGGACGCGAACCGCGCGGCATCTTCTCCCGACCGGATCAGGTCTAGCATCGACGTAAATCCTTCCACGAATGCCACTTCTGAATCGTCCCGGAGGATGGCAATGCGGTCCTGGCCGGCGTAACGAATACTGGCAAGTTTCATTTGTTAACTCCGTGTTCGATGTTGCGGGGTGGCCAGAGCATGCGCACGATCGAATCGTCAGTGTGGAACATCAGGTGTTTGAGTACAGCGCCAATGTGAATTAGGACCAGCAGAAAGAGACCGCGGGCGGAGATCGAATGCACGGTGCGAGCGAATTCCTGCAGCTCATCGGATACGGTGATCGGGCTCGGTATCACCAAGGTTTCGAAGATTACGATGGCTTGCCCGGTCGCCCATACTGCCAGCGGGCCGGACAGGAGCATCAGCGCGAGCAGGAAGAGCATCAGGTAATGTGTCCACATGGCGATACGATGCGTGCGTTCCGTCAGCCCACGGACTTTCGGGTGACCTGCACGGAATCGCCATAATATGCGAAGCAGGACCACGAGCCAGGCCGATGCCGCCACGGATACATGCAGTGTGCGTCGCGTAGCGACGTTCCCTGCCTCAGCCGAATCGATACTCTGCCCGAGAAACCAGAGCGCAATGACGACTGTGGCAGTCAGCCAGTGCAACACAATCGATACCCAGCCATAAGATATGGACGTGTCAGCGAATCGGGAGCGTTCGTTGTCTGTTGAAGGGTTTATCTGCATCGTATCGTGGGAATTTCATCACAGTGGGACGGTCAATTCGACAAATTGTTACAACGGACGATACTGGAACCGGGACACGATCGAAAACACGAGTAGAATTGTCCACAGCAGGAGGCAGACCATTGAACCAGACCCATTATTTTCGTATTTCGTGGCGTACCGCGGCAACGCTCGCCGTTGGCGCAATTGCATGGTTGCTGGCAGGGGCAGCCTTGGCTCACGGTGTTGCCGATCGTGACGCGCTCTTTATTGAACAGAATCCGGGACGCGCGCTCACAGCATTCATCTATCTGGGCGCGAAACACATGATCACAGGATATGATCATCTCCTGTATCTCGCCGGCGTCATCTTCTTTCTGTACCGTGCCCGGGACATCGCGCTTTACGTGACGCTCTTTGCCGTCGGTCACAGCATCACACTGCTGACTGGCGTGCTGGGTGATATCAATGTCAATGTGTATCTCATCGACGCATTGATCGGTTTGTCCGTCGTCTACAAGGCATTCGAGAATCTCGGTGGCTTCGAGAAGTTCATTGGTAAGCGCCCCAATCCGAAGATAGCTGTATTCTGTTTCGGACTAGCACACGGCTTTGGCTTGGCAACCAAGCTCCAGGCGTTGACGCTGTCCGAGGACGGCCTGGTTGCCAATATCATCAGCTTCAATGTGGGTGTGGAGATCGGGCAGCTGATGGCGCTCGCGATACTGCTGGTGCTGATTAATTCGTGGCGGGCCTCGGGTGGTTTCTTACGCAATACCACCGCTTTCAATGTTGCACTGATGTTCGCGGGTTTCCTTCTCGCTGATTACCAGCTGGCGGGTTATTTCTTTGCTGCTTGACAAATCCCGAATACTGTCGGGTTTCGATGTCTGCTGTGCCTGGCCGGTCTATTGGAACGAACGCATGATCTCTTCCAGCGAATCCCAGTAACCGCGGACCTCGAGTTCAATCCTAATTGGATTCTCTTCTATATTCAGCCAGTACCAGCCGTGATTGCCGTGAAACGGCGCAATCAGCGAGCCCGAGGCAGATGTCGCTTCCGACTCTAGGTAGCGAATCCAGTACATCTCCGGGTAATTGTCGGTTTCGACCGGGTCAGCGTGAAAATCGGAATACACGGTTTCGCCTTCAAGCAAGCGCCACGAATAGACTAGGCCGTCACCCTGGTCCATGACCGCCTTGACCTCGACCTGTTCAAACATCTCCAGATCGATCACCATCGACGTTGTCTGGAACTCGCGATCGTGTGATCGCGAGAACGGATCACTCAGCGTCTCGGGTTCGTAGAGGTCGAACGGATCGTCGGGGTGGATCTCCGGGAATTGTCCTTCAACGACACGTGTCGTTTCGCCAACATCCGGCGCTTCGACGGTCTGGAATCGCATCAGTCCGATTCTTTCGCCCAGTCCGGTCGGGTCGACACCGTACTCGGCAGGCATAACGAACAGGACGGTCAGGACAGCTGCTCCAGCAAACGTCCAGACAGCCGCTTTTGCCAGTGATTTCCGGGGTGGGCTACCCTGATCGGCCCCGTTTTCGGGTTCAGTCATATCGTAACAATCCTTGACAGAAGTTGGTCAATGTTAGAAGTACCATTTTGCGTAGTAATGTACAGCATAGACTTGCGTCCGGTTGCATTATCCGTGACGAGGTTTGCTGCTCGCGTTGCCGGCATTCATCAGTATTTCAGCATACCGAACGGAACAGAGCGACCCGATGTCGAAGACTTGGTCCATTTCCGCCCTTGTGGCTGCGATTCTGGCGCTTAGCACGCCGGTGGCATATGGCGCTCAGGAAACGGCGACGGACGAGAAGCGGTTCCGGGTTAATCGTATCGACCAGGCGCCACGCATCGACGGGCGGATCGAGCCCTCGGAATGGCAGGGTGCTGTCCGAATCAGCGATATGCACGAGGTTGAGCCCGTCGAATTCACGACACCATCCGAACGCACCGTCTGGTACTTTGCCTACGACGACAAAACACTCTATGTCGCGGGCTACGCCCACGACAGCGAGCCCGACCAAATATCCGCGAATATTCTGCGACAGGGCGGCAGCCTGTGGCCGGACGACCGCATGACGTTGATGATCGATCCGTTCAACAATAAGCGCAGCGGATACTCCTTTACCCTGAACCCGAACGGCGTGCGTGAGGAAGCTATCTATGCCACCGCCACCCGATCTTCCGACGAATGGGACGGAATCTGGCGAGGTGCTGCGCAAGTCGTCGAGGACGGCTGGACGATGGAGATGGCGATCCCCTTCAACACGGTCACGTTTGACCCGGAAAATGACACCTGGGGTATCAATGTGTGGCGCAGGATTGCGCGCAAGGCAGAGCGCATCGGCTGGGCGTCACGTAGTGGCAGGATGAACCCGACCGTTTCCGGCGAAATTTACGGTTTGACCAGACTGGACCAGGGTCTGGGGCTCGATATCATTCCCTCCGCCAGTTCGACGTATCAGAACGATCGCCTTGTCGGCACGACAGATAGCGAATTCAATCCGTCGCTGGATATCAGTTACAAACTGACGCCTTCGATCAACGGTCTGCTCACAATTAATACGGACTTTGCCGCCACCGAAGTTGACGGCCGTCAGCTTGACTTGCAGCGGTTTAGCCTTTTCTTCCCAGAGAAGCGCGCGTTCTTCCTGACGCATTTCGACATCTTTCAGTTTGGCGGAGTACCGATCGGCGGTGGCCATGGTAATCGCGCCATCGGTATGCGTTCAGGAAATAACGGACTCGCATTCTTCTCGCGGACGATTGGTCTGACCAGCGATCGCAAGCCTGTCGATCTCATTGCCGGCGGCAAGGTCAGTGGCCGCATTGGTGACCTGGATCTCGGTACCCTGTATATCCGCCAGGATGCCTACACGACGAGTGACGGTGATACGGTCGATGCATCTGATCTGGTGGTGGCTCGCGTCTCGACCGGGATTCTCGAGGAGTCGTCGGTCGGCGCGATATTCACTTACGGTGATCCCGGGTCGAACGTCGACAGTTTACTTTACGGCGCCGATTTTCTTTATCGCAATACTCGAATCGGCGCCAATCGTTCGGCCGAAGGGCGATTCTGGCTGCAAAAGTCAGATAATGATGGTGTCGATGGCGACGATCTTGCCTGGAGCGCGACGTTTGGATTTCCATCGCGGGTGGGGCTCGAAGGGGGAGTGCAGATTCACGAAGTTCAGGAAAACTTCGACCCCGCGATGGGATTTGCCAGTCGGACGGGAGTACGTCTCTACGGTGGCGAACTCGGCTATCGTCGCAATCGCGAGGGTGACGTCTTCATTCGCGAGGTTAGCCACGGACTCGAGGTTGCGAGCTGGGAATACCTCGATACGGGCGACATTCAGACCCAGGAGATTTCGCTGGACTTCCTGTCCCTTCGGTCCAGTGCAGGTGATTTCGGGCGGCTTGACTTCAAAGTGCAGAAAGAAGGGCTACTGCCCGGCGAGCAACCGCTGGAAAGGATTGGTATCACGATTCCTCCCGGTGAATATTTGTCCCAGCGTTGGGGCGGATTCATCCGGTCGGCGAGTTTTCGTAGGTTCCGGGTTCAACTGCGGGTCGACGATGGCGGCTACTTCAACGGCGATCGCCTGAACATTCGACCCGAACTGGAGTGGCGGCCCAACGAGCATCTGGCATTCTCACTCAAGTACGGCTACAGCAAGTTCGAGTTCCCGGGAAACCAGCAAACAACGACGCGGCAGATCACGTTCGAAAACGAAATTTCCTTCAATGCGAAGATGTCGCTCGTCACACTCGCGCAATACGATAATGTTTCCGAGGATATCGGCGTCAATAGCCGTTTCCGGTATAACCTGTCTGCCGGACAGGACATCTGGTTCGTCATCAATCACAATATGCACCGCGATGTGCACTTGGATAACAGATTCCAAAGCACGGAATCCATCGCCGCAGCGAAGATTCGTTACACTTTTCGCTATTAGCCCGGAAACTGTAGTGGTGTCATTTTTGGCTGTGCGCTGCTCGCCATGTACGCCGCAGCGTCATTGCTTGCTGCGGAACCACATACTGTCTGCGGCGGGACGAAAAGTTAGTTGGTCCTGAGTCGTGAGTTACCGTTATCGGTGTCGGTCCGTTACCATCGAGGCTGACCAACAATAATCTACAGGGAACCCATAATGAGCAATTTTCTGTCCCGGATGGGGCCGGGGCTGATGCTGGCTGCAACTGCTGTTGGTGTGTCACATCTGGTGTACTCGACGCAGGCCGGCGGCAACTATGGTTTCTCGCTGATTGGGGTCATTATCCTCATCGTGCTGCTGAAGTACCCGGCGTTTCATTTTGCAGTAGATTACGCAAGTGCAACGGGCCGCAGCCTGGTGACCGGGTACTCGAAAATCAGCCGCGTCGCCCTTGCATGGCTAACAATCGGGTTCTTCGTCGACATGTTCATCGCGACTGGCGCGGTTGCCTTGGTGACAGCTGGGCTTGTGATCAGCGTTTTCAATCTGCCATTTACCGGGCCCCAGGTTGCGGTCGCGCTGATGATCATCTCGGCGTTGATCCTGATGAACGGGCACTACGCTAAGGCGGAGCGCATCATCAAGGTTCTCGTACTGACGTTCTCGATTCTCGCGGTCCTGACGACGATTCTTGCGTTGCCCCTTCTTGGCAGTGACGATCGCGGCCTGGCCGTTGCATTGACGCCGGATCGTTCACTCGCTCTGTTTGTGATTGCGATGGCCGGCTGGATGCCGATGCCATCGAACGGCGCCATTCTCTTTTCCAAGTGGATTTGTGAAAAGCGTAACCTGGCGGGCGATTCCTTCGATCGCGATGGCGCGATGTTCGATTTCCGCCTAGGTTACGGACTGTCTCTCGTGCTGGCACTATGTTTCGTCACGATGGGCACCGCGGTATTGTTTGAAACCGGCCGTGGGGTACCAACGTCTGCAGGTGGGTTTGCTACCGAATTGTTAGGCATCTTCACCGCAGTTGTTGGCAATTGGGTATATCCGGTCATCGCTGCGGCAGGCATCGCCGTAATTTGGTCGACGCAGGTGGCATTGATGGACGCCCTGCCGAGAGTAACGAACCGGCTTTTCTGCATTATGAAAGGACGGCCGGACGATACCGAGTCGTACTACGGTCGGTTCCTGTTGCTGCAGGTCGTCGGCGTGACGATCATGCTGCTGTTCCTGATGGGAAACTTCACGGCCTTCATTTTCTTCGCGACGAGCATGGGATTTGTGGCAAGCCCCGCGGTTGCCTATTACAACTATCGTGCAATCATGTCTGACGAGATTCCGGAGGCTTTCAGGCCTGGCAAAGGTATGGTTTTTTGGAACTGGGCTGGTATCTTGTCATTGACCGCGTTCGCGATCGCATTTCTCTGGTCACTCTTGGGATAGACAATTGATAGAAAAAATGACTGGCGGCGAAGCCATGGTCCGTGCTGCAGCCGCTAACGGAATGAACACGATATTCGGATTGCCGGGTGCGCAGATTTATCCGCTGTTTGACGCCGTCTACCGGGACCCGAACATTCGGGAGGTCATCAGCCGGCACGAGCAGGGTGCGGGTTATATGGCGCTTGGTTATGCGCAGGCGACCGGCAAACCGGGCGTGTTCTCGGTTGTGCCTGGCCCCGGACTGCTGAACGCTGGTGCAGCACTTTGCACGGCGGATGGTGTCAACGTCCCTGTCGTTTGCCTGACCGGGCAGGTGATGTCCGATTTCCTCGGCAAGGGCCGGGGGCACCTGCACGAGTTGCGTGATCAGCAAGGTTTTCTTCGGTCGATCATCAAGCATGTCGATCACATCGCGGATCCGACTCGGACATCGGCTCAGATAAACGAAGCTTTCCGGCAGGCGATTTCGGGAAGACCCGGCCCGGTGTCTGTCGAAATGTGCTGGGACACCATGGCGAAGACCTACGATGTCGAGATTGGTGACGGTATCGACGGCCCCGACAAACCCGAAGTCGATCTCGATGCTGTCAAGGATGCGGCGAAGCTGGTCGCGGGTGCGAAGAACATCCTGATCATGTGCGGTGGTGGCGCAAGGGAAGCCAGCGAAGAGGTTCGTGAACTGGCTGAATTGCTGGGTGCGGCAGTGACATCGTTCAGGGGAGGGCGAGGTGTCGTTGCCGAGGACCATGAATGTGGTACCTCATCGGCAACAGGTCGGCTGCTCTGGGATGACACCGACCTTCTGATTGGCATTGGTTCGCGCCTCGAACTGCAGTACATGCGCTGGGCGACGTGGGACAAATGCATCGACAGTCCGCCCGAGGGGGGTTCCAAGGTTATCCGGATCGATATCGATCACGAAGAAATGAACCGGTTCAGGCCCGATGTTGGCATCGTCGCAGATGCCGCCGATGGTGTTCGTGCACTGATCGAAGTTATCGGCAAGACAGGCCACAACGCGGGCGATCGGGAGCGCATCGCTGCCGCCAAGGCTACCACCAGCAGGAATATTCGCGAAATCCAGCCCCAGATGGACTATCTCGACATGATTCGGGGGGTCCTGCCGCGTGATGGCATCTTCATTGAAGAACTTTGCCAGGTCGGGTTTGCATCGAATTTCGGTTTTGAGATCTATGCGCCGCGTACCTACATCACGACGGGCTACCAGGGCACGCTCGGCTATGGGTTCCCGACTGCTCTCGGTGTCAAGGTTGGCATGCCCGATCGGGCTGTCCTGTCGGTTATCGGGGACGGGGGTTTTCTTTTCGGCATGCCCGAACTGGCGAGTGCCGTTCAACAGGACATCGGCGTCATCACCGTCGTATTCAACAACAGTTCCTACGCTAACGTCCGACGCGACCAGCAGATCTTCTATAACGGCCATGTCATAGGAGCTGAACTTGAAAACCCGGATATCGTGATGCTGGCGGAGTCGTTCGGCGCTGACGCTTGGCGTGTCGATTCTCCGGAATCGCTGAAACCAGTTCTCGAAAGAGCGATCGACAACAACAGGCCGGCCGTGATCGATGTGACGATCGAGCGTGGCAGTGAGGCGAGTCCTTGGAAATACATCTCTGATCCCATTACTCAACCATGACGATGTGAACCATTCGATAAACAGTGGATTCGCAGCATGAATATGCTGAGTAATGATCGGGTCTTGGTGGCATAGTTTGTTTCCGGTCAGTGTCCTGTCCGGATGCTTTCTGGCCTGAAAGGCAGTTTCACATAGCGAGAATCATCCGGCGTGCTAACAACGGGGCACTCTATTGCGCGCTAGAATAGGCAGAGATGAAGGAGATGTCGTGATTCGAAAACGTTTTGCATATTCAATTGTTTTGGCCGCCGTATGGGTCGGTTTTAGTACTGTCGCTTCCGCTCATCACTCGGCTGTTGCATTCGACAAGGAACGTACCGTTACAGTATCCGGCGAGGTGACGCGTTTCGTGTGGCGTAACCCACACATGGCGATCAACATGGAAGTTACGAATGACAGTGGCGAGATGGAACTCTGGAAGATTGAGGGTCCGGGTACCACGGTGCTGAGTCGGCAAGGTTTCAATCGGTCGTCGATCAATAATGGCGACCAGATTACAGTGGTCGTCAATCCGCTCAAGATCGGCCGGCCGGGTGGTTTGCTGACGACGATCACCCTGGCGGACGGCACGCGGCACACTACCGGCGAAAACTATGCTGAGGCGGTGACACCCGCGGCGCAGATCCGGCGAACGATTCCCTCGCTTCTCGATTATGTGCCGCCGCCCAAGGGCGAGACCTGGCAGGAGCGCGAGCGAAAGACGCGACCTGCGCAGTTGCCACTGATTGGTTCGGATCCCCGGCAGACGGGTCCGGGGTCGCTCAACCCGGAGCATCTGGCCAAAGACTGGCCGGAAGCGGCCTTCGACCTGACCGGCAACTGGGCATTTCGCGGCGAGCAGGACTGGGGCCAGAATTATGGGGTCTACGAATTCAAACCCCACCCGACGTGGACGACAAAGGGCCAGAAAATCTACGACGAATACCAAGCGTATGCAAAAGCGGGACGGCGATACAGCGAACCGACGGCCGAGTGCTATCCGGCGGGGATGCCGCGCCTGATGACGCGTTACGGTTCACTGATGATGCTTCAGTATCCGACGGCGATATTTATGGTCTCTCGGCTGAACAACGAGTATCGGGCGATCTGGCTTGACGGACGCGATCGCGAACCGGAGGTAAGTCGGGATTACAACTGGAATGGCGAATCCATCGGTCGTTGGGAGAGCGATAGGCTGGTTGTCGAAACGACCGGGTTTACCGACGAAAATCACCTGATTCAGCAAGGTGTATTCACCGGTGATCAGCTCAGGATCGTCGAGCGTATCCAGGTAATCAACGATGGCAATACGATGGTCACCGAATACATCATGACGGACCCAGAGCACTGGGAAGGCGAATGGCGGCATATCAAGTTCCGCGATCGCATACTGAATGCCGATGTCAGGGAAGCAAGTTGCCTGCCAAAGGACAATGAACTCCTGCCTGGGATGTAATCATGAAATCGCTGCAGAAATTGTCGATCGGTATTGTGATTTTTGGATTCGTTGCCTTGCCCGCGTCGGCACATCATTCGCACGCGAGCCTGAACCGCGACGATGTGCGCCTGTACCAGGGCAAGGTCGTGAAGTACAGCTGGACGATGCCGCACGTCTTCCTGCAAATCGATGCACCGGATGGAAAGGGCGAGATTGTCGAGTACACCGTAGAATTACAGCACCCGCCGGCCATGGCGAGGCTGGGCTGGAGCAAGACGACTTGGAAACCTGGCGACCGCATCACCTGGGAAGGCCCGCATGACCGTGACCTAGGACGCCGTTACACGGGCATGAAATGGGCGGAAACTGATGATGGCACGCGCCTCTTGACTGACCGGAGAATGGCGGCTTCGATCGAAACCGAGGTCGAACCGTCAACCGATTTCACGGGCCTCTGGAAACGCTCGGACGTCGGCGGGTTCAATCCGCATTACAAGCCACCGAAAGGTTGGCCGTTGTCTGCCAGGGGCCAAGAGATTGTCGATAATTTTCACGAAGACCAGAACCCAATGGTGACCTGTGGTAATCCCGGTCCGCCGAAAATGATGATTGTGCCCTATCCTATGGTCCTGACCCGTCCCGACGACAATACGGTTGTCATCGAGCGTGAGTTGATGCTGGACAAGCGCTATATTCACCTGAATGGGACTGGTGAGATCGGTGCGCCGTCAAGGCTCGGGTATTCCGCGGGTCGCTTCGAAGGCGACACGCTGATTGTCGAAACGACCAACTTCATCGACGACCCTTGGGGTTCACACACCGGCGTCGATTCGAGCGCGGAAAAGCAGTTGGTTGAGAAATTCACGATGTCCGATGGGGGAACCTATCTGCATGCCGAGATTACGATCACAGATCCCGTCTACCTCGCAGATCCCTTCACGTTCACGCACCGCTGGGAAAAACTAGCGGATCGCCCGGTCATTCAGGCGCCATGCACGATGGAGGCTGCGCGGCTCTACCTCGAGGCAGGTTACGACACGGACGAGTAAAGAAACACCGACTCTCGGCTCTGTTTTTTATTCGTAGGACTCGTGCTCTTGTTCCCACCAGCGAGATAGCGTGCGGCTGGCTTCCGCGACGTACTTTTTGCCGACTATGAAGGCCATAACTATTGTTACTGTTGGCGTCAGCGCAAATACGGTACGCAAAATATATATAACTATGCTTTTGTATATCCACAAAAGAAGTTCGAGCGTCGCGGGATTTAGCACAATGCTATGCATGCGCAAATGGAGGCGGCTACATTCGCCTTTTTGAGCGCTCGAAGTACATGTCTAGATTGCCCTCGTTGTACATCTGCCGATAGAAGGAGTCGGGATCGCATTCGTACGGGTAGATCTCGATCTCGGGATCTCGAACCCAATGCCTGCGGCGTACGGGCGGTCGTTCGTAATTCTCGGGGTCGTGCAAGGTGATGATCCCGTCGAGTCTTTGTCCATCCTCGCTGAGCGTATACACCTCCTGCATCATCGCGTTCTCGGAGATGGGTTCGCCGCGAAAATCGCGCACGTTCGGCATCATGTTGGTTGTCTCGATGACCAGCGTGCTGCCTTCCCATCGCGCGATGGAGTAGCCCACGCTGGATGGTGGATAGAATTCCGGCGGCTCACGGTCGCCCAGGAATATCCGCCGGACCTCGCTATCTACCTCGTACAGGAAAGTCAGCCGATTCTCGTTTTCGAGCACCTCGAACGGGTAGCCCCCCCAGGCGACCATTGCGACGATGCCAGGGGAGATGCAGCGTACGCCGGGCTGGTCGTAATGCATCAGGTAGCCGGCATGCCATTCCTCGGCCTTGGGGGTAAGGTCCATCGAGTACTTGCGGATGTCCACCCCCGGGCCCGGCTTCCAGATTCCGGAGATGTTGACGGGAGCCGATTCGCTCGGTCGTTTGGAAGGTTCGTAGCGCGCGCCGACGAAGGTTCCGGGCTTGAGTGGCACATCGGCATCTGCGTGTATTGAATAGTTGCCGGAAATACCACCGCCATCCAGGGTACCGTGCAGTCGCATGATGAAAATGAATCCCCGAATATCACGGGAATCGACGTCAACGGTGATGCTATCGCCATCAACCGTTACCGGCGCCGGACCACCCTCGACCCAAGCTTTCCATTCGTCGCCATGTCGTTCGACTTTCAGTACGCCGACCAGCGGTGCATTGTTCGTCGTGATATCAAGCTTCCAATCGCCCTCGAATCCAGGATTTGCGTTTACGCCGTGGGCAACAAGGAGAAACAGTATTGTCAGCGTGCGCATAGGGTCAGTACTCCAGTCTAATCGTTGAGCCGTCGGGCAGTTTGATGGAGATGATAGACATCAATTTTCGACCGTCGCGCCCCAGATGACCGTGCACACTGATCAGATCGCCTTCCTCGATCGTTTTTGGTGTCCATCCCTCCCGAATCAGTGAGGTAGGACTCTTGCCGCGAATGTCCCAGTTCTCCTTACCGGCGTCCGTTTCAATCTCGAGATAATATCGGACATGCGGATTTCTGAACCAGACCTCGGTAACGACGCCCTCGATCGTTGCCGTCTGGTCGTCTAGGAACTCCGCTGCGAAGGAATGATGTGCCCTCGCTGCTGCGGCGGCTAGGATAGCCACGGCCAGAATCAGAATGCGGTGAATCCACATTGTCTCCCCTCCGTTCATTGCTGGTTTACCGGTGTCGTTGAATAACGAGCGTCGCTGTCGTTCCACCACCAGAACGGTGGCAGCGGCACCTGTTCCGGCCATTGCTGATCCATCGTGTAACCATTGTACAGACGGCCGTTCATCACAACACGCTCGATGTCGATCGTATTGCGAATGTCATCGAGCGGGTTCGTATTCAGGATCACCATGTCAGCCAGCTTTCCAATTTCAATTGATCCAAGGTCCTGTTCTACCCCGATGATGACTGCCCCGTCTATCGTGGCCGACCGGAGTACCTCGACCGGCGTCATGCCGCCCATCTCGTAACTCCACATCTCCCAGTGATAAGCGAGGCCCTGCAGTTCACCGTGGGCACCAACACCGACCAGTCCGCCTGCCCGCTGAATCTTTGCTGCCTGCGCGGCCGCCCGGCGGAAGTCGTATTCGTCATCGCGAAGCCAGGCACCGCGACGTCGGGTCAGTTCGTCAAGACGATTTTGCGGATAGAAACGCTGCATCTTCGGGTCGTCGTGAACCTCTGTTCGCGTGAAGAAATAGCTGACCAGTCCTTCCGCGTTGTACTGCACACCCAGCGTCGGCGTATAGGCTGTTTTTGTTTTCGCATACAACTCGACAACATCCCTGAAGATGGGCGAATCTGGCAAGGTGTGCTCATTGCCGTGCATGCCATCAATGGCGTGTGTGATGTTCAGCGCCTGATCGGCCGCCCCTTCGGTTGTTGGCATCAGGCCGAGCGCTTGGCTCGCCAGTACGACCCACTGTCGTTGCTTTCGATTGCCGACGACGTAGGACTTGATGTTCTTCGTATGATAGTGCTCGGCGTATCTTTGTAGGTAGGAATAGGTTTCGTCGTAGGACTGGAAATCAGTGTCTCCAAACACGCCGCGCGCCGTCATGAATGCGCGTTGACCGATGGATTGCCCGGTTTCGACGAAATCGCGGTAAGCCAGGTAGTCATTGGACGCGGTCTGGACGTCGAGCCCAGCTGTGACACCGTAGGCAACGTTGGCGACCAGCGTCCAGTTGTGCGGTTCGAGGACGTCTCCAGTTCGGAACTCCCAGTGCGCGTGGGTGTCGA
>CAZWEW010000045.1:7219-13641 GCA_964633055.1 uncultured Woeseia sp. | reverse complement strand
GACGCAGTATCGCGGTGAATACAACACCGACCTGACTAATACCCAGCAGGAACAGAAACGAAACGGTCAACAGCGGAAAGTCTGGCCGTGCATCGGTTGATGTCAGGCCATAAGCAAGCGCGCCGGCACCTATCAGGAAAATAATGACCAGTACCCCGAAGGCTACGTTGCCACGTTGTGTTCGAGGACTACTCATTAGTCACCATGCCGACCTGTCCAAAATCACTTCTGACGTAGTTGATAACATCCCATCGTTCCGAAGGAATTAGCGCATCGCGATAGAACGGCATCAACGCACGCCCGCGCGTTAACGTGAAATACAATTGCCCGTCGGTCTGATCCTGCGTGTACGCATCATTTAGATCGACCGGAGCTTTTTCCGCGAACAGGAGCCCAACCGGCCCCTGTCCCCGCCCGTCAGAGCCGTGGCAGACGTAGCAGTTGATGTCATAAAACTCCTTGCCTCGTGCGATCGACGCGACATCCGCCGGAACCGGATTGGGCAGCGACGCGGCAGCAACTTTCATCTCGTCTGCTTCCAGATCATTCATCGGAATCGGCACGATTTCTGCCCCGTGTAGCGGTATCGACCCGGGCCCGGGTGGTGCAATCGACTCCTGCGCCTTCTCTGAAGGCTGGTCGACCATATCCTTATCCCACGAGTAAACGAACCCGGACTGTGCCGGCAACATCAGAAGAAAAGGAATAATCAGAAGCCTTAACTGTTTCATGTGTCGTTTCCACCGATATGTCGAACTTCTTCGGCCCCCGCTTCACGCAGGATATCTGCCGCGCGACTCGATGCATCTTCAGAATCGCAGCTGACCGTAACACCGAACCTGTCAACCGCAGTTTCCGGCGCATACACACGCTCTTTGATCGCCGGAAACCTTGCGCTGATCAGAAATCCCAGCACGGTCGCTAGGATGCCGAAGAGAATCGTCATCTCATAAGTGATGATCAAATAAGGCGGTATTGTGATGATCGGCCTGCCGCCCGTCGGATGTGCGTACAACACTGCAGTTCCCGCCGCCAGGGTAAAACCCGACAAGGCACCGATGATGCCGCCAAACAACGTGAATCGCTTGATCACGGATTTTTTCTCACCAAGCACATCGTCGATGCCATGTATTGGAATTGGTGACATGACCTCCAGTCCATCGAAACCGGAGTTCTTTAGCTGTGCTGCTGCCGCCAGTGCCGATTCGGGATCGCGAAAAAGAGCTAATGTATTGCTTACCATTGCGGTTCACCCTTTTTCGCTTTCGGAGTCGGCATCGTCTCCTTGACCTCGTAAATCGACACGCTCGGGAAGACCTTCACGAAGATCAGGAAAAGCGTAGTGAACATCGCGACTGAGCCAACAAGAATCGACAACTCGACGAGGCTCGGGACATATACACGCCAGGTTTCCGGCAGGTACTGCCTGGACAATGTGGTGGCGATAATCAGGAAGCGCTCCGTGTACATGCCAATGTTAATCGCGATAGACAATATCAGCATCGGGACAAACGACGTCCTGAACTTCTTCGAGATCAGCAGCAACGGTGCAGCCGCACAAAACAGGATCATCTCCCAGTAAAGAGGCGCGTAATACCCGAAGAGCTTGTATTTCAACTGCTCATATTCTGTCGACGTTCCGCTGTACCAACCCGTAAACAGTTCCAGAACGTTTATGTAAGTCCAGATCAGCGACAACACCAGCAACAGCTTACCCAGGTTGTCAAAATGCAGCTTCGTGATGAAGTGCTCGAAACCCATGTATTTTCGCAGCAAAAACATCACGGTGACGATACCCGCAGTGCCCGAGTAAATCGCCCCAACGACGAAGTATGGCGCAAAGATTGTCTGGTGCAGCCCTGGCACGATCGACATTGCGAAGTCCCACGAAACGATACTGTGCACCGACACGGCGAGCGGGATTATCAGGACCGCCAGAAACGTATAGGCCCAGCCGAGGCGATGCCATTCTCTGTCCGTCCCCCGCCAGCCGAGGGACAACAGCACATACATATGATGTCGCCAGCCTTCCGTGCGGTCCCTGACCGCCGCGAAGTCCGGTATCGAACCCATGTAAATAAAGATCAGGCTCCCCGTCACGTACGTCGTTATCGCCATCACATCAAACATCAGCGGCGAGCGGAAGTTCGGCCACAGTTCCATTTGGTTGGGATACGGAAGGGCCCAGTGGATGAACCACGGCCGCCCGACATGCACCATGACCATCATTGCCGCAACCATCAGCGAGAACAGCGTCATCGCCTCCGCGCTTCGGTACATCGCCTTACGCCATTCACTATTCGTGATGTGCAGCACACAGGAGAGCAACGTGCCCGAATGACTCAAGCCGATCCAGAAGACAAAGCTGGCTAGATAGGTTCCCCACACCGTGGGGTGATTCATGCCTGCCGCGCCAATACCGTAGTTCAGCTGGTAAAACCAGGGGAACAAGAAGCAGCCGATCCAGACCGCGACGGCGATCGCAAGCGTGATGTAGTAGTTCCGTCCGGTTACGACAATCGAGTTGACCACATCGTCATTGACGTCGGCAAACTGCATATTCGCTGCGTCAGCCCGCATTAGCGTCTACCTTCTTCAGGTAAATCACGGATGGCTTGGTATTGTTCTCCTCCAATACCCGATACGCACGCGGATCATGCATCGAATTAGAGACTTGGCTATCCGGGTCGTTGCGGTCACCAAAGACCATCGCTTCGGTCGGGCAGCTCTGGACGCAGGCCGGCTGCATCTCACCATCCTGAACCCGTCGGCGACCGTCATCCTTGGCATGGTCCTTAGCCTGTCGGATGCGTTGCACACAGAACGTGCACTTCTCCATGACGCCTTTCTCCCGAACCGTGACGTCTGGATTCAGTTGCTGCTCAAGCGGCGACGGCCATTGATGGTCGTAATAATTGAAGTAGCGAACTTCGTACGGGCAGTACACAGCGCATGAACGTGTACCAATGCAACGATTGTATATCTGTGTATTGAGTCCATCCTGGTTATGATAGGTCGCCGATACAGGACAGACGGTCTCACAAGGCGCCGAGTCGCAGTGCTGACACAACATTGGGATGAACTTTAGTTTGGCGTTGGGATACTCGCCCTCCCAGTACCGTTCGATGCGGATCCACTGCATCTCGCGGCCTTTGCGAAGTTCATCTTCACCCACGATCGGCGTGTTGTTCTCTGCCTGGCAGGCGGTGACGCAGGCGCTACAGCCCGTGCACTTATCCAGATCGATCGTCATCGTCCAGGCGTAGTCGAATTCTTCGTAATAACCCGGTTTGCGATATTCGCGCCAGCTACTGATAAATCGCTCGAAGAAGTTCATGCTGACTCCACCGCAATTGGAATACTATTGAGTTTTGCACTGTGGCCGGCATCACCGCCGCCGCCGGTCGTCTGCACGATTCCCCTACCGAGTTGGCGCGCCTCTCCACCGATCTTCACGGGCTCCGCGCGCCTGCCGGTTACCGCAATACTGACGCGCGTAGCACCAGTCGCAAGCCCGCCGGAATCCGCGTCGACTGACGGTGCCAGGATCTGGATTGGGTTGACACCGCGCTTGCTGGCATAGCGTCCGAATTCTTCGTGACCCTGCCCAATGGGCATTGCGACGACTTCGGGCATGATGGCCGGGAACAGTACGGCAGGCGCTTCGATGGTTCCCTGGGTCGAGGTGACGCGAAGTATGTCGCCGTCACTAATACCCATATCCGCTGCGGTCACCGGATTGATCTCCACCCACGAACCGTACACGATACTGGTCATCGGGTCGGGCAACTCCTGCATCCACGGCAGGTTGGCACCACGACCATCGTACAACGCGGTCGTCACATAAGGATGCAGGATGAACGGGTATTCACCTATATCACCTGCATATTCCGGATCAGCGACGTCGATAGCCGACACAGCATCCGCGTTGATCGTCACTGCGTCGTCGCGTCTGACGTTTTCGCCCCAAACACCTGAAACCAGCACGTCGTTCCAGAACGAATCGAAGTCCGCTGTCTCACCTTCGTCAGTGGGCACGCTTTCGTAAATTCGGCGCCATCCATCCTTGATGCAATTCTCCATACTCGTCCATGGAATCGCTTCGCCCATACCGAGCCTGCTTCCAAGCTCGATGACGATATCGCCCGTGGCGCGCGTGTCATAAAGTGGCGACACGACCGGCTGGGAAACGGCGCCGATTGAGAACCCGACACCAGGCTCGGGCATATCGTCGCCCCAGCTTTCAAGATAGGTGTGACTGGGCAGTACGACATCAGCCAGCGCCGTCGTATCATCCATGAAAGTCGACAGGCTGATAATGAATGGAATCGACGCCATAGCTTCACGGAATTCCGCGGCCTGCGGCATCGTGAATACGGGGTCCGTGTTGTTGACGATCAGCACATCGATGTTGCCCTGGCGCGCGTTTTCGACCAACCCTTCCATCTGCTGGTAGCTAGCCCTGTTATCAATGGCGGAACCACCGCTTACCGGATTCCCATTAAATATAATGCCACCCGCTTCACCGATATTGCCGACCAGGTGATTGAGCGCCGTGATGGCAACCAGCGTATCGACACCATTACTGCCAGCCGCAGCGGAACCGCCGCCTATCACGAGACCATGATTCGCGTGTGACAGTTCGTCTGCGAGCTGAACGATCGTTTCCTCCGGCACACCCGTCCGTTCAGCAGCATTTGCCGGAGTGTGGTCGGCAAGCGCGGCACGCCAAGCCTCAGCGTCCTCGCCTTCGTAAGCGCCCTCAGCAACGAGATGATGTGCGATACCCAGGGCAAGGAAGCCCTCCGTGCCCGGCGTAGCCGGCACCCACTCGTCGGCAGCGGCGCCACTGATAGACATCTTGGGCTCTATCTGCACAAATTTTCCGCGTGCACCATGCCTGCCTCGGCTGCGGCCGAAACCCAGACTGTGATGCACGGGTGACAACCAGTGATTCAGAAAATCGGCACCGAATGACAGGAGGTAATCGCTGTTGCCGATGTCGTAGTAGGGCATCCGGTCCTCGCCGAACAACCTGTTGTTGGCGGCGTAAAGCGAATGCGGATGGTCGAAGTCATGGTAAAGGAGCTGTCCATTCCCGAGTCCGCCCGTGAACAGTGCTAGCAACTCGGCGAGATGGCCATTCACACCTTCGCTCAGGACATAAACGTTGCCGCCGCTGTCTCTCGCCGTGCCAATGCGTTCTGCGGCAACTTCAAGACATTCATCCCAAGTCATTTGCAGGAACGTTCCATTCCCCCGCTCACCGTGCAGCAACATCGCACCGGTCAGCCGGTCGGGATTGTAAAGTGTCTGCAGCCCAGCCTGTCCCAGCGCACAAAGCCTGCCCTGGTTGACCGGATGCAGTGGATTGCCTTCGATTTTCTTCGGGCGACCTTCACGCGTACGGACAGATATCCCGCAACCAGAAGAACACATGCCGCACACCGAGTTATACCAAGTGACGACGCCCGGGCTGAACTCCTCGGGAGGAACCATGTAGGGAATCAGGTGCTCGACAGGATCTTTGTTAGCCTCAGCCAACATAAAGCCGGCGCCCGTACCGACACCGCCGGCCCCGACAAGCTTGATGAACTCTCTTCGATCTACCTTAGCCACTTTCCTGTTCTGATCCTTATTCTACTTGTGACAGGTCCAGCAATCGGTCCCGTGTTCAACGTCGTTATCCCGGTGGCAGGCGAGGCACAGCCCCATCTCCAACGGCGCCTCGCGACTGACGACATCCATCGTTTCAACCGGACCGTGGCATTCCTGGCATTCAATGCCGGCCGCCACATGGCGCTTGTGTGTGAAGTGCACAAAATCCGGCAGGTCATGCACCTTCACCCATTCAATCGGTTCCCTGGTTTCCCAGTGTTTTGTCAGCAACTGAATCTGCGGTCTGTCCAGACCAACCTGGTTATGACATCCCATGCACTTGTTGACGCTCGGCACACCCGCTGACGTGGAGCGCGTCGCTTGCACGTGACAGTAAAGACAGGGAATCTCGTTATCGCCGGCATGAATGCGATGACTGAACTCAATCGGCTGTTCGGGACTGGTGCCAGGGAAAAACATCGCGTTGGCGTAGTAACCGCCGATTACGCCAATCAAGGCAACCAGCGCTATCATGGCCACGGGGCGAAGCACTCTCAATGTATGTCGAATCGAAACGCTCATGTCATCGCAGCCCCAACGATTCGCCGAAGCCATCGCCAAATTCGTGAATTTGATTCGCCATCTCGGAATTACTGGTTGCCCTGAGATAGGTATCTGCCATCTTGTGGAACATCTGGTAGAAGTGCAGGTTCATATCGTCGATCGTCGCATCCTTCGTCCATAGATCGATCGCCACAGAAGATTTCCTTGAGCTGTCCCACATCGATAACATCAGCGAATCACAAGGTATAGGACCGTCGTCT
>CAZWEW010000045.1:0-7209 GCA_964633055.1 uncultured Woeseia sp. | reverse complement strand
GTTCGACTGTTACTTTGATTTCTGCTGTTCTTGACATCACTGAGTGTTCTTGTTTCTATTTTTCACCGTTCTCTTACTTTTCGCCGTATTCAACCAATGTTCAATACCCTGATTCTTCTAACCATGCTCGGCATCTTTGTCAGCCTTGGGCTCGGTCTCTATTTCCTCGTTAGAGATCGTGGCAAAACTGAACGTACTGTAAGGTCACTCACTATTCGCGTTGCGCTCTCTATTGTGTTGTTGCTAATTCTCGCGTTGGGTTTCATATCCAGGTATTCGTCTTAATCCTTCAAATCTGCCTGTCAAAACCAGTAGACGAAAGTAAACAGGAACAGCCACACGACATCGACGAAATGCCAGTACCAGCTGGTCGCTTCGAAGGCGAAATGATTGTCCGCTGTAAAGTGTCCGCGAGTGACGCGCAAGAACATCACAATCAGCATGATCGTCCCCAGCGTGACATGCGCACCGTGAAAACCGGTCAGCAAGAAGAACGTCGATCCATAAATTCCCGAACCGAGGGTCAGACCCAGGTCCTTGTACGCGTGCATGTACTCAACGACCTGCAGTGCAAGGAACGTGCAACCCAGCGCAACTGTTAAAAACAGCCAGAATGTCAGCTGACCGCGATGGCCCTTCTTCAATCCCCAGTGAGCAAACGTCACCGTGATACTGCTGGTGACCAGGATCGCCGTGTTGATGAACGGCAGGCCCCATGGGCCCATCTCTCCACTTGCTCCTCCCGCGGGCGTTCGAAACAACGGCCACGTGTCCGCAAAGTCCGGCCATAAAAGCAGGTGAGTTTCCAGGTTATTGCCAGCGCCTGCCAGCCACGGAACCGATATGACCCGCGCATAAAAGAGCGCGCCGAAAAACGCGGCAAAGAACATCACTTCGGAGATAATAAACCAGCCCATACCCTGCCGGAACGACATGTCGAGCTGTGGGCTGACCAAGCCGTCGAGGTTTTCCTTGATGACGTTGCCAAACCAGCCAAACATCATGAAGGCGATCAAGGCTAGCCCAACATAAAACATCAGTCCGCCGAAGCTGCCTTCCGCCGCGACCTTTTCCGTACTCTGGTGAATGAAATTGACGCCGCCGTATGCGGTGACGAACAGCGCGATCGAGCCGACAATCGGCCAGACACTGCTATGTGGAACGTAGTAGCTAGGTGTTTCGTTAGTATTGACTTCCACGCCGCTATTCCCCGTGACTCGCCATATGCTCATGTTCAACTTCGCCCAAGTTGAACATCGTGTACGACAAGGTCATCTGGCTAATATCAGGCGGCAGATCTTCGTCGATGAAGAAACTAACGCCCATGTCCATCTCGTCACCCGGCATCAATTCCTGCTGCTCGAAGCAGAAACATTCGAGCTTGCGCATGTAGCGTGCCGCCTCACCGGGCGCAATGCTCGGCACGGCCTGGGCAACCATCGGTACTTGTGCGCGACTACGCACGCGATAGGCGGTCTGGTTCATCTCCCCGACTTTGACGACCATCTCTCCCTCGATCGGGTTCATCACCCATGGAAGACCACGTGCGACCTTGGCTATGAATTCGATTCTGACTTCACGGTCTTCCTTAACCTCGGAAACATTGACTTCCTCCTGCAACGCCGCCTGCAATTCGGCGCGACCATTGATGCCGGTGATTTCGCAGAAAACCTCATAAAGCGGCACGAGCGCGTAAGCAAAACCAAACATACCGACGGCCATCGCCACCAGCTTGAATGCGGTTTTGTGCTTATTGTTCAGTTTCAATGTTCGTCACCGTCTGAGATCACGGGCGGAGTGGAGAAAGTATGTAATGGTGCTGGCGATGGAATGGTCCACTCCAGTCCTTCGGCACCTTCCCAGACTTGGGCGGTCGCCTTTTCTCCCCCGCGAATTGTCTTGATGACGATATAGAGGAACAACACCTGCGTCAGGCCAAGCAGGCCTGCACCGATACTCGACACCATGTTGAAATCGCTGAACTGTAACGCGTAGTCGGGAATCCGGCGCGGCATGCCCGCCAGACCAGTGAAATGCATCGGGAAGAACGTCAGGTTAACAGCGATGGTCGCCGTCCAGAAGTGCAGCTTGCCAAGTCGCTCGTCGACCATGTTGCCACACCATTTGGGCAACCAGTAGTACACTGCCGCCATCGTGCCGAAGATTGCGCCCGGATAGAGCACATAGTGGAAGTGAGCCACGACGAAGTACGTGTCGTGGTACTGAACGTCCGGAGGCACAAGCGCGAGCATGAGCCCCGATAATCCACCGATCGTGAACATCATCACGAAGCCGATGGCGAACAGCATCGGCGTCTCGAACGTCATCGACCCTCGCCACATCGTCGCGACCCAGTTGAAGACTTTCACACCGGTCGGCACGGCGATCAGCATCGTCGCATACATGATGAAGAGCTCGGCAGCGAGCGGCATGCCGGTCGTAAACATATGATGACCCCACACGACGAACGAAAGGACGGCAATTGACGCCGTGGCGTACACCATCGAGTGGTAACCGAAGAGTTTCTTGCGGGCAAAGGTCGGGATGATATGAGAGGCAATACCAAAGCCCGGCAGGATCATGATGTAGACCTCCGGGTGCCCAAAGAACCAGAAAATATGCTGGAACAATGCCGGGTCGCCGCCGCCAGCCGCGTCAAAAAAACTCGTGCCAAAATGGCGGTCCGTCAGCATCATTGTGACCACGCCGGCGAGCACTGGCATCACCATAATTAGCAGGAATGCGGTGATGAACCACGTCCATACGAATAGCGGCATCTTCATGTACGTCATACCTGGCGCACGCATATTCGTAATCGTCACGATGATGTTGATTGCGCCCATGATGGAAGAGATGCCCATCAGGTGCACGCCAAGGATGAAGAAGTCGGTACTCGGCGGGCCGTAAGTGGTCGACAGTGGAGCGTAAAATGTCCAGCCGAAGTTCGGCGCACCACCGTCCATAAAGAGCGACGAGATCAGCATGAAGAATGCAAACGGCAGAATCCAGAAACTGAAGTTGTTCATCCTCGGCAACGCCATGTCGGGCGCGCCGATCATCATCGGCACGAGCCAGTTGGCGAGACCGACGAATGCCGGCATCACGGCGCCGAACACCATGATCAGGCCGTGCAGCGTGAGCACCTGGTTGTAGAAAATCGGCTCGATGAACTGGATGCCGGGCTGGAACAGCTCCAACCTGATGAACATCGCCATCAGTCCGCCAATGAAGAACAGGAGGAAGCTGAGCCACAGGTACATTGACCCAATTTCCTTGTGATTGGTCGTCAGCAACCAACGCAACGCAAAAGCCACGATCGGATGTCGCTGTTTGGCTACTTCGTCGGCGTGCGCAACCATTATCGAGCCTCAAATACGGTGAGCGGTTGAATGATATCGCCGACGTTATTACCCCAGCTGTTTCGTTCGTAGGTAATGACGGCGGCAATTTCCAAGTCCGATAGCTGTGGTGCCCAAGCCTGCATCTCGGTATCGGTCACGCCGTTCAATACTGTTTCGAGATGAACTTCGATCGGCCCGGTCGCAACTACGCTGCCGGCAAGGGCCGGATACTTGCTGCCTTGACCAGCACCGTCACGCTGATGACAGGTAGCGCAATGCTTAACATACACTTCCTCGCCCATTGGCATGAGTTCCTCCATCGACCAGGTTCGGGAGCGCGCGGCAACTGCTGCATCGCCGGCAAGTTCCTGGGCGAGTCTCTGCTCCTCAAGCCAACCGTCAAACTCGGCTTCCGGTATGACGTTGGCAACGATCGGCATGTATGCATGGCCGATACCACAAAGTTCGGCACATTGTCCGCGGTAAACACCTGCTACCGGGATTTCGGCCCACGACTCGTTAATAAAGCCCGGGAGCGCGTCCTGCTTGACCGCGATGTCAGGAATCCACCACGAGTGGATGACGTCATCAGCTGTCGTCAGGAAACGAATCTTCTTGCCCGTCGGAAGAACGAGTGGCTCGTCCACTTCGAGCAGGTAGTGCTCGCCTTTTGGCACGAGATTGTCGATTTGCTCATCCGGCGTGGCTGTATTGCTGTAGTAACTGATGTCGGTACCAAGGTATTCGTAGTGCCACTTCCACTGCGAACCCGTTATCAATACGGTAAGTTCGGAGTTGTCGTTATCCTCGATTTCAATCAATGCCGTCGTGGCCGGTATCGCCATTCCGATGAGGATAAGTACTGGTATCAGCGTCCAGATAACTTCGACGAGAATACTGTCTTTAAACTTTGCGGGGACCGGATTCCTGGAACGTCGATGGGCGAAGATCGAGTAGAACATCGCACCGAATACGATGACACCAACGACGATGCAAACCCACAGAGCCATGTGATGGATCTCCTGGATACGCATACTCATTTCGGTGACGCCGGGACGCATGTCGAATGCCGATGCAAATGACACGTAGGGCATCCCCAAAAGCGGGAGCATGACCAGGCCGCACTTGAGCCCGCCAGCGGAAGCACGGTTGCTTCTCGCCGAGAAAATGCAGGAGGGTACCCGCAAAATTGCGTCCTCTTTAGTTATTTCAGACTTTCGCCTGTTACGTGGATGTTGGTCGGTCTTGCTTTGGAATCAAAAAAATATTGCCTGAATCGTAAGGGAAAATCTATTCCTATCCTTAGGTACATTCGACATTTATCCTTTCTGTTACCCACGATTTTCCAGGGTCACTCCATGAATTTGCGGTGATGATATGCGAAATTATCGTGAGAGGGAAGAGCCTCGAATCTTACGACTGATACGTAAAAAATTTTCTGTCAAATACCTGTTAACGCCGAAGGTCAGGAACTGTTCGTAAGCGTTTGTATCCATGCCAATCCAGGTAGCGAATTGAGTCTGACGATTCGGTGCCCTCTTCCCAGTTTCCGCGCTTCGCCAGAAGAAACCGATCATTCTCGACCTTAGCCTGCCACGGTTCACCGTCCCAGTTTAAGAACGCTATGCTGGCATTTGAATGGCGATGCCACGATCCCGCATCCTCCGGCACCTGTTCGAATTCGCTTTCATAAATCCACGCAGTCCACCGCCCGTCGTTCCAAGTGACAAATTCCATTTGTTCTGTAACCCACGCTTCGTTGGGAGAATCGAAATCTGATTCCTTGCTCACATTACTTGCGTACTTGGCACCCACTATCGCGATAACCAGGGCAACAAAAATTGCTGCGAATCCTTTGGTCATTTTGTGCTCCTAAAACGAATGTAAGGGGTTGTGACGATCTCTGTCGGGGCGCATGCTACAACAACCTTCGTATATTCCTCAATCCCTTATGGAACATCACTGGTTCCCGGAGATAATCCGCGACATGCACGGTGCGCCGACTGGCATAAAAAGGATCCTGAGTGAATGAGTACTTACAGCTGATTTAAACTACAATTGGCTCATCAAAATAACGACAGCGGCACACAACCTTGCGCTGGCCACCACACGTTGTAATAAGAATACGTCGTCGCTGCACTCTCGCAATGACAGCCCGAAATAAAAAAGCTGAGCCACCATTAGGGCCAAGCTGTCAGCCGCCGGAGATCCTAGCCAGTAATCCGACTTCCGCGCCCTCAGGTATCGGCTGCTCCCAGTCGTCCCTGTAGATAACACCATCGATTGCAATCGCGATGCCCTGGCCGATACGCCCGCGCATATGGGGATACTCCTGCCCAAGGTTTTGCAGTAGTTCGTGGATGGTCGTGCCCTCGACCTGCACCAACTCCGCGCCGTCCACGGCATCGCGCAATCCGCCGAACAATCGGACCTCCGGCATCAGCTCTTGAGCCCACGCTCATCGACGGATGATTTGATCGCCGCCAGTATGCGCGGCGGCGACATCGGCGTGTGGGACAAACGGACACCTGCCGCATCGGACACCGCGTTGGCAATCGCCGCCAACGGCGGCACGATCGACGTCTCGCCCACTCCCCGTATTCCGTACGGGTGATTGGGATTCGGAATCTCCAGAATTTCTGTATCGATGTACGGCAGGTCGGAACAGACCGGAATCCGGTAGTCAAGGAAACCGGGATTCTGCAGGCGGCCATCTTTACCGTAGACGTATTCCTCGTTCAAGGCCCAGCCAATACCCTGGGCCGCACCGCCCTGGAACTGACCCTCGACGTAGTCCGGATGCACCGCCTTGCCGGCGTCCTGCACCACCGTGTAGCGAACAACTTTCGTTGCCCCGGTTTCCGGGTCGACCTCGACGTCGCATATGTGACTAGCGAAAGACACGCCAGCACCATCGGCCACTGTCTGGCTATGGCCGGAAATAGGCCCACCTGAGTTCGGCGAGGCTTCCGCAAGCTCCTTGAGCGTCAATGACTTGCGCTTTCCTTTCGCGACAGCCTTGCCCTCCTTCCATAAAACATTCTTCACGTTGATACCCCAGACCTTCGCTGCACGCGCGCGCATCTGGTCGATCGCGTCTCGTGCGGCAAAAATCGTCGCCATACCCGACGAGAACGTCCCGCGGCTGCCGTCGGTCATATCGTTATGCCCGAGCGATGCCGTGTCTGCGATGTTGCACCGCACCTGTTCATACGGGATCCCCAGCTCTTCGGCCGCAATCAACGACATTGACGCGCGTGCGCCACCCACATCGACGGTACCAATGCTAAGCCCGACCGTGCCATCGACATCGATGATGAGGTCCGCACAAGTCTGGCCACCGAAGTTGAACCAAAAGCCGCAGGCTACGCCGCGGCCCTGGTTCTTACCGAGCCGTGCGCGCATGTGCGGATGCTTTTTCACCGCTTCGAGCGTCGGCACGATCCCGATCGGCCCGTATGTCGGACCGTAGGACGCGCGCGTGCCCTCGCGTGCCGCATTCTTGAGACGAAACTCGACCGGATCGATGCCGAGCCCCTCAGCCATCAGTGTGAGCGTGCTCTCAACGGCAAAAGCGGCCATCGGCGCGGACGGCGCCCGGTAGGCCGCAACTTTCGGCCGGTTGACGATGACCTCGTAGCCGACGCTACGGACGTTTTCGATGTCGTAACAAGCCCAGGCCGCCATCGCACCGATCTCTCCCCAGATGCCAGGGAAAGCCCCGCCGCTGTACCGCAAGTCCGCGTGTGCCGCAACGAGGCGCCCGTCCCGGGTGGCTCCAAGCTTGACGTCGATCGAGGTCGCCGACGCCGGTCCCGATGCACGAAATACATCTTCGCGATCCATCACCAGCTTGACCGGCCGATTG
>CAZWEW010000044.1:0-13682 GCA_964633055.1 uncultured Woeseia sp. | reverse complement strand
GAAGAAAATTTGACAACTTAATAAGCACATCGCTTGTAGGTTGTTTATGCTCATGACAAATCAGGTGTTTCCCGTTCATAGTCAGGCGATGCGATCCGGTGCTTTTAAAAGTAGAGACGTCGTTGGTCATTCAGTTGCTAATTGCGCGCCCTCGTAATGTCCGAACGCATGACGGCTATGCGCTGACGACGCAAAAAAGTCGTACGTCCCAAGGGTTTGGCTGAATTTTCTCCACTTGCTGGCAGGCAAAGGCGAGCCCGACAAGTTTTGGGTGGTACCAGCGTTCCCGGCGTGCCAGAAAAGCGAATGTGCGGTCGAAGTAGCCGCCGCCCATTCCGATTCTGTAATTGTCTGAATCAAACGCAACCAGCGGTGTCAAAACCACATCGAGCATTCGAGCTGTCACAATATCGCCGTCGTCAGGCTCAAGCAGCCCGAATCGATTCGGGCGCAGCTTGCTTTCTTTGCGAAGTTCAAGGAATCGCATGTGCGAATCGTTTTCGATGACGGGTGCAAAAACACGCTTTTTCATTGCCCATGCGCGCGAGATAATTGCCCACGTGTGCACTTCATCAGGGGCTGGCAGGTAGCATGCGATATACTCCGCACGCCGAAACCAGTGCGCGCCGGTCACATTTTCGGCGATGATACCCGAAGCGTGATCACGCGCCTTGACTGACATGGAAGCGCGTGCATGTCGTGCTGATTTCCTCTGCTTTGTCTGAGAGTGGTTCACGTGCGGTCGACAAGATATCCGAAAAGATCGAGACAGGAAGAGACGTCTCCCGCCTGTGCCGTTGCTGGCCGTCGCTCTCGAACCGGAGCAACAGGTGGGGTCAGCCGTTGCAACAACAGGCTCTCCACTTACGTGGTTCTGCACAAATGTTGCCGACAGAACACGACCCCGAGGTAATGATTTAGGGTCGAAAGGTATCCAGGCCAGTATCGAACACTGCAGGAGACGCCGGGTAAAAGCTTACCGCAGATTGAAAAGGGATGTCGTGCCTCGTTCGACGATTTGAATAAGAATGTGGAAGTCAGAATCCCAGCTGCTGGTTGCCGAGCACCGATTCCACACGCTCATTTAGCACCTTGAGTCGCGGGCCCAAAGACGTTTCTAGGGCTTCGTCCCTAGCTTTCGTCTGCAGCAGCTCGTTCGCCATGTTGAGTGCCGCCATAACGGCAATCCGGTCGAGACCGACGACCTTCCCACTGTCGCGGATTTCCCGCATCTTTGTGTTCAGGACTTCGGCCGAGTCAAGCAAATCGTCGCGCTCATTCGCTGGGCAGGCGACCTGGTACTCCTTTTCAAGGATTCGGACGCTGACGTGGGCATACATATCGGTCATATTGGGTGCTCCGGTGCGGCTCCCACCTTGGTATCAGCGGAAGCTCGGGATTCAACTAAATTCGACTTGCGGGTAAAAAGGCAGTGCCTATCCCCCTTGCTCCATTGCCTTCAGCCGTCCGATCATTGCCTCTACGCGAGCCCTGACCTGCTCATTTTTCTGCAGCAGGGTCGCGCGCTCGGCAGTCAGCATGTCTTGTCGTTGCTGCAGGGAACGGTTTTCATCCTGCAGTTGATCACAGATCTGGACGAGAGCATCGACACGCTTCTCAAGTTGCTTCAATTCATGCTCAAACATTGCAGTGTTTTCGACGGCCATGGGTGCAATATAGAACCCGGAACGAACAGAATCAATCGTGTCAGTAACTGATGCGTCAATTTCGTGGTCAGCTAGGTCACAACATGGGATCATTCGGCCCGGCTGATTACTTCCCGGAAAGGGCATGACAGAACAGGTCATTCATCACTCCGAACTCGAAGATGCGCTAAGGCGATGCGGTTCCAGCTGGAATGCCGGACAGGTGCATGGGTTGCTCTGCGGACGATTGTCGGTGCGTGGCGCAGAAGGTGCATCCGGCTGGCTGAACCTAGTGCTGAGTGAAACGGACCCACGCAATCTGCTGCGTGCGGAGTGTGAAACGATGCTGAGCGCGTTGTGTTCTAGCACCTGGCGGCAACTGGTCAATCGACTTTCGGAGTTCGAGTTGCTCCTGCCGGGCGATGGCGATTCGACGGCATCACGTGCAGAAGCGATGGCGCAGTGGTGCGAAGGGTTCTTACACGGACTGGTTTCTGAAAAACAGGACGATGCGCTCAGGGAGCGACTCGCTGCTGATCCGCTCGCCGATATCATCAAGGACATGCTGCAGATTACGCGGGCCGAAGTTGAAGAAGAAGATGAGGAAGAAGAAAATGCTTACGCCGAACTGGTGGAGTACCTTCGAGTTGCAGCACAGCTGATTTATGAAGAACTTGCCGATTTTCGCACGCCAGACGAGGAAATATTGCGCGACGAATCCGATGCCCTCCACTGACTCTGTCGAATGTCCGAATGAATAGAAGCGAATTTGCAAAACGTCGTAAAACGCTAATGCGCATGATCGGCGAGGACGGCATTGCAATACTGCCGAGCGCGCCTGTCCGGATGCGCAGCCGGGATGTACAGTATCGTTTTCGACAAGACAGCGATTTCTACTACCTGACCGGATTCGCCGAGCCTGACGCCGTGGCGATTTTTGTTCCCGGACGCGACAACGGGGAATACGTCCTGTTTTGTCGCGAGCGTGACAGACAAAAAGAGCAGTGGGACGGGTCTCGAGCGGGACCGGATGGCGTCGTCGCCAGCTACGATGCCGACGACGCGTTCCCGATTGACGATATCGATGACATCCTGCCGGGTATTCTCGAGACCCGGAACAGGGTCTACTGTACGTTGGGGGCTTATTCCGATTTTGATCAACGTATAACGGAGTGGGTCAAGTCGCTGAAAAATCGAGCCTCATCTGGGATTCGCACGCCGCACGAGTTCGTTGCGCTCGATCACGTGTTGCACGATATGCGTCTCTACAAGAGCCGGGCAGAAATTTCGGCATTGCGCAAGGCAGCAAAAATTGCCGTGCAAGCGCACCGGCGTGCGATTAGCGCTATCCGGCCCGGATTGTTCGAGTACGAGGTGGAAGCCGAGTACCTTCGCGAATTCCGTCGTCACAACGCGACTATTTCCTACACGCCGATCGTCGGTAGTGGTGCAAACGCATGCACGCTTCATTACATCGACAATTGTGGGGTGCTTCGGGACGGCGACCTGATCCTGATCGATTGCGGCTGTGAATACGATTACTATGTGTCGGATGTCACGCGTACCATGCCGGTCAACGGCATATTCTCTCCCGAACAGCGCGTAATCTACGAAATCGTACTCGAAGCACAGTTAGCGGCGATTGAGAAGACGGTTATTGGAAATCACTGGAACGATCCGCATGACGCGGCGGTTCGTATCATCACGAAGGGTCTCAAGAAAATCGGTTTGCTCGATGGCACCCTGCAGAGACTGATTCGTGATGAGGCATATCGCGAATATTTCATGCACCGGACCGGCCACTGGCTCGGCATGGATGTGCACGATGTTGGTGACTACAAGGTTGGCGACGAGTGGCGCATTCTTGAGTCTGGCATGGTGACGACCATCGAGCCGGGCATCTATATTTCTACTAGTCGGAAGGTCCCGGCCAAATGGCGAAATATAGGTATCCGGATCGAGGACGACGTCGCCGTCACAACTGACGGGCCCGATATATTGAGTAAAGGCCTCGCGAAGGCACCTGACGAGGTCGAGGCTTTGATAGCCGGGTAGTCGCGATGAACGGTGAGGACCAACCCGACTACGACGTCATCATCGCCGGTGGTGGGATGATTGGTGCGAGTCTCGCGCTTGCACTCAAGCCGCTCAACCTGAAAATCGCTGTCGTTGAAGCTGTCGCCCGAACTGCCGAATTGCAGCCGAGTTTCGACGATCGTTCGACGGCGCTTTCGAGAAGCACTCAACGGATGTTCGAAGCCATGGGTCTTTGGCCGGAGATTGAGTCGGCATCCACACCGATCAAGCACATCCATATCTCGGACAAGGGCCGATTCGGCTTTTCGCATATCGACGCAGAGGAACAAGGAGTCGAAGCGCTTGGCTATGTCGTCATCAATCGCGTTCTCGGCGGACTCTTGCAGGCATCTCTCGATATGCTGCCGCGACTTGATCTCCTGTGCCCCGCGAGCATTATTGCTGTCAACATCGACGAAGCGCGGGCCGAGGTCACGGTTGATGAAGGTGGGGACCAGTGCGAGCTCAGCTGTCGATTGCTGGTTGCGGCGGATGGCGCCAATTCTGCAGTACGCGACATGATCGGTATCAGTGCAAAGTACGTCGACTACGGACAATGGGCGGTCATTGGCAATCTACTGCCGCAGGAACGACCGGCGAATCGGGCGTTCGAGCGATTTACAGAGGACGGGCCTGTTGCGATGTTGCCTATTGCGGACGATCGTGCGGCTTTTGTCTGGATGAATTCACCGGATCGAGCTCAGGAGATTCTGGCGGTAGCCGATAAGGAATTCACGGCTGCCATCCAGTCGGCATTTGGATATCGGCTTGGTCACTTTTCGAAGGTTGGGAGGCGAGTTGCCTATCCTTTGGCCCTGACTGCTGCGAATGGCCTGATTTCACGGCGTAGCGTCGTCGTTGGCAACGCAGCACATGGTTTGCACCCTGTGGCTGCGCAGGGTTTTAACCTGGGGATGCGGGATGTAGCGACGCTCTGTGATTCGATTGCTGATACCCTGGCCGGCGGCAATGACGACATCGGGTGTGCGTCGTTGCTCGAGGCCTATGCGGATTGGCGTCGCGCCGACCAGGTAAAGCTCGTTCGCTTCACCGACAGCATCATTAATTTGTTCGGTGATGCACGAGGGTCGATGCGCACGCTTCGTAATCTTGGCATGCTGGGTTTTGACCTAGTCCCGGGTGTGCGCCGGATGTTCGCGAAGCACACGATGGGGCTCGCGGGCCGTTTGCCGCGACTGTCTCGTGGCGTGCCGCTGGAATGAACGAGGATTTCAGCATCGTCATCGCCGGTGGCGGCATGGTAGGACTGTCTGTCGCTGCGTTGCTGACAGAGATCGACGGATTGAAAGTCACGGTGCTTGATGCCGGCGCACGACCCCATTTTGACGTTTCGGACGAAGTCGGACTTCGCGTGTCGTCCATTGCTCCCGGTTCCATCGATATTCTCTCGACCATCGGCGCCTGGGAAGAGATTGCCGCATCCGGGGCTTGCCCGTTTCGCGACATGAGGGTTTGGGACGCATTCGGAAGCGTCGATGGCCCGGAGACGCTGACTTTTGATTCTGCCGAATTTGCGGTGCCACAACTCGGGTTTATTGTCGAAAACCATCTTGTCCAACACGCGATCCTCAATATGCTGGATGCTACCGATGCGTTGGTTCGGTATGAAACGCCGATTACATCGATGGCGCGAATGGGTGAGCGATTCGAATTGATGCTCAACTCCGGGGACACGATCACCCCCGATCTCCTGATCGGTGCGGATGGTGCTGGATCTTTTGTCCGCAACAACGCCGGAATCGCATTTAGGTCAATACCGCATGCACAGAAGGCCTTCGTGACGCTGCTGCGACCGGAAAAGAGCCATTCGAACACGGCATGGCAACGATTTCTGCGACAGGGCCCGATTGGTCTGTTGCCGTTGACAGACGGACGGATTTCAATCGTCTGGTCTACCACGCCGGAAGAGGCGGATGAGGCCTTCGCGCTACCGGCCGATGAACTTGGCAAGTTGCTGACCGCGGTTACCGATGGTGTGCTTGGTTTCCTGACGCCTGCCGGACCGCGTGGTGTCTTTCCCCTCAAAACACAATACGCCGCTCGCTACACGCAGGATGGACTGGTTTTGATCGGTGATGCCGCGCATTCGATTCACCCACTGGCGGGACAGGGCGTCAATCTTGGATTTGCCGATGCGGCAGCATTGTCGACGGTGATTTCCGCAGCCTTGGCAGCTGATGAAAACCCGGGAGACTTGCCTGTGCTCAGGAGGTATGAACGCGCGCGCAAAGGTGACAATCAACGAACATTGCAGTTTATGGTTGTACTGAACCGGCTGTTCTCGAGTGATTCAAGAGCGCTGGGACGACTGCGAGGCGCCGGCATGTATCTGTTTAACCGGAGCGGGATGCTCCGGGAGCGGATCGTCCAAACGGCGCTGCGAATTCGCTGAAGCACCATCCATAGCAGGCGACCGTACTCTATACCCGCATTGAGACGGACGGCTGGATAGAGCTGGGTCGATCGACTCGCGCACCATGTTGATGAGTACGAGTTTTGCAAGATTAGTCTCAGGCTTTCCGAGATCTCCATTCAATATGGTTAGGTCAGCTTCACCCTCTTTCATACCGTCGGTGGTGGTAACCAGCATGTCGCAGCGGAAATAGTATGTGCCCTGATAGGGTTTTCCATTGAGCTGCAACGTTACAATGCCGTCTGATACTTGGATCATCATTCGTGCTCCATACAGAGAATTACCAATTATCTGCAACGGTAAAAAACTGTCACTGTGGTCGGTCACGTCCGATAATGTGACACGGTTGTCTTTTCCCCCTGGCAATAATAGCTAGGGGGCCGAATATGGCCTCTGTCGTTAGTAATCCACGACGTAATTTTCATGTCAGGTGCCATAATCGGCACCAAACTCATCCCGATTGACAGGTGAACCACCATGAAAAGTATCGAGAGCGCATTCCGAGCAATAAGTAAACCCGCCATTCTGGTCATGATCACATTGCTTTGTGCCGCAAATGCAGGTGCCCAAGGCAACAACGGTCGCGGTAAATGCATGCAGACATTCGGAATATCCTTCTACCTCGTCAAGCCTGGATATGAAGACGAGTGGCTGGACCTGTATATGAAATGGCATTACCCATTGCTCGAATATGCGCTTGAGCAAGGGACTCTCGCAGAACACAAACTGTTCGTACCTGATGGGCATGGCCTCGAAGGTGCATTTACCTTCGCGGCGAGTTTCCTCTCACCCGATCCTCAATTTGCCGTTTCCGCACCGCTCGATCGGGCGGGCCTCATCGAGCAACTGTTCGGTGGTCAGATGGATGCTTATGTCGCGGGCGAAAAACGCCGCTGGGAGATTACACTGAAGCATTGGGACACCGATTTCATCGAATTGGATAAGACTGAAAACCCGCTTTCCGTGTATCTGCCTTCGGCAGGTGGTTGTTCGCCAGACTGATCGTCGAAATGAGAGGGTTGCTGCATTCTTTTGCGCTGATTGCGGCGCCGATCATCGTTGCCTGGAACGGGCTTTCTTCAGGTTCGGCTCTCGGACTGGTCATTTTGCTGTTGCTATGGCGCTGGGGCATCACGCTTGGCCTGCTGATGGCGCCACCGAAAACACCAGACCTCGAACTCGAAACGATCATGGCAAGCCACTTCGCGGAAAAAGTGAGATGGTGCATGGATCGACTGGGTCTCGACTACGTGGAAAAGCACTCCGGAGGTATTTTCGGCGTTCTGTTCCGCGGACGCACCGTGCCTCAGCTGACAGCCAGGACCGGCATAGTGTGTTCCGTGATTGGCAACTCACCTGAGATCCTACGTTACTTGTGGGGCCGTTACGGCTATGAACTTGGCGAGCGCTCGGCATTCCTGGAACCGACCTCTGAGCGGGTAGAACTGGAGGGGTGCATCGACCGATATGGTGCACACCTGCAAGTATGGGTGTACTACCACATCCTCGATCATCGTGAACTGACCATGAGGGCATGGGGTGTCAATTCACCCACCGTGCCCACGTGGCAGCGTGCCCTGATGCCGGCTATGTACCCGGTTCTTGTCGCCTTTATCCGCAAGGTCTTTCGAATATCTGACGAGCACTACGACAAGGTCGTGGTCAGGATCGAGGCATTGCTTGACGACATCGAGTCGCGGCTGGCCGACGGTCGTCGATCGATTCTTGGCAGCGATGACACGGACTATGTCGACATTACGTTTGCAGCGATTTCGGCGTTGTGGATCCGGCCCGAGCAGTTTGCCAAGGGGCGGATGTCGGCTGTCCGCATCGGGCACGATGATGTTCCGGACCGGATGCGTGCCGATATCGAACGCTGGGCCGACCAGTACCCACTCGCCGTCGCGACGGTTAACAGACTGTACAGGGAAGAGCGCGTCTTAAGCTGAATTCATTTTCTGGTCGCGCCGCTCGAGTTGCTCGATGATGCGCGGTCCTTTGCCAGGGATGCTCCATGGACAGACAGCGATACAGATGGCGCAGCCTGCATGCTCGTTGAAGAATGGCAAACACCGGTCGAAGTCCACGTACCATTTCAATTCGCCACGGACAATTGCTTTTTCAGGCAGTATCGCATCCGGTGGACAGGCATTTGCGCAGACTTGGCACCGGCTACAGAAATCATCGACGTTGTAGGTCTCTTTTTGTGTCGGCATCAGGGGTATGTCAGTCAACACGGAAGCCAGCCGGAACGACGAACCAAATTCCCTGTTGATTATCGAACCGTGTTTGCCCAGTTCTCCAAACCCGCATTCGATCGCAGGTGGAATCATCAATAAGGGCCCCGCCCACGGACCAGCGTTCGGCTCCGCATCCCATCCGCGCTCACGAATCCATATCGCGATATCTTTTGTGGCCTTTGTGCCACGGCCGTACTGGCGCACAACTTCGGCACCAGCGCGAAGCTTCGGCGCAAGCTTGATGTGGTCGTAGGAATGCGCAACGCCGATCATTATGATCCACTTCTGGCGGATTTCGGTACCTTCAAAGGCCCACTCCGGCCGAAACCTCGCAATGCCGAACAATTCCATGTCGAGTGTCTTGACATGCGCTTTCAGTTGGTTGGTCCAGTCTTTGGCAGATTGCTGCAGTGGCTCGCCTGAAACCGGTGGCAGTTCGATGTCCAGCAGCTTCTGGCGCTCCTCGCGAGCCTCGATGACATCGCGATCGTCGGCATTTTGTGTGTAGAACCAGTTCTGCATTTGGCCATGTGCGAGCGTGTCCGGGTCATGCCAGTAGACCCTGGATGCGCGGCGTTGCAGCGTTTCACCCAGTCCGTTGACATCATTGCCGGAGATCTCCGGCATGAGTGCCACCTGCTCGGACTTCGGTGTGAAAGGCCTGTATGGGTTTTTTGGCACCTCAGAGACCCTGCGCTAGTCTCGATCCGCGCGGATCCAATGCTCCGTTAAACTGTTTCATTTCATAAGCTTCGCGATATTCGACGGTCAGTCTCGCTTGGCGGGTATGCCAATGCAAGTTGCGGTGGTGGCATGATTTATACTTGATTGACAGCGTACAGAAGAGATCTGACATCTGGTTAATGATCGGTTGTTTTTGGGGACCCCTCATGCATGTCATCCGCATACTCGTCATCCTGATCCTTGTTGCCGGCTGGGTTCTGGCCGAGAAGACATTCGCTCAATTCCAATATGACATTGTCATTGCCAATGGACGTGTCATGGATCCCGAAACCGGGCTCGATGCTGTGCGAAACGTCGGCATCAACGGTCAGTCAGTTGTTGCTATTTCCGAAAACCCTTTGCACGGTGATACCGAGGTCGATGCCGCCGGAATGGTGGTTTCGCCAGGTTTTGTAGACTTGCATGCTCACGGACAAAGTGCCCTTGCGAACGAATTCCAGGCAATGGACGGCGTTACGACGGCGCTTGAACTCGAGTCGGGTGTCCCCGACCTCCCGACGTTTCTGGCCATGCGCGAGGGCGATGCTGTCATCAACTATGGCGCCAGCATCGCACATGGAGCAATCAGGACCTGGTCGATGCCAGAGTACGCCGAGGCCTTCGATAACAAAGGCCCTGAGAGTGCTTGGTTTCGTCAACCAACCGCTGTGCCGGATGCAGCAGTTGATGAGATGGACGATGCAATGGTGGAAGCTCTCAGCTCCACGATTTCCCCAGCTCGCTACAAGGAACTCGATCCCGAGAATTACCCTGCACTGCGGGAGCGAATGCAGCAAGGTCTGAAAGATGGTGCCATTGGCATCGGGATGGTTCACCAGTACTACCCAGGGGTATCACGTGACGAAATCTTTCGTGTGTTCCAGTTTGCGCGAGAACACGAAACGACAATATTCACGCATGTCCGCGAATTGGGGGTCACTGGCATGCAGGAGGTTATAGCCAATGTTATTGCCACAGGCGCTTCATTGCACATCCATCATATCAATAGCTCAAGCCTGTGGGACTATCAGACTAACCTCGAGCTCATTCTCGGCGCAGCAGAACGCGGCGCGGATGTGACGACCGGGGCATACCCCTATACCGCCGCAGCCACGGGCATAGAGACTCCGCTATTCGATGAGGGTTGGCAGGATCTTCTGGGGATTTCTTACGAAGACATCCAGTGGCAGGAGTCTGGTGAAAGACTAACGGAGGAAACGTTCAATCGGTATCGTGCGCAGGGCGGCACCGTCATTATCCACCTGATGAAGGAAGAATGGATACGTGCGCAGCTGGCGGACCCACGCGTCATGGTAGAGTCCGATGGCATGCCTTATGCTTCCGGGGCACATCCCCGCAGTGCGGGAACCTTTTCCCGCTTTATTGGTCACTACGTGCGTGACCAGGAATTGATGCCGCTAATGGCGGGTCTCTCCAAGATTACGCTTATGCCAGCCCAGCGTCTGGAATCGATCGCACCTCAAATGAAGCGAAAAGGGCGTGTACAGATTGGCAGTGACGCCGATATTACGATCTTTAGTGCTGAAGAGATTATCGACACCGCGGATTTTGAGGGTGACCTGACGTACTCGGAGGGTGTCCGGTACGTGCTCGTCAATGGCGAATTCGTTGTCTGGAATGGAGAGGTTGTTGAAGGTGCAAGGCCGGGCCAGGCAATTGTCGGCCATTATGTCAGGCCCTACTGACAAGCGTTCCAGGGTCGAACTTTAAGAAGAAAAACAAACAATGGGAGAAGTCACTGATGATTAATTCGATTCGCGGAATCCCGGTCGCGTTTGCGTTAGTTTTAATTTTTCTGGCAGCGTGCGGTCGTGATGAACCGGTGTCAACCTCGGGACAGGCGCCGGACGAAACGCAACATGCCACAGAGGGTGACAGGCCGCATGCATGGGTAGATGACCAGCGTATTGCCAACGCTGACACCGAGCCACAGAACTGGCTGGCGCATGGCAGGACGTGGTCCGAGCAGCGATTTAGTCCACTCGATGAGATTAACGCGTCGAATGTCGCTGACCTGAGCTTGGCTTGGTACTCCGATCTCGATACTAATCGCGGTCAGGAGGCGACGCCCATTGTGATTGACGGCGTGATGTATTCATCCAGTGCCTGGAGCAAGGTTCAGGCAGTCGATGCGCAGACCGGACGTCTCCTTTGGCAGTATGATCCGGAAGTGCCGGGCATCTGGGATGTGCGCGCGTGCTGTGGCGTGCAAAATCGTGGTGTCGCTGTCTGGAAGGGAAATGTTTACTCGGCGACGCTCGATGGCCGATTGCTTTCACTTAGTGCTGAAACCGGCGAGCTTAATTGGGAAATCAATACGACAGACCAGGCGCTGAGTTACACGATTACCGGTGCGCCAAGAGTGTTCAATGACAAGATCGTTATTGGTAACGGCGGCGCCGAGTACGGCGTGCGCGGCTATGTTTCCGCTTACGACACCGAAACGAGTGAGATGCTCTGGCGTTTCTATACGGTTCCCGGGAACCCGGCAGACGGTTTCGAAGATGAAACCCAGGAGATGGCCGCGGCGACGTGGTCTGGCGAATGGTGGAAACAGGGCGGCGGCGGAACGGCATGGGACTCGTTCGCATATGACCCGGAACTGAATCTGGTTTACATCGGCACGGGTAACGGCTCACCCTGGGCGCGTGCTCTACGAAGCCCTGGTGGCGGCGACAACCTGTTCCTCGCATCAATCGTAGCGGTGGACGCGGATACGGGCGAATACGCTTGGCACTATCAGACGGTGCCGGGCGACACCTGGGACTACACTGCGGTGCAGCACATGGTACTTGCCGACCTCGAGATCGATGGTCAGATGCGAGCGGTCATCATGCAGGCGCCGAAGAATGGCTTCTACTATGTGATCGATCGTGCCACGGGCGAGTTGATTTCGGCGGAGAACATTGTGCCGACGAACTGGGCGACTCATGTTGACCTCGAAACGGGTCGTCCGGTGGAAACGGAAGATGCTCGCTACGACGAGACGCTCGCGGCCAAGATTATTTCACCTGGGGCTCTCGGTGCACATAACTGGGAACCGATGTCTTATAACCCCAACACTGGACTCGTTTATATACCCGCCAGGCAGGCACCTTTCGCGTATAACCTTGACGAAGACTTCGAATCCAAATCGATTGGAATGAATCTGGGCGTCAATTTTTGGGATGCGACAGCCGAGATTATCCCGTTGCCACCCGAGTTTGGTGATTTCTACCAGGGGTTCCTGCTAGCCTGGAATCCAGCAACCCAACAGGAGGCGTGGCGCGTCACGCACAAGGATTTCGAGAACGGTGGTGTACTCTCTACGGCCGGCAATCTCGTTTTCCAAGGAACCGCAGACGAGGAACTCGTCGCCTACAATGCAGAATCCGGCGAACGCTTGTGGGCTGCCCCGACGCAGACTGGTGTGCTTGCGCCACCTGTTACCTACACGATCGATGGACAGCAGTACATCGCCATTGTCGCTGGCTGGGGTGCCGTTTCGGCCAATTTCACCGGCGCAGTGCTTAATCCTGATGGGACGCGACGGAACATCAGCCGGATTCTCGCCTTCAAGCTGGGAGGGGAAGCCGAGTTGCCGCCGAAGCCAGAGCTTACCGCGATCGTGTCGCCTCCCGATAACTTCGGCTCAGAAGCGCAGATAATGGCCGGTGGCGCCCTTTACACGCGTTATTGCGCAACTTGCCACGGTGTCGGGGCCTTTTCCGGAGGTGCTCTCCAGGATCTCCGCCACTCGGCGATGACGTCAAGCGCTGGTGCTTTCGGAAGCATCGTGCTGGATGGTGTATATCTCGACAAGGGTATGGCGTCTTTTTCCGAGGTGCTGTCTGCCGAGGATACGGAAGCTGTCCGCGCTTACATCGTGATGGAGGCGAACAAGTAGTTGATCCGATAGAAGCGAATCCACAATCCTCGTATATTGTGGGCCGATGAGGGTTCTGCTCGCGAGTTTCGTTGCCGTATTTCTACTCACGTTCATTGCGAATCCGACGAGGGGTGCCGGCTGGTTTTGGGATGCCGGAAACGCACTGGGTTTTGCGGCATTTGCGGGACTCCTCCACCTGACGATGACGAGCAATGGGCGACTCGATGTGCGTGCGCACCAGTCACTCGGATATGGGGTATTGTTCGTCGCGTTGGCGCATGTCTTCTGGTTCATGCTCGGTGATGGTGCGGTCGTCGAGTTTCTGAAAGTTGGCGCTCCCGACTACATGTGGCACGGGATCGTCAGTTGCATATTGCTTGGCTACATCATTACGGTCGCGCTCGTTCCCGACCGGTTCAAGGTCCACCGTGACTACGCCTCATTCAGGTACTGGCATCGTGTGCTGGCCGTGATAACCATGGGGACGGCGACATACCATATCGTCGTCAGCAATTTCTATCTTGGCACCTGGTATCAGGGCGTCCTGTTCGCAGGGCTTGCCGGTGCCGTTGCGTTTGGCAGATCGTTTCGGGCGAAGCTGGGGCAATTGCCGGTTGTGGGGATTGACATGTACGTGGCTGTCAGCCTTGTATTTGCAGCAGCGTTCACCGTGG
>CAZWEW010000043.1:0-13688 GCA_964633055.1 uncultured Woeseia sp. | reverse complement strand
GAGCCGTTTCGCAAGTCCCAGGTTGAAATCGGGCGCATCGATACCGACGAAGACATCGGGCGGATCGTCGGTCCATCGTTCGACCAGAGATCGCCTGAGTCGACGCAACTTCGGGATACGCGTCAATGGCTCGACCAGGCCCATTACAGCGAGCGTATCGGCGTCTTCGAGCACAATACATCCGCAGGCAGCCATCGTTGGACCGGCCACGCCCTCGAAAGTCGTCCCGGGAATGGATTTCCTGATCTCGCGAATCAGTCCGGCACCCAGCAGGTCACCTGAACTCTCGCCGGCAACGAGGGCGACACGCATTGTCAACGAATAATGCCGCGCTCTGAGGACTTCAGAGAATTGACAAAAAGTTCGAGTTCCGGGTTATCGGCTATCTGCCCTTCAAGTTCGGCAATTGCCTCGGTCAGTTTCAAGCCACTTCGGTAGACGACGCGATAGGCATTGCGGATGTTGCGAATCTGTTCTGCGCTGAAACCGCGACGTTTCAGTCCTTCCGAGTTGATTCCTTTAGGTGATGGCGGCTGTCCGCTGATCATTGTATAGGCCGGTACATCCCGGCTGGTGCCAGCATACATTCCGAGAAACGAGTGTGCACCAATCCGGCAAAACTGATGTGCACCCGTAAACCCGCCGAAGATCGCCCAGTCGTCGACGTGAACGTGACCGGCAAGCGTCGCATTGTTCGCGAAGATACACTGATTGCCAATCCGGCAGTCGTGTGCAATATGCACGTAGGCCATGATCCAGTTGTCGTTGCCAATTGTCGTCAGGCCTTGATCCTGAACCGTACCGCGGCTGATCGTGCAGAATTCCCGTATGGTATTGTTGTTCCCGATCTCCAGGCGGGTCGGTTCACCGGCATATTTCTTGTCCTGCGGATCGTCGCCCAAAGAACAGAACTGGTAGATACGATTGCTCCTGCCGATACGGGTCGGCCCATTGATGACAACATGACTACCGATCCTGCAGCCGGCCTCGACGACGACCTCGTTACCGATGACGCAGTACGCGCCTAACTCAACGTCATCAGCCAACACGGCCGAGTCCGAGACGATCGCCGTCGGGTGAATACTCATCGGTGGCCACCTGGCCCGCAGGTCACATCTGCTGCGACAGCAAGCTCACCGTCGACTGTCGCCCTGCATCGGTAGAACCAGATCCCGTGACGCACGCGGTCGACGTCCACATCAATCGTCAGCAGGTCCCCCGGAATGAGCGCGCGACGAAACCGAGCATTATTAACCCCGCCAAGAAAGAACAGGGGCTTCGGTTCGACATCAATCAGCGACAGATAAGACAGCACACCTCCTGCCTGCGCCATCGCTTCGATTACCAATACACCGGGCATGACCGGTCGACGGGGAAAATGCCCGTCGATCCAAAACTCATCATCCTTGATGTCCTTTTGCGCCGTAATCGATTCGTCAACCTTACCCCCGATAATCCGGTCGATCATCAGGAACGGATCCCGGTGCGGCAGCGCCTCCTTGATCTGATGCAGGTCCATTGGGTCGATCGAGTTCGTCATCGTTAGTTATCGTCCTTCACCGCTTCTTCGAGTGCCCTGACACGATCGACCAATTCACCAAGTCTTCGGAACCTGGCTACCTTGCGCTTCCATTCCCGGTCTGCTTCGCCCGGGAAGCTGCCAGTATAGAAACCCGGATGATCGATGTCCTTAGATATCATCGTCGCACCACCGACGATTACATCGTCACAAATACTGATATGGCCAACGATACCGGTCTGGCCGGCTATCTTGCAGCGTTGACCAATGATCGCGCTGCCCGCAACGCCTGCCTGCGCGGCAATAGCCGTGTGATCGCCAACTCGCACGTTGTGCCCGATCTGAACGAGATTGTCGACACGAACACCGTTGCCCAGCACGGTGTCGTCGATTGCCCCACGGTCAATCGTGGTATTCGAACCAATTTCGACATCATCGCCAATTCGCAAGCAGCCGACCTGCGGCACTTTCACCCAGCCAGATTCACTCATGGCATTGCCGAAGCCATCACCACCAAGGACAGCGCCCGAATGCACGATACAGCGCTTGCCCAAGGTTGTATCCCTAACAAGAGTCACATTGGCGAGAATTTTCGTGTCGTCCCCAATCCAGCAACGCGGACCGATCACCGCACCGGGGCCGATAACCACGTTTTCACCGATGACTGTGTCTTCGCAGATAGACGCATTGGCGGACACGTGGACACCATTCGCCAGTTTCGCAGATGCCGCGATACAAGCCGACTCGTGAACACCGGCCGTGACAGCAGGTTCGGGATGCAGTAGGTGCGCGACACGCGCATAGATCATGTATGGATCATCGGATATCAACACCGCGACCGGGCACTCGTCTGCGTCACGCGCGCACGCGACGACAACCGACGCACGGGTCGATTGCAAGTCACGACGGTAATTCCTGTTGGCAAAAAAACTCAGGTCACCGTCTCCGGCATTCGCAAGCGTCGCGACACCGGAAACGGAGACGGCAGGGTCACCAATCAGTTCACAACCGAACTGAGCCGCAAGCTCTCCCAGGGTTCTGGCCAATATCGATTACTCCGCACCATGCACTCACGAAAGGAAGTTCACGGACAATTAACCTGTGCCTACAGTGTGTTTTTCGTTTTGAACTAATTGCCTGCGGCTTGGAAGTTAGCCTCCATTGCGCGGAGGACATTCTCCGTAATATTGACCGCCGAACTCGCGAACAGCACGCCATCGCCGACGACGAGGTCATATCCGGCAGCCTGAGCATAGTCCTGCACTTCCTTCAGAAGCAAACTCTGCAATATGCCCAATTCTTCGTTCCGGCGTAGATTCAGGTCCTCGCGAAATTCGTTTTGCAAACGTGTCACTTCCCGCTGCAAGTCACGCAATTCTTTCTCCGCGTTCCGACGTTCTGTCTCCCCCATGACAGCGAGGTCCCGCTGTACCTTTTCGGTGAGCTCCTGAAAATCGGTCTGCCTCGCAATAATTTCGCGCTGTCTCGGCTGGAATTCTTCATCAAGCACCTCCATCGAAACCCTTGCCTGCGGAGCTTGCTCCATCAGCTGCGCAATGTTGACAACGCCAAGCTTTACCTCCTGCGCGCTCGCCAAGCTATACGGCAATGCGAGCAACAGAATCGCAAATGACTTAACTAGGTTCAGTTTTGCATCGTTCATAAAGATCCGATCCTTAAAATGCCTGTCCAATGGAGAACTGAAACCTTTCGGTCTGGTCTCCGTGAAACCGGTCGTTACCCAAAAACTCGTTTAATGGAATTCCATAACTGAAGCGGAACAAGCCGAGCGGCGCAAGCCACTGAACGGCGATGCCGACAGAAGTGCGAAGCTCGTCGAACTCCGGTTTGTACTCGACGGGGCTGCCCAGTTTGTCCGTGAACCTGACCTCGCCGCTGTTAAACACGTTGCCAATATCGTAAAAGATACTGGCACGTGCCTGACTGCTAAATTTCTCCGGAAGGGGGATTATAAGCTCTAGTTGGCCGGTGACCAACACGTTACCACCGTACGGATTGCCGAAACTGTCCCTGGGACCCATCCACGACTCCTTGTAGCCACGAATTGATTCCGGCCCGCCGCCGTAGAATTGCTTGTAGGGAGGAATAGCGCTCGTGTCGCCAAGCGCTTCACCATAGCCTAGTTCGGCAGCGACCCGGAACGTCCAGGGGCCGTAGATATTGATGTATTTCGTATAGTTGTAGCGCGCCGTGAAATACTCTACCTCGCTGCCCGGAACTGCATAGGCGAGATAAACCTGTTGCCGCGAACCACGGTCCGCGAACAACGCCCGGTTGCGACTGTCATATATCCAGCCAAGAATCAATTCTGTTGCATCGAATTGGGTACCAAAAAAATCCACACCACGTGATGATTCCGTCACGAACGGGTTGCCATTGTTCGAGACCCAGTCCTGCGCCTGTTGTGTGCTCCTGCTAGACGAAAGCAGTTCCGCATTGTTATAGGCCAACCCGAGACTCAGGCTTTGGAACTCCGTAATCGGAAAACCGTATTCCAGCGATGCGCCATAACTGGTCGTCGAGAAGTCCGAAGTCGCGGACGTGAACTGTTTAATGTCACGGAAATTTATGCCGGTTGTTCGGGTGATACAGTTTCTCGTGATGCAAGGATCTGTATGCGATAGAGAATAAAACGTCGAAAACCGGCCGGAGTTCGCAGTCAACGCAACACGCTCGCCGGTGCCAAGAAAGTTCGAATGCACGATGCTGCCATTCAGCATGAGCTTCTGCGCCTCCGAGTAGCCCAGACCCCCACTAAACTGACCAGGCATTCGATAAGTAATATCGAAATCGACATCAACCATGTCGGGTGACCCGGAAACCGGTATATTCTCGACCTCGACCTCCTCGATGTAGGGCAATCGTTGCAACCTGACCTTGGAGCGATCGACGAGCCGATTGGACAAATATGCTCCTTCGATCTGACGCATTTCCCGACGCAACACCTGATCATCGATCTGGTCGACACCTTTGAAATTGATTCGACGTACATACACACGACTGTTAGGAGTGATGTAAAAAGTTACCGCAACTTCCTTGTTCTCGTAGTCGAGTTCGGGAACCTGTTCCACTTCCGCGTTCGCGTAGCCTTCTTCGCCCATCCTAAACAACATGAAGTCGGCGGACGATGCCAGAAGTCGCCGATTAAATATCGACCCCGGCTGCGCCAGCACCAACGCACTGAGCGACTCTTCGGGCACGACCATTTCACCCACCAGCTTTATATCTGAAATGGTGTACTTTTCACCTTCGTGAATGTTGATCGTGACGTAGATATCCTTGCGGTCCGGTGAAATCGCAACCTGCGTTGACTCCACGCGGAAGTCTGCATAGCCACGATCCATGTAGAACGACCGAAGTTTTTCCAGGTCCCCGCTCAGCGCTTCCTTGGCATAGCGATCATCCTGCCGGAGCCATGACAGCCAGTTAGCCGTATCCAGTTCAAAATCGGTACGAATATCCCCTTCATCGAAACTGTGGTTGCCGACAATATTGACCTGCCTTATCTGAGCCCTGTCGCCTTCCTTCACATCGATGCGAATCGCAACGGTGTTATTTGGTCGGTCGGTGACACTGGTTTCAACCGAGACACCGTACTTGCCCCGGTCGTAATACTGCTCAGTCAGGAACTGCTGCACATTGTCGAGCACAGAGCGGTCGAACGTGCGACCGCGCGCAAGTCCGACGTTGCGAAGCGAGTCCATCAGATCCTCGGTCTTGATGTCCTTATTGCCCTCCATCGTAAAACTCTCGATCGACGGCCGCTCCCTGACCACGATGATGAGCGTATCCCCATCACGGCGCATTTCGATGTCATCGAACAGCGACTGACTATAAAGGGACCGAACGGCCTCCTGGATTCGAATCTGGTCCAGAGTGTCACCAATATTGATTGGCAGATAATTGAATACCGTACCCTCGGATATGCGCTGCAACCCCTCGACACGCATATCCCGCACAACAAAGTCGGTCTGCTGTGCCATAACCCACCCGGGCACGAGTAACAATGTGCACACGAGTACCGCGACGTAACGGCCGAGTGAATGCATTCTCGGTAGAAATCCAAGCATCATCTATCCCAGAATTCTCGCTATGTCGTTATAGAAGGCAAAACTCATCAACAGCAGCAATGCGAGAATCCCGACCTGTTGTCCCATCATCTGGGCTCGCTCCGACAACGGGCTTCCCTTGATGCCTTCGATGCTATGGTAGACGATCTGGCCTCCATCGAGCACGGGCACAGGCAGCAGGTTGAGAACGCCCAAGCTGATGCTGACCAGCGCCAAGAAGTTGAAAAACGCATTCAGGCCTGCGGCGGCTGAATTACCGGCAAACTGCGCAATGCTGATCGGTCCGCTAATGTTCTCGATCGACACATCACCAGTCACCATGCGTCCTAGCATCCGTACCGTGAACGCGGTGGAGCTCCAGGTCCGCTCTATCGACTGACCAACGGATTGTAGCGGCCCGAATTTCCGTACGTACCAAAAGTCAGTCGTGATGTCTCCAACGCCCACATTGAGAAATCCGCTCTCCTGACCATCCACCACCCGCGAACCGATGGTCAAATCGACAGACAGCGGCTCACCGTTACGTATCAGCATGACAGCGACGAATTCAGCAGGGCGTGCACTAACAATCTGCTGCAGGTCGCCGAACGAGCTTACCCGTTCACCGTCGATCGACGTAATCTTGTCACCCGGCTCGAGACCACCCAGCTGGCCCGCACCTCCGTCAGTCACCGTAGCAAGCACAGCGGGCGGGCGCCACGGTTCAAAGCCGAGGCCTTCGAAGAGCATGCCCGGCTCGGTCAGCCGAGTGCGATCATCGCCAACATCCATTGTCGCAGTCCTAATGAATCCGTCCGCTTCTTCCAGTTTCAGGGTTACGGTGCCCTCGCTCACCATCTCGTCCAACATGGCGACGAGCGCAGTTTCCCAGTCAGCCGTATCGCGCTCCCCGACCTTGAGAATGCGGTCGCCAAACTGAAGTCCGGCATCCGCAGCATAGGATGCCTCGACAACCTCCCCAACGGCCGGTTTCATCGTCGGCACACCATTGATAAATAGAGCCCAGTAGGCAACGAATGCAAACAGGAAGTTGAAGAAAGGCCCCGCGAGCAACACCAGTATTCGGTTCCAAACTGGCCGTTGATTGAAGGCTCGACCCTCATCCGCCGGATCGACAGGGTCGCCAGTGCCATAGCGTTCCCCCAGAAACTTGACGTATCCGCCGAGCGGGATAGCAGCTAGGCAGTACTCGGTACGATCCTTGCCCGCCACACGCATCCAGATCGGCTTGCCAAAGCCAATCGAAAAACGCAGGACTTTCATGCCGCACCAGCGACCGACGATGTAGTGCCCATACTCGTGTACGGCAACCAGCACGCTGATCGCCACGATAAAGGCCAGGAAATTGGTCAATACACTGGTCATCGATTCAGTGATTTCCCACGGCGTTCATGTAATCCGGGAGACCAGTGTCCATCCTGAGCCTTAACACATCGTGCCCGGTTACTAACATGCGAAACATCCCTGGCAAACCAGGTCCATGCCACTTCGTGATACCCCCAGGCCGGCCGTTGCACCGCATCAGCTCAGTCCTGTCCACGCCAATGCATAAACATACAGCGGCGATGCCGCGGTCACGCTGTCTATCCTGTCGAGCACGCCACCATGCCCCGGAAACAAGGACCCACTGTCCTTTACGCCGGCTGTGCGTTTAAACATGCTGACAGTCAGGTCACCAATAATCGACAGCATGGCCACCGCCAGGCAAAACGGAATCAACACGGTGAGCTCCCAGCCCATGATGCTGCTGGCAGCGGCCACCAGTAGCGCCACGGCGGCCAGACCACCCAGCACCCCTTCCCATGTCTTGCCGGGGCTGATGGCCGGCGCGAGCTTTACCCTGCCAAATCTCTTGCCGACGAAATACGCGCCAATATCGGTAGCCCAGACAATAAACAGGTAAAAGAACAGCAGTTTGGACGGGTACTGTGTATAGAGGTGATCCACGGCCGCCCATGCAGGTACCAGCACGAGCGCGCCGCAGATCCAATTGATCGAAACAGGAATCGGCGTCGGGAAAAATAACAACCAGACCAGCGCCAGCATCCACCAGGCCAGACCAACCCTTAGCAAGGTGTCCAACCACACCGGTTCGCCGGCATTCACCCATGTCGCCGCCATCAGCGCGGCAACGAATGTGACGTAGACAAGCCGCCCCAGCCTACCAGTTCGATAGAGAAAACCACCCCACTCCCACGCACCAATGACGAATACTGCGGCAATGGCGATTCGGGCGACGACAGGTGGCAGGACAAGTACGACCAGTGTCAGGATGGCCAGCGCAACGATTGCCGTCAGGATTCTCTGCTTCAGCATATCAGGCTACCTGGTCGTCGGTGTATCCGTAACGCCGCTGACGACGGGCAAAATGGTCCAGGGCTTGCTCGAACTCAAGCTGTCGGAAATCCGGCCATAGGCAGTCAGTGAACCAAAATTCCGCATACGCCAAGTTCCAGAGCAGGAAATTGCTGACACGTCGCTCACCCCCGGTCCGGATCAACAGGTCCGGATCCGGGACACCGGAGAGCGCCAGCTCACCTGCCAGAAGATTCTCATCGATGTCTTCATCGCTCAGTGCGCCATCCCTCACCTGTCTCGCCAATGACCGGGCAGCCTCGACCAAGTCCCATCGCCCCCCGTAGGCAGCAGCGACGATCAGAGTCAACCCGTCATTCCCAAGGGTATGTTCCTCGGCTGCATCGATGCGGTGTATCAGCTCCGGTTGCAATTGCTCCCGCGCGCCGATAAACCGAAGCCTTACATTGTTACGATGCAGATCATCCACTTCCCGTTGCAGTGCCTCGACAAAAAGCGACATCAGTTTGCTGACCTCTTCCGCAGGCCGGCGCCAGTTTTCGCTCGAAAATGCAAAGACGGTCAGGTATGAAACACCACTGCGTGCCGCGATCTGAACTATTTCGCGCACCGACTTTACGCCCGCGCGGTGACCGGCATGGCGCGGCATACCGCGGGAGTGCGCCCAGCGACCGTTTCCGTCCATGATGACCGCAACATGAGTAGGTACCAGTCGCTGCCCATGGTCTTCCGGGTTGTGCGTCGTGTTGTTCATCGGCAACCGGCAGTGGTCAGATTTCCATCAACTCAGCTTCTTTCTGCGCCAGCATCTTGTCAATCACCACAATGTGTCTGTCGGTGATAGCCTGGATTTCCTCCTCGCCGCGTCGTTCATCGTCTTCGCCGATCATTTTCTCCTTGAGCAGATCCTTAATGTCTGACATGGCATCGCGGCGAATGTTTCGCACCGCAACGCGGCCACCCTCGGCTTCCTGGCGAACCAGACGAATCATGTCCTTGCGGCGCTCTTCGGTCAGCGGTGGCAGTGGCACACGGATGATCGTACCGGCGGTTGCCGGATTCAGCCCGAGGTCAGAATGCATGATCGCTTTCTCGATCGGTTGCACCATCACCTTTTCCCACGGTGACACGGTCAGCGTCCTCGAGTCTTCCACGTTGATGTTTGCAACCTGGTTCAGCGGCACTTCACTGCCATAGTAATCGACCGTGATATGGTCGAGAAGACTCGTATGTGCGCGCCCGGTCCTGATCTTCGTCAGTTCCTGCGACACCGAAGCTACACTTTTGTCCATACGACTGCCGGCGTCTTTCTTAATGTCGTCTATCACGCTTGTCGTCCTCTTTTGTTCTCCTGCGGTCAGTCCGTCACGAGCGTTCCGACCTTGGCATCCTTCATCGCCCGGACCAGTGCACCCTCTTCTCCCATGCTGAACACCCGCAGCGGCAAATTGTTGTCCCGGCACATGACTATCGCCGTCGCATCCATCACCTCGAGTTTGTCGATCAGGACCTTGTCAAATGACACTTTCTCAAACATCGAAGCCTCGGCATTAAACGCCGGATCCGAGTCATAAATACCGTTTACCTTGGTCGCCTTCAACAACACGTCGGCATTGATCTCAATCGCCCGCAGGCTGGCTGCGCTGTCAGTAGTAAAGAACGGGTTACCCGTACCTGCCGCAAAGATGATGACACGTCCCTTTTCAAGATGCCGAACCGCACGACGGCGAATGTAGTCTTCGCACACCTCATGGATTCGGATTGCCGACATAACCCTCGCATAAACGTCGAGACCCTCAAGTGCGTCCTGGATCGCCAGCGCATTCATTACCGTCGCCAGCATACCCATGTTGTCTCCGGTAACCCGGTCCATGCCCGCCCGCGCCAGTCCGGCGCCACGAAAAATGTTGCCACCGCCAATGACGATGGCCACTTCGACACCGAGTTTGCGAACGGCGACTACCTCGGCCGCAATCCGCTGAATGACCTCGGGATCGATGCCGTAGTCTAGATTTCCCATCAACGCTTCACCGCTCAACTTGAGCAGCACGCGTCGATATAACACCGGGGCATCCGTCATGACCTCATCCTTTTTCTGGAATCTATAGCCTAACTCGAGATTGTCTTGCTGCTAACGTGCCATTCACAAGTCTAGCGAAAAACGGAGATTTTATAAAATATCTTAAGTTTTATCATATAGTTATATCGATTTATTAACCTGACTAATTACTTCTTCGACAAAGTTATCTTCCTTCTTTTCGATACCCTCACCAACCTCGTAGCGAACAAAACTCGTCACCTCGGCGCCCGCATTCGCGAGCAGTTTGCCGACCGACAGGTCCGGATCCTTGACGAAAGGCTGGCCGACCAATGTAACTTCCTTGAGAAACTTTGCGACCCGCCCTGTCACCATTTTCTCTATAATTTCAGGTGGTTTCCCGGACTCGGCCGCCTGCTCAGCGAAAATACGTCGCTCACGCTCGAGTGTATTAGCTGGCACGCCGTCTTCATCAACGCAAACCGGATTTAACGCAGCCACATGCATCGCAATATTGCGCGCCAATGCCGCGTCACCCCCTTTCAGCGAGACGATCGCACCAATTCTCGCGCCGTGAGTATAGCTCCCGAGATGTTCAACCGCCTCAAGACGTTCAAAACGGCGAACCGAGATATTCTCGCCAACCTTCGCTACCAAATCGGTCCGGGCAGATTCCACCGTTCGACCGTCGTCGAGCGTCTCTGCTGACAGGGACAGGACGTCAGCGACGCTGGAATTGAGAACACACGCAGCGACGGTCTCTGCGTAGCTGACGAAATTCTCGTCCTTGGCGACAAAATCCGTTTCGGAGTTAATCTCGGTCATCGAGGCCTTCAGGCCATCGGTCACGATCACTATGCGACCATCCGCGGCAACCCGGCTGGATTTCTTGTCGGCTTTTGCCTGACCAGACTTACGCAGCAGTTCAACTGCACCGTCCATATCGCCATCGGTTTCAACCAGCGCTTTCTTGCATTCCATCATTCCAGCGCCAGTGCGCTCGCGAAGTTCCTTCACCATCGATGCACTGATAGACATCACTTCATTCCTCGTTGTCAGTAAACCGCCGGCAGCGGTTTCCCGCTTCAGTCGAATTTATTCGACCTCCTTATCGGCCGCTGCTTTCTTAGCTGCCTTCTTGGTAGCGGGTTTCTTGGCGGCTGCCTTCTTAGCAACCTTCTTCGCTGCCTTCTTCGCAACCTTCTTCGCTGCCTTCTTCGCAACCTTCTTCGCTGCCTTCTTCGCGGGGGCTTTCACCGCGTCGGCGGAAACCTCGGTGTCTGCCGGTGCGTCATCCGTCGCTTTCGCTGAATCCGACACTTCCGATGCCGCATCCGGCGCAGGCGGTGTTTGATCAGCCGTTGATTCCGGCTGCTCTGCCACTTTCTCCTCAGCGACTTTCGCCGAGTCCGCGTCGGCGGAAGCCTCGGTGTCTGCCGGTACGTCGTCCGTCACTTTCGCTGAATCCGACACTTCCGATGCCGCATCCGGCGCAGGCGGTGTTTGATCAGCCGTTGATTCCGGCTGCTCTGCCACTTTCTCCTCGGCGGCTTTGCCTTTTGCAGCCGCACGGGACGCGTCTGTCTTCTTCGTGACTGTTGTTTTCCGCGTCGGCTTGCGAGCACGCGGCTTCCTAGCTGCACGCTTCGGCTTGCCCTCTTCGTCGAGTTCCACAAACTCGTCATCGCCAAGCACGACCTCAGGCAGTGATGTCTTGCCGTCGAGTACCGCGTCAGCTACCAGAGCGGCGTACAGCGAAATCGCTTTCATCGCATCGTCATTGCCTGGAATGACGTAGTCCACGGCTTCCGGGGAGCAATTCGTGTCGACAACCGCAACGACCGGGATACCAAGCTTACGGGCTTCGCGGACCGCGATTTCCTCGTAGTTCACGTCGACGATGAACAACACATCCGGCAAGCCGCTCATGTCCTTGATGCCGCCGAGACTGCGCTCCAGTTTCTCGCGCTCGCGATTCAGCCCAAGCGCCTCCTTCTTCGTCAGTCGCTCGAACCCACCCTCTTCAGCCATTTGTTCGAGGTCTTTTAGCCGTTTGACGGACTGTCGGACGGTCTTGTAGTTAGTCAGCATGCCACCAAGCCAGCGGTGGCTGACAAAAGGCATCTCACAACGTTCAGCCTGGATCCTAATCGATTCGCGCGCCGCGCGTTTCGTGCCGACGAATAAGACCTTGCCACCATCCGCGACCATGGTCTTGATGAACGCATAAGCGTCCCTGGCCATAGGCAGGCTCTTTTCTAGGTTGATAATGTGAATCTTGTTTCGCTCGCCGAAGATGTACGGTGCCATCTTCGGGTTCCAGTAGCGGGTCTGATGACCAAAGTGCACGCCAGCCTCAAGCATCTGGCGCATCGTGACGTCTGCCATGAGTAGTCTCCGGGTTAAACCTCCGCACACCCCGACGTGCAACCCCTTTTCGTGTGGGCACCCAGCACGACGTGACGGTGAGCGTGTGTAATATGGCAGTGTCAGAAATTTCGTACACCGCCTTGATAATTGCCTCTCGGGCGCGCGCTTTATACCATAGCCAGCTTTCGTCAACAACGCGATTTATGAGGATCAGGACCCCGTTATTTAGTGTTTCCCGGTCCATTCATGCGCAATTGCTGTCAATCTATGAATGTAACCATCAAAACACCTGCCGAGCAGGACAAAATGCGAGTCGCCGGACGACTGGCTGCCGACGTGCTCGACATGATCGGTGAACCTGTGCGGCCTGGCGTAACCACCGCTGAGCTCGACCGCATTTGCCACCAACATATTACCGAGGTACAGGAAGCAATCCCGGCACCGCTCAATTATCGCGGGTTTCCAAAGTCCATCTGTACGTCCATCAATCACGTCGTCTGCCATGGCATTCCCGGTGAGCGGATACTCAAATCGGGTGATGCGCTTAATATCGATATCACGGTAATCAAGGACGGTTTTCATGGCGATACCAGCCGGATGTTTTTCGTGGGTAAACGGTCCATTCAGGCGGAGCGCCTGTCACAGATTACCTTCGACAGTATGTGGCTGGGCATCCAAGAAATGGCCCCTGGAAAATTCCTTGGCGACATCGGCGAAGCCATCCAGAAATACGTGGAAAAACACCGGCTCTCGGTGGTTCGTGAGTATTGCGGACACGGTATCGGCAGGGTCTTCCATGAAGACCCGCAAGTCCTGCACTACGGAAAATCCGGCACTGGCCTGCCATTGCAGGCAGGCATGATCATGACGGTGGAGCCGATGGTCAATGCGGGCAAACGTCATGTTCGCCTGCTCCCGGACGGCTGGACCGTCGTTACCAAGGATCACAAATTATCTGCTCAATGGGAGCATACCGTGCTGATCACCGATACAGGCTACGAGGTCCTGACCCTTGGAGCCCAAGACCGCTGACCCGTCGGCATCCGCTGACGAATCCCTGGATCTCCTGATTGCCGGCCTGAAAGACGCGCCGGAACAGGAGCACAGTTTCCGCGGTGCGTTGGCACGGGCATCCGCCAGTCTCGAAGCGCGCTTCCGCGGGGGCGAGTCTGTTGTCGATCTCGTGCATGCCCGATCACGAATAATCGACCACCTGCTCCTGCAACTCTGGCGCCACTTTACCAAAGAAGCGCGCGGCGACTCGGCGCTGATCGCGGTCGGCGGGTACGGTCGTGAAGAACTGCACCCCTATTCCGATATCGACATCATGGTACTGGTGCCCGACAACGTATCG
>CAZWEW010000042.1:0-13772 GCA_964633055.1 uncultured Woeseia sp. | reverse complement strand
GCTCGGTGGCAAGATTGCCATTGGAGAAGGCATTCTGAAAGTGCAGGCTCACTTTACGCCGATATTCAATCTGCAGCCGCCCTTTGCGGCTGACGGCAGCCAGTTCGATCATCTTTTTGTCGATGGCGAAACGTTTGCCATCGGTGAAATCGAGGTGACCGTTATGCACACTCCGGGCCACACGAATGACAGCATCACCTATGTTGTCGGCAATGCAGCTTTCGTCGGTGATACCTTCTTCATGACCGACTTTGGAACAGCTCGTTGCGATTTTCCCGGCGGCGATGCGGGTCTGCTGTACGAGTCGATTCAGAAGTTATTCGCGTTGCCTGACGACACGACGCTGTATCTTTGTCACGATTACCCGCCGGATAGTCGGCCGGTCCAGCCTGGTGTGCCCCTGTCGAAACAAAAACAGGAGAATATTCATGTCGGGGGTGGTGTTGGTAAAGACGAGTTCGTCAAAATGCGTGAAGCACGGGATGCGAGTTTGAGTCTACCCGTCCTCATGCTGCCGTCGATCCAGGTGAATATCCGCGCCGGCAATCTGCCGGACCCGGAAGACAACGACGTCTCGTATATCCGGATACCGCTCGATAGCCTGTAGCGGTTTGCCGTCGTCCATGTAATAGTCGCCGCCAGGTCGATTGCGCGGAGTAATGCCTTGTTTGAATCACTGGAGTCCAAAGCACCCGACGCCATTCTGAAACTGATTGGCTTGCATCGTGATGACCCGCGTGCGGAGAAAATCGATCTCGGTGTCGGGGTGTATCGCGACGAAGATGGTGCCACGCCGATTCTGTCGTGTGTCAAGAAAGCCGAACACTGGCTGGTTGGAACCCAATCGAGCAAAGCGTACCTTGGATCGAGGGGCGACCCTGTCTTTTGCGATGACATTGAGAGGCTGATCTTTGGCGACGATGCAGTGAGTGACGAACGGATTTCGACGGTGCAGTCACCTGGCGGATCCGGCGCGCTTCGCGTGGGTGCTGAATTGATGCTTCGAGCCAACCCGAAAGCGACGATGTGGGTCAGCGATCCAACATGGACCAATCATGTGCCGTTGATGGGCAGCGCGGGCGTTCGTCTCAAAGCTTACCCGTACTACGATTCTGACAATAACAACATCCGGTTCGATGACATGCTAAAAGCACTGAGCGGCGCTGAACGCGGCGAGGTTGTTTTGTTGCACGGTTGCTGCCACAACCCGACCGGAATGGATCTCGATAAAGCGCAATGGGACCAGGTTGCGGATCTGGTGGAAGCGCGTGGACTGATTCCGTTCATAGACCTGGCGTACCAGGGTTTCGCTGAGGGACTCGAAAAAGATGCCTATGGCGTGCGGCTCATGTATCGCCGGGTACCCGAGATGATCGTCACGCAATCCTGCTCCAAGAACTTCGGGCTGTACCGTGATCGCGTTGGTGCATTGACGATCCTCGCCACAGACGCCGACACCGCAAAAGTCGTCGATAGTCAGGCGTTATCACTGGTGCGCACGATCTATTCGTTGCCGCCCGATCATGGGGCTGCTGTCGTTTCTCACATTTTGAACGACGACGCGCTTCGCGCTGAGTGGCAGGATGAACTGGCGGCGATGCGTGACCGGCTGACGGGAATGAGATCCTTGCTCGTTGAGGAACTGCAGCGTGCGGCGCCGGACCATAAATTTTCTCACATAGCACGTTCGACCGGCATGTTTTGTTATCTCGGTGTGTCGAAGGAACAGGTTGAACGCCTGATCCATGAGCGCGGCGTCTACCTTGTCGACTCGAGCCGCATCAATATCTGCGGCATCACCGAGCACAATGCTCGCTACCTTGCGGAGTCCATAGCGTCCGTATTGTAGGCACCCGCGACGCGGGCGCCGGCGAGCAGGATTAAGCGTGCTATCTCCCTCGTCCGAGTGAGCTATCGCGGCAGTATGACCCGGCTGTTCGTATCGATGTTGAGTCGCTCTGAAACGCCGCCGTTCAGTTCGAGCACAAAATTGACGGGTTCAGCGGATCTTCTGGAGGTCAGGGAGTGAGGCTCGGCATTCTCGTGGATGTTGACAATGTGACCGTCTGCCGCAAAGAAAACGATGTCGAGCGGGATATAGGTGTTTTTCATCCAGATGGACAGGATGCGACTTTGGCGATAAACGAACAGCATGCCCGTCGTTTTGGGCATCTCACGCACGAACATCAGGCCTCGCCGATGCTGCTCGGTCGTCAATGCAACGTAGACGTCGAACAGGTAACAGGCGTCCCGGCTTGCGGAGATGACGACGGTAGACTTGTCGAATGCCTCGTCGAAGGTTTCTTCGAAATCGTATTCGCCGGACTGCGCCGTTAGGATGAACCATGCAACGGCAATACCAAAAACCCGGATCAGCGTCATTCGGGAAGATCCTGCGTCAGTCGCCATGTGAATTCGAGTTCAGTGAAAGAGATGCCCGATTGTCCGTTCAGTCCCGACAAGGGAGAGACGAAGTATACGGTACCGCCGATTCGATCGTAGGAATTCTCGGCTTGAATCCCCTCGCAGGGGCGTTGATCGACACCGGGTCCAGGATGGCGGGCAAGCAGTAAATACCCGGTTTTTGTTTCTTTGGTAACTAATGGCCTGTGGGATAAATTTCCCCAGATCATTTGGCCTGATAGCCCTTCGCTACTACAATGGCACGCCTTTTTGCCCTCGGAGTTTGCTAATAATGAGCGTCTCAGAACAATTCCAAAAGCTCGAAGCCCACGTGGCAAGCCTGATTGTCGGGCAGGAGCTCCTAATCAACCGAATGTTGATTGCGCTCCTTTGCGACGGTCACCTGCTCGTAGAAGGTGCCCCCGGGCTTGCCAAGACGCGAGCGATCAAGGTGCTTGCCGAGAGTATCGAGGGCAACTTCCACCGATTGCAGTTCACGCCCGACCTGTTGCCAGCCGATCTAACTGGAACGGACATCTACCGCCCACAGGACGGGACCTTTGAATTCCGTGAGGGCCCGCTTTTTCATAATCTGATTCTCGCCGACGAAATCAACCGCGCGCCGGCAAAGGTCCAGTCGGCTTTGCTCGAATCGATGGAAGAACGGCAGATTACAGTCGGTGAGAGCAGTTACAAACTTCCCGATTTATTTATGGTAATGGCGACGCAAAACCCGATCGAACAGGAAGGAACCTACCCACTGCCTGAAGCGCAGCTGGATCGATTCCTTTTGCATGCCCAGGTTTTCTATCCGACGCCTGAAGACGAGCGCAGGATCCTGATCCTGAATCGTGATGAAGCTAAGGTAGGTATTCGTGACAACTTTGCACCACCGGCTCTTGTCCCCGAAACGGCAATCATGGAAGGACGACAGCAGATTCTCGGATTGCACCTGTCCGATGAACTCGAGGAATACATCGTCAATGTCGTCGTTGCGACCCGAAATCCCGGGGCAGTCAACGCTGACCTCAACGGACAGGTCATGTATGGCGCCAGTCCTCGCGCCTGCATGGGCATTGACCGTGCTGCACGCGCACACGCTTGGCTGGAGGGACGCGACTATGTCGGACCGGAAGACATTCAGGCGATCGCGCCCGACGTGCTTCGTCACCGACTTGTCATGAGTTTCGAGGCGGAAGCTGACGGAATTACACCCGATTCGGTTATCGAGGGTGTACTGGATGGGGTCGGCGTTCCCTAGCGGCGCGGTCCTTACTTCGCTATGTACCAAGATAAGTTACCCGCAGATGCATCGCCGGTTAGTGTCAGCCAGCCGGGACTGATTCGCCTGAGCGGCCCCGCCCGTGCTATCGCGCTGGACGTACTGCGGATCAATTCGTTACAGACCGGCGCGTATGTTTCGCATTTCAAGGGCAGGGGGATGGAGTTCGACGAGTCCCGTCCCTACCAGCCGGGTGACGATCCACGCAATATCGACTGGCGTGTCACGGCTAGAAGTTCTGAGGCCTACACCAAGCTGTTCCGCGAGGAGCGGGAACGCCCGGTCCTGATCATGACGGATCTTCGGAATAACATGCACTTCGCCACCAGGGGGTGTTTCAAGTCGGTCAATGGTGCACGCGCAGCAGCGCTGCTGGCCTGGGCGGCACACCACCGCGGCGATCGGCTGGGTGGCATTGTGTTTGGTAATAACCGGCATCGGGAACTGAGGCCTAAGCTGGGTCGCCAGGCGGCATTGCGCTACGTGCACGAACTCGTCACACATCCCGATTGGACGACGGACATCGATCATGGTGCGACCGACGAGGAGCCGCCGTTGACACAGGCAATGGCAATGCTGCGTCGCGTTGCGCGTCCCGGCAGCCTCGTGATCATCGTCAGCGATTTCATCGGGATGTCGCGAACTGCGCAGTTCTACCTGACTGGCATCGCACGACATAGTGAAGTGCTGGCCGTATTCCTGAGCGACCCATTAGAACGACAGCTGCCTCCGCCAGGTCGATACAGATTGGTCAGTCACGACGAGGAAATGGCCATCGACACGTACGCGCGATGGGCCCGTTCAGAATACAAGAGCGCATTCGAAGAGCGTCAGCAGGAATTCGATGCTTTTTGTCACCGCTACAATATCCATCTTTTGCCGTTATCCACCGAAGAAGACCCGGTCCAGGCTCTGCAACAGGCCTTGGGCAAGCGGGACCGATAGAATAAAGGAATATGGATCCTGACCTGATACCGCTCCGGGACATTCACCTGCCGCAGGCGGTGGGTTGGTGGCCGCTCGCACCGGGCTGGTGGGTTCTGATTGCGCTGGCATTCGCCGGCTTGGTCTACCTCCTTTACAAGCAGTACCTGAAGTGGCGCTGGAACGCCGCTCGAAGAATTTCGCTAGCCGAGCTTGTGCGTATTAGAACAGCATACGATGAGGGTGCGGACGCGCTTACGCTTGCCAAAGAAATCTCTGAGTTACTCCGTCGAAGCATGCTCGCCTACGCGCCACGCGGTGAAATGGCCGGTCTGACGGGCGACTCGTGGCTTGCCTGGCGGGACCAGGGTCTCGAAGACAAGCCATTTTCAGAAGGGCCGGGGAGGCGCATCGACTCACTCCCGTACCGTCGACCGGACAGCGTCAGCGATGACGAGGATGTTGCGGGTCTGATTGACGCAGTGCAGCGTCGATTGAAGGTACTGTTGCCTGAGGTAACAGGCTGATGTGGTCGCTCTCCTGGCCCTGGATGTTATTGGCGCTGCCGCTGCCTTTCCTCGTGCGCTCACTGATGCCGCCCATTATCGGCACACAGGATGCCGGATTGAGGGTGCCGAGTTTCCGGGGATTCTCGATGCTGGCCGACCGCTCCGAGGTCGAACAGATTTTCAACTGGAGATTCTGGATTGCCGTCGTTGCGTGGGTGCTCCTTGTCCTGGCAGCGGCGCGTCCCGAACGAATTGGCGATGAGCTCGATGTGCCGGTTTCGGGTCGCAACCTGATGCTAGCTGTCGACTTGTCGGGCAGCATGGACGCCAAAGACTTCGAACTTGGCAGTCGTCGGGTCGATCGGCTCACTGCCACGAAGGCTGTGGCCGGCGACTTCATCGGTCGTCGTGAAGGCGACCGGATCGGACTGATTTTGTTCGGCGAGCGCGCTTACCTGCAAGTGCCGCTGACACTGGACCGGGAAACGGTCAACACGCTGCTGATGGAAGCGTTTATCGGCCTAGCCGGTGAAAAGACCGCTATCGGCGACGCGATCACGCTTGCCGTCAAGCGGATACACGATCAGGGTGCTGAAGCTGGAGAACAAGTTTTGATTTTGCTGACTGATGGCGCCAATACAGCCGGCGAAATTAACCCTCTGAAGGCGGCCGAACTGGCGCAGCAGATCGGGTTGCGCATTTACACAATCGGCATTGGCGCGGAACAGATGGTGGTGTCGTCAATCACCGGCGGCATGCGCCGCGTAAACCCGTCCGCGGACCTCGATGAGGATACTCTCACGCAGATTGCGGAGCTGACCGGTGGCCGATACTTCCGTGCGAAGGACACCGCGGCTTTGCAGGATATCTATCGCCTGCTGGATGAGATGGAACCGGTCGCGGAACCGGAGGCTGGTTTCCGCCCGGTGAAATCGCTTTACTACTGGCCGCTCGGCGGTGCGTTTGTGTTGGCGATGTTCCTTGCTGCGATGAACCTGCTGGCGGGGGCAAAACTTGCAAGGGCCGGAAACAGCAGTTCCCGAAAGGTGAAGTACAGTGCCGGCTGAGTTTCATTTCCTGAGGCCGGAGTGGCTTTGGGCGCTCCCTATGGTGGTGGTGATGACCGTCCTGCTCACTCGTCGCAAACTCGCTCCCGGCAGCTGGCAATCCGTTGTCGATCCAGCACTCGCACCCCACATCTTGTCGACCGGGCAGATCAAGAATCTGAACTATCGCTGGTGGCTTGCCCTGATCGGTGGCTCGCTGGCGGTCCTGGCTCTGGCAGGGCCGAGCTGGAATCGTGTCGAGCAGCCGGTGTTCCGATCGGAGCAGGCCGTCGTTATCGCGCTCGACCTGTCCCGATCCATGGATGCACAGGACCTGACACCGAGTAGGTTGACGCGGGCGAGATTGAAGATCCTCGATATCCTGGAAGCGCGCAGCAGCGGGCAAACGGCACTGGTCGTCTATTCCTCGAATGCCTTTACGGTCGCGCCGTTGACCACTGACGCTGACACGGTTGCGGCGCTCGTTAATAGCCTGAGTACGGATATCATGCCGAGCCGGGGCAGTTATCCGCTCGCCGCCCTCACGAAAGGCAGGCAATTGCTCGAGCAGGCGGGCGTTGCGCTGGGCGAAGTGCTCCTGATTACAGACGGTGGTTCGTCGCAGGCCGCAGAACGAGCGGCCGAAGAGCTGCGATCGGCTGGTTATTCCCTTTCCGTCCTGGCGGTCGGTACCACCGATGGCGCACCGATTCCGAGAGCGGGCGGCGGCTTCGTCACCGACCGGTCGGGCAATATCGCTGTTCCCAAGCTCGAGGCCGCGGGTCTGCAGCGATTGGCGGCGGCCGGTGGTGGCCGTTATGCAGTAATGACCGCGGATGACTCGGATATCAATGCGATACTGTCAGGGTCTGCCGGTGGCACCGGTTCGGAATCCGATGAATCACTCGCTACTGATCAGTGGCAGGAAGAGGGACCATGGCTCCTGTTACTGCTGGTTCCGATTGCAGCGCTGGCATTCCGGAAAGGCCTGGTGCTTTGCCTGCTCGTCTTCATGTTGCCGGTTGCCGAACCTGCTCATGCCTTTTCCTGGCAGGACCTCTGGCTCACTAGGGATCAGCAGGCACAGCGCATGCTTGACGAAGGCAACGCTGCCGATGCTGCACAGTTGTTTGAAGACCAGCGCTGGCGTGCGACCGCGAACTATCGTGCGGGAGATTACGGTGGTAGTGCGGCGGGTTTCGACAATCTCGAGGATACGGACAGCCTTTACAACAAGGGCAATGCGCTGGCGAAGCTGGGTGAGTTCCAGTCGGCTATTGAGCAATACGAACAGGTTCTTCAAATCGATCCCGACGATGAAGACGCACTATACAATCACGACCTGTTGCAGGACATGCTGGAGCAGCAGCAGGATTCCCAGGACGGCGAACAGGGTAATCAGGAAAATTCGTCGGAAGCTGGTGGTGGTGAGCAACAATCGGAGGGACAGAGCCAGTCCGACGATGCCGGGCAGGAAGGCCAAGCTGGGGACCCGGGTTCGGAAGGGCAGCAGGGTGAGTCGTCCGTACGCGACGAAGCCGGCACGAATGAAGAAGACCTCGAGGCGATGCAACAGGAACTCGAACGCGCCGCGCAGGAAGCTATGCAGCAAGCCGCAGAAGCGGACGAACAGGAAGGCATGACGCAGGAGCAGGCGCTTGCGATGCAGCGTGCACAGGAGCAACAGCAGGCGATGGAGCAATGGCTGCGACGGATCCCGAATGATCCCGGTGGCCTATTGCGGCGCAAATTCAGATATCAGTATCAGCGACAGGGCAGGGATCAGGATGGCAACAGTCTCTGGCCTGATGACGAGACACAACCCTGGTAAACATCGATATGCATACAACGCACCAGCTGGCACGATACGGTATAGAATTGCCGCTCAGAACACTCATGTATTCGTTTATACACTCCGCTTCTTCGCGTTGTTTCGGTTTCTCTCACACTCGTTTGGCGCGTTGTTTGCACGCCGATGCTGTGTTTAGTTCGTGGTTATCTGTGCTCTTTGTCTCCGCACTCATAATTCTGTTGCCTCTAAACTCAGCGTGCGCCGCCGTTATCGCTAGCATTGACCGTGCTAATGTCGAACTCAATGAATCGTTCACGCTGAAGATCACGGTCGACACCGCTATCGATGTCGAACCGGATGCATCTGCGCTTGAAGAGGACTTTTCTGTCGGCACCCGTAGCCAGCTGAGCAATACGACCATCGTCAATGGGCAGATCAGCCGCTCGCGGACATGGACTTATGTGTTGATGGCCCGCCGTGAAGGCAACCTGGTGATACCGCCGGTTCGTATCGGGAGCGAACAAAGCGAGCCTGTGGCGATCAACGTGACGCCCCCGTCGACCAACGTTCCAGGCGAGGCAGACATCTTCGTCACGACGGAAGTCGACCACACAGAGAGTTTTGTCCAGGCGCAGGTGTTGTACCGTGTGAAGGTCTATCGTGCTGTGGCCACGCGCCAGCCGAGGCTCAGTGAGCCGTCAATTGGTGGTGTCGAAGTTCTGATCGAATCAGCAGGAGAAGAGCGGAGCTACGAGTCGATGCTGAATGGCAAGTCCTACAATGTTGTAGAGCGCGTTTATGCACTGTTCCCGCAGGAGAGTGGCACGATCTTGATTGAATCCGCGCGATTCGAGGCACGAGTGTTACGTAATGGCCGAATCACGGGTCGAAAAATATTTGAGTCGGCGCCGGTCGGGGTCACCGTGAATCCGATTCCGTCGCCGCCGGCCGATTATCCCGACGCCGTGTGGTTTCCGGCTAAATCCGTCGTCTTAACCGAAGACTGGTCGCGCGAACCCGGCAGTCTGCCGGCCGGTGAGCCCATTACGCGGCACATTATGGTGACCGCTGTCGGACAACTGTCGACACAGATACCGGTTATCGAACCGGCTTCTTCGGACAACATCAAAATCTACCCGGACAAGCCTGAGTTTCGCGACACGGCGGAACCTTCGGGAATACGTGCTGTACGTCGCGACCAGTACGCAATGATCGGTGTTTCCGCGGGAGATATCGTGCTACCGACGGTCGATCTGCCGTGGTGGAACATTGATACCGGCGAATGGCAGGTAGCCAGCCTTCCCGGTTCGACGCTCCAGATACAGCCATCGCCGAATGCGATTATTCCGGCGCCCGTGCCGGTTGAGGAGCCGGTTCAGGAAGCTCGTCCGGCGATCGAGACGCAGGTGATATACGTGGACTTCTGGGCATCTGTGAGTGCGGGTCTGGCGGGGGTCTGGTTGGTGACCCTCATTGCCTGGTGGTGGTCCCGTCGACCCGTCAGTAGGAAAACCAGGGAACCGGCGCCACCGCCGGTTTACAAACAACAGGCAAAGCTTCTGATGTCAGCGCGCAAAGCTGCGCGTTCAGGTGATGCTTCCGGCGTGAAATCCAGTTTGCTTGGATGGGGCAGGCTCGAATGGCCTGACAGTGCTCCGCGCAGCGTCGGGGAAATCGCAAATCGTGTCGCGATTCCGCTGTCGACACAGTTGCAGGCGCTTTGTAGCGCGAGTTATGGACGGCGCGATGAGAACTGGAATGGCGAAGAACTGTCGAAATCGCTACGGTCGATCACCGTATTGGAAGAAAATGGACCCGAACGACCTGCGGATACCCTGCCGCCGCTAAGCCCGGTTAATCCCTAGCACTCAATGTAAGGCGGCGTCGGCGCGGTAGTCACCAGCTGCCAGTGTTCTCCATCGATGCCCAGGGTTCCGCGGACTCTCGTGCCTCGCCTCTCTGCAATAGCTCGATGGAAATGTTGTCTGGAGAACGTACGAACGCCATGTAGCCGTCACGCGGCGGCCGATTAATCGTGACGCCGGCATCCATCAATCGTTGGCAGGTTTCGTAAATATTATCCACCGCATAAGCGAGATGTCCGAAATTGCGGCCTTCACCATACTCTTCCGGGTCCCAGTTATACGTCAACTCGACCTGCGCATCTTCATCGCCGGGTGCTCCGAGAAAGACGAGCGTGAATCGCCCCGCCTCGACTTCCTTGCGACGGATTTGGTGAAGCCCGAGTTTATTGCAGTAGAAGTCGAGTGACTCCTCGAGATCGGTCACTCGGACCATCGTATGGAGATATTTCATCACTAGATCCTGGATCAGCATTGGTTGATCTACCTCCGTCTATAAGACGACAATGCAGCAACAGATTCAACCGGAAAACGCTGTGCACCGCATCCGCGCTATTACTCTAGATCTTGACGACACACTCTGGGAAATTGGTCCGGTTATCTGTCGGGCAGAGGAAATACTCTGGTCGTGGCTCGACGAGCACTATCCACGCATTCACGAGAAATATTCGGCGAGTGACCTGACCCGCATGCGCCGCGATGTCGTGGATGCGCACCAGGAACGAAATTTCGATTTTCGATTCCTTCGAAAGAAGGTGCTGGAAATGGTTGCAATCGGGGCCGGTTATAGCGAGTCACTTGTCGAGCCCGCATTCGGTGTGTTCGATGATGCCCGCAATGAAGTAGAGCTTTATCCTGACGTGTTGGTCGAACTCGAACGGCTTTCCTCCCGTTTTACCGTTGTTGCACTGACCAACGGAAATTCGAACCTCGAAACGATAGGCATCCGGCATTTGTTCCACAGTGTCGTCACGGCGACGGACGTAGGCGTAGCGAAACCTGACAAGAGAATATTTGACGTTGCAGTTGGCAAAATTGGGGTCGCGCCCGGCGAGATATTGCATGTCGGTGATGACCCCGAAACGGATATCGACGGTGCGCGCCAGGCCGGGTTTAGGACAGCCTGGATCAACCGCAATGGGGACCAGTGGCCGGCTGACGTGATCGCGCCGGACGCAATCGTCAATGACATGACAGACCTGCGTAAGTTGCTGGAGGGGTGACGGAATGTTAGCCGATCCGGCTATCTCGTCAACGAGGCCTCCGCAAAGGTTAGAACGGATTAGTGGACGAGATTGATGGACTGTCAGTCTCTACCGGGTCAAGATTCGGCTTGATGACGATATCGATGCGCCGGTTTCGTGCGCGACCCGATTCCGTTTCGTTGTTGGCAACCGGGTTCGTCTCGCCGAATCCGGTGGCGATCAGACGGTAACTCGGGATTCGCATGGCGTTGATCATATATTGCTGAATGGACTCAGCACGTTCCTGCGAGAGACGCTGGTTCGAAGCATCGCCACCGTATGAATCGGTATGGCCTTCGATAATCAGTTCGCTCCTTGGAAACACGTCGATGGCCTGTTCCACCTTGCCGAGCAGATCGAAATCTTCCTGTTTGATCTCGGCTTTGCTGCTGTCAAAGGTTAGGCCGATGATCCTCAGGATTACGTTGTTGCCTTCCCGGAATACGCGGGCCTCGCTTCGAGAGAACATTTTCTCCACCTGCGCAAATTGAGCCTTGATCTGTTCTTCAGCCTGTAGGAGTTGCACGAGAGCCGCGCGCTCGGCGGTGGCGCCGCCAAGGCGTTCATCCAGCGCGGCGATCTCTTCTTCCATGTCGCCGAGTCGCAGAATGTTGGCCTCGATTTCCTGCTCCAGGCTCTGAATGTGGTTTCGCTGGTTCTCCACGTGGGTGACGATCTCGAATTCCAGGTCGTCGTGTCCCTCGGCCATCAACGGGGTGATATCGGCCATGCTGGCAATATTCTCGAGCGGCTCCTCCCATTGCAGGATAAGTTCCTCGATCGTCATATCCTTGTCACGAATTTCGTTTACCACCTCTGAGAGGTGAATAGCATGCTTGGCCTCGTAATTGGCCTGTCGTGCCAGACTGCGCGGCAGGTCGGTGTCGTATCGGTTTTCGTTCAGCTCGCGTTCCGCGTCTGCAAGTAGTTGTTTCGCCTTGTCCAGCGTGATTGGCGCATAGCGGCCCACGCGTGCTCGCTCGGCATCAGCCAGGAGGCGGTGCGTCTCGCTGAGGTACTGCGCCTTGATCGCGATGAGTTCGGCCTCGCGGTAATAGGTAGTTGCCCCGGTATCGCTCTCTTTGGCCCGTTTCAGGTCACCACTCTCGAGATGCCGGATCGCGTCGCCGAATTCCCGTTGTGCGCGGTCCCAGGTTTCTCTCGCGAGCTCTGGTGCCCGGGCATTGGCCGCGTCCTGACGGCTCTTCATGACATGGGCCAGTGCGGTACGTGCGACCTCCGCGGCTTTCGTCGCCGTCCGGAAATGTTCCTCGGCCTCGCGGACTTTGCGGCGGACCAACTCGATACTGCGACCGCGTTCCAGGGCGATTTCGGCGGCTTCGTACTCCTCCATGCCGTCCTCGTAGTTGCGCGGCGCCAGAAGTCTGGCGTCCTGTGCTTCCGCCGTATCCTTTGCGACATCTACATTTCTGAAGAAGGTCCGTCGTAGCTCGTCCTGAGCCAATGCACTGGCCGTGCCGGTCAGGAAGACGAAAAGCAGGAGAAATCTGACAAACCTAGCTCTTGAGGTCATTCTGTCGTTTCGGTGATTCATTTCAGTCACATCAGCGCGTATCCGCGTGTATTTCGGAAATCTTACATATTGTGCCTGCCGCAAACTTTGCAGTAGCTCTATTTACGCGGTATTGCTTATGTCGTATAGACGTATCTTACGCCGAAACTGGCGTTTCGGGGGAGTCCGACCCTTTACACGCATCGTGACAGTGTGAACCGGTTAATTCTTCCGGATTTTGTTGTCTGCCATTCGCCATTCCGCGCTCTCCTGCGAACAGATTCTGATTACGGTTGGCTCCTACACAAACCGAAATATGAGAGAATGCTGCTCTTTGGCCGAGCATTCCCTTCATGGACGTAAAGGACGAATCCAAGCCTGAATTTTGCGGGATTCCTGCCGTAGAGAGCGGCAAGAAGTACCGCACAATTGAAGGCTTTTCGGCAATAAAGAACGGCGTCAAGGTACAGCGCAACACGCCCGCGAAGGCCCTCGGCAACAAGCCCAGGTGGCTTCGGGCGCAAATGCCATCGGGCACCGGGTTCTCGGCTGTTCGCCAGGCCGTGAAGACCCACCGCCTGAGCACCGTGTGCGAGGAATCGATGTGCCCTAACATCGGGGAATGCTGGAACAACGGTACGGCGACCATAATGGTGATGGGCTCGGTCTGCACCCGCGCCTGTCGGTTCTGCGCCGTGGACACCGGTAACCCGCGTGGCTGGCTTGATCCCGAAGAGCCGGTCAATGCCGCCAGAGCTGTCAAACTGATGGGGCTCAAATACGTTGTCATCACATCGGTTGATCGTGATGATCTTCCCGACGGGGGTGCTGGTCACTACGCCGAGTGTGTCAAAGAGATCAATAAGCTGAATCCGGAAACTGCCGTCGAGGCGTTGACACCGGACTTCAACGGTGTGCTCGCTGATGTGGAAAAAGTCGTGGATTCGGGCCTTGAGGTCTTCGCGCAAAATGTCGAGACGGTCAAACGCCTGACGCACCCTGTACGCGATCCGCGTGCCAGTTACGAGCAAACCCTCAAAGTGCTCGCCCACAGCAAGCAACACCGGCCGGATGTTTTGACGAAAACGAGCCTGATGCTGGGACTGGGTGAGCAGGACCACGAGGTCATGCAGACGATGGATGAATTACGAGAGGTCGGCGTTGACATACTGACCCTCGGGCAGTACTTGCAGCCGA
>CAZWEW010000041.1:12824-13828 GCA_964633055.1 uncultured Woeseia sp. | reverse complement strand
ATCATCGATGACGGCACCGTGTTCAAGCTGGCCAGCGATCGATTCATGATCACCTGCGGGAGCTCCTGTGTGGCCTGGCTCAAGAAAGCAAGTTTCGGTTTCAACGACATCATAGTAAAAGATGTAAGCGACGATATCGCCGCCCTTTCTTTGCAGGGACCGACATCGTATTCAGTACTCGAACGAATGGGTCTGGACGGTATCGAGACAGCAAAGCCATTCGACATAAAGTACTTCCCCTGGCACGGTGAAACGCTGATGGTATCGAGAACCGGTTTCACGGGCGATCTCGGATACGAACTGTGGGTCAATAAAGCACTTGCCCTGAAGCTTTGGGACGAGGTGTACGCAGCCGGTGAGGCCTTCGGCATCCAGCCCTATGGCGAAACAGCTACTGACATGGCGAGGATGGAAGCCGGTTTCATCATGCCTTACGTAGACTTTACTGAGGCATTGAAAACTGTCTGTTTCGAGCATGACCAGACGCCGTTCGAGCTGAATCTCGACTGGCTCGTCGACTTCGAAAAACATCACTTCAGCGGCAGGCGTGCTCTGGTCGAGGAGAAGAAACGCGGATCAAAATGGTCATTGTTGCGAATCGAAATCGAAGGCAACTGGCCCGCGTATGACGCCATTGTTTACAACGATGAGGCCTGCAGCGAAGAAATCGGATACATAACGTCGGCGATGTGGTCACCGGCCGTGAAAAGTAATATCGGTCTCGCAATGGTGAAGTCAGAATACCTGGGCGGCAAGATCTGGGCAGAAATATACAAGTCCAAGGACCTGCGCCAGTATCGACGGATGGCGAAGTGCACGGTGCGGCAAAAACCATTCTGGCAACATCCCCGTGCCCGTGCAACACCGCCGGGCCGCTTCTGAACCGGACTCTGACGGAGATCGGCGTGCGGCATCCAGCACCGGAGCCTATGGTAATCTGTCAGTCAGGGGGACGGGGCTCCTTGCATGCAGGTCCCGGAGTTTGTAGAAAGCTATTTTGACGC
>CAZWEW010000041.1:0-12814 GCA_964633055.1 uncultured Woeseia sp. | reverse complement strand
GGGATGACCTTGGAGACCGGAAGAGCGCCGCGAAGGGCAAGAGCGTAGATCTCGGTGGTGGCCGAAGCATGAAAAACTTCGCATGCAGGTCACGAAGTTTGTAGAAAGCTATTTTGACGCGTGGAATCATGAGGATGCGCAGGCCGTCGCGGACCACCTGACCGAAGATGGTGTTTACCAGGACATTCCGGTGAACACGAAGCGTTCCCATGACACCCTGATTTCTTACCTGTCCCGGTTCTTCGCCAGCAACCACCATCGATACGAGCTGATCGGGGATATTCTCACCAACGGCAATACTGTTGCTTTTCAGTACAAATCGACGCTGTCGGATTCCGAGAACACCAGTGAGCTACCGGCATCCTACTGCGGTGCAGAATTCATGTCTCTGCATGGCGACGCAGCCATTACGATCGTGGACTATTACGACATGGGCGGCAGCCATCAGAGAACTAACATCTCCAATGTCGGCGATCAGAGAAACAGCAAGTATGCCAAGTCGGGTCTTAGCGAGGAGCAATTGCTGGTCTATAAAGCGAGACTGGAGACCATCATGCAAGCGGATCAACTGTACCTACGATCGGACCTGACGCTGCCAAAACTTGCGCTCGCTGTCAGCTGTTCCGTCAATCACCTGTCACAGGTCATCAATGCCGGGTTCGGAATGAGTTTTTTCGATTACCTCAACCGATACCGGGTCCAGTACGCATGCGAGATGCTGTCAACGTTCGAAGACCGCCAGTATGCGATCCTGAACATTGCGTTTACGGTGGGCTTCAACTCCAACTCGGCCTTTTACGCTGCTTTCAAGAAGTGCGTTGGCCAGACGCCGGCCCAGTTCCGACAGACCCAGCAGAGGAAAGCGAACTAACCCGAAAATGGCATCAGCAGACCAGGCTCTCGGCTGGTCTTTGGTCACCTACAGACCGGGACATGCTTTCGGGACACCTTGGGTATCGGGAATTTGCGCAAGGTTGTCCGCATCGGCGACTGGCGCTGAATAGTCATCCTGCCAAATACACTCCCAGTAATAGCTGCGTCGGAAATAGAATTCCCAAGCGGCGGTCCGGCGCTGGAAAAACGCAACACCGTACAATCGTTGCATGGCTTCGAGCTCCCGCGATAACCGCAACGGGCCGGCATCGATCGGGTCGAGCTCCATCTCGATGATGATGTCCGCGACCAATTCCTTGGCCGCGCGATCATTCCCTGCAATCGGAATCGTCACCGGGCCACCGACGACGTTCGGGTCGTCGATGACATAGCTCGCCTGCAAAGCAAACGTCTTTAAAACCCTAGCACCGGGATTCCATTCCTGGATCATCTCCGCACTCGACGTTTCCACCAGTGGCACGTAATAGCCGTCGTCTCCCTGTTCGTGCGGAAACGAAATGTCGATGACAATCTTGTCGTCGAGCGAGCCGAGATTCCGTGCCACCGTCTCCATCGGCGGCCAAGGCACCGCAAGAATTACGATGTCGCCCGCCTGTGCAGCATCGCGCTGCGTCGTAGCGTAGGCACCATGGCCGGTCAGCCTGACAACGCTCTGCGCCTTCTCGCCATCCGGGTCTCTCGACCCGTACACAATGTCGTACCCCAGGCCTGCGAGCCTGACACCCAGCGAGTCACCCATATCGCCGGTGCCGATGATACCGATGACGGGCTTATTGCTGGTCTGGGAGAGCACATCATCCGCCCAGCTCGTCAACCCGGCCGCCAACAGCAAGCTCAATGTAAATAGTGACGTACGTTTAAAAACGCCCATCGCAACACCCCGTTCAGAATTGCTATTCGTTTCGGAAAAATACAACATTTATCCCTAAAGTGTATGGTAACCGGTAGGGGGAGAATTAAGATGCTAAAAGGACATTGCGAGTGTGGGCGCGTGACATTTGAAGTCGACAGCGGGGTTAGGGACTTCAGCCATTGCCATTGTTCCCAGTGTCGTCGCCTGCACGGCGCCGCTTACGGTACGTTCGCCGGCATCCCAAGAAAAACCTTCAAATACGTGACCGGCGAAAAAGACGTGAAGTCCTACTGGTCGTCGGAGAAAAACGAACGGGTCTTTTGCGGCAACTGCGGCTCTAACATCATGGTCGTCGACAACACCGATCCTGATGACTTCTACCTGAGCATGAGCACGATCGAAGACGATCCTGAACTCCCCGAGGGCTACCACATCTGGGTCAGCTCAAAAGCACCCTGGCATGAGATCAATGACGACCTCCCACAGTTCGAAAAGTGGAACAAATAGTGGGGCGAATGGCACCACAATCCATTGTCCAAAGAAAAATAAACAGACTCTGATGCCGGAAATCAAACCCATTCGTGAACATATCAGCAGGAAATGAACGTCGTTAGCGATCCGACCTTAATTTCCTGAGGTAGGCTCTGATCAACGCTTTCTGCGTCGTGGCGGGGAGCCGCACTGCATCCAGCAAACCCAGCTGACCAATGCCCGCCGAATAGGCCCACAACGCCTTGGCTTCAAATTCGATGTCGAGACCGGCGTCTATCTCACCCATTAGCTGAGCGTCCGCCAGTAACCGCCGAAACCGGCCCAGCCAGCCCTCAATCAGTTCGTCATGAAGGCGCGCATAGACCGGCTGGTTCGCGGCCTTGTACAGGAAAGTCATCCAGACCATCCACGCATCCCGGGACGAATCGTCGATTATGACGTCGTCGCACAACAACTGTTCGAGTGCGGTAAGCCCCGCATAGCGCTCTTGGTATTCATTGACACGGCGGGTTTGTTGTTCGGTCGAATGACGAATCGCATGCATCAGCAGGTCGTCCTTCGATTCGAAATAGTGAAACAGCGAGCCGTAGGAAAGACCAGCTTCACTGGCCACGGCCCGCATGGTTACGCCCTCCAGTCCCTGGCTGGCAATAACACGCATGGTCGCCTCGGCAAACCGCCGTCGCTGCTCCTCGTGATCGACAATCTTCGGCATCGCTTTCGGGGCCTTGACTGGTTCGGTACATGAGAATTATATTATATCGATCAGTTGATATAAATAAAGCAACCATCGCGAGGAAACTCGGTCATGCTAGCGATCAACCAGAAACAGGAACACACCGATTCGTACTACGCTGCCTCGGTCAACGACCAAACCAGCTTTCCAGCGCTCGAAGGTGCTCATTCGGCCGATGTCTGCGTGGTCGGCGCCGGGTTCACAGGTGTGGCCACCGCCCTCACCCTCGCGGAGCGCGGCTACTCGGTTGCGGTCATTGAGGCAAACCGCGTTGGCTGGGGTGCGTCCGGTCGAAACGGTGGTCAACTTATTAATGGCATCAGCGGCCTGGAGAAACTTCGGAAACGGCACGGCGATGGTATCGCCAACATGCTATGGGACATGAAATGGCGCGGCAACGACATCGTCTACGATCGTGTCGAGAAATACGGCATCAACTGCGACCTGAAACCAGGTTTCATCGAAACGGCATGCAAGAAAAGTCACCTTCCCCATCTGGACGAATATGCCGAGGAACGAGAAAAACACAACCATCCCTACGAGTACGAGATCTGGGACCGTGCAAAAACCTGCGATCTGCTCGGGACCGACGAATTCATCGGCGCATTTGCCTGCTACCGGGACGGCCACCTGCATCCACTGAATCTCTGTATCGGCGAAGCGCGTGCTGCCGAGCGACTCGGTGTGAGATTTTTTGAACAATCGCCGGTGACTGGCATCGAGTACAGAGCACGCCCAAAAGTTAATAGCGAATCCGGTCACGTTACAGCAGATGCGATTGTCCTGGCCGGCAATGCCTACAGCCAGTTCGAACCTAAGCACTTCTCAAACCTCATCTTTCCCGTGAGTAGTTACATCATTGCCACGGAACCATTGCCCGATAACGTGGCCCGCGAGATCAACAAAAAGGACGTGGCCGTCTGCGACCTGAACGAAATCGTCAACTACTACCGCTTATCCGCTGACAAGCGCCTGCTCTATGGTGGCGCCTGCAATTATTCGGGACGGGACCCGGCGAGCATCAAGTCATTCATCGAACCGCGCATGCTAAAGACCTATCCACAATTGAAGGGGACAAGGATCGAATACGAGTGGAGCGGCAAGATGGGCATCGTGCTGAACCGCATCCCGGCGCTCGGCCGGATTCACAACAATGTCTATTATTGTCAGGGCTACTCAGGCCATGGTGTTAATGCGACGCACGTGATGGGTGAGATCATGGCCGATGCCATTGGCGGAACCATGGAGAAATTCGACCTGTTCGCCAACGTAAAGCACTTCCGTATCCCCGGCTCGCAATGGATGGGCAACCAGATCATCGCACTCGGGATGCTCTTCTACCGACTTAAGGACATGTTATAGCCAGCGCATGTCCTCGAGGACATGCGCCTGTTTGAACAATCGTGTTCAAGGCAAGTCAGGACACCGAGGTCAAAACAGTGACACCCCGAACAAGCGCTCTGAGATCAGAATCGCTGACATCCCGGTAAAAACCAGAAGACTGAACCAGCCGAACCAGGTTGCAAACGGCGACGGGTGAAAGAGTTCATTATCTTTCGGAATGATTGTCTTACAGTAATAAAGATTCAGAAAATAGATCACGGGCGCCACAAAATAGGCAAGCGCTGATGCGACCAGCACGAGGTAGACCGGACGCGGCAGGCCGACGATAATCGCAACCGACGCAATCAGTGAGAAGAACATCGTCATTCGATAGATGTTGTACTCGGAATACCAGGTCTTTTTCTGTGCGTCGTCGAGTTCTTCCCGCGATGTACGTGGAAGCGCCGCAGTCTTGCGAAACAGGTTTCTACAACAGGCACCGACGACGCGCGGCCAGCCGTCAAAGTAATTGAATGCCGTCGAGTAGGTCGCCGCCAGGGCACCTATCAGGAAAATCAGCATCATGCTCGGGCCAACGCTGTCAGTGAAAATTCGCGCGATTTCGCCCATGACCGCGTTTCCGGCAACATCGCTCGGGTAGATCCAGACAGCCGCCAGCAGCATGAAGATCGCGGCAAGCACAAACGAAACAATGTGCCCGACGCGGAAGTCGATCAGACCAATCCGGAACCACCGTCGACAGTATTCCTGCGCACGCGGCGAAATTTTTGACGTATCAACAGCGAGGTCAGCCTTGGTCCCTTCAAACGCGTCGAATGTCGGGGCGATGCCGGCCTTTTCGAGATCAGGCCGAAGCCTGCCGAGTCCCACCTTTTTCGCCTTGCCCCATTCCGACGCCTGGAGCGACACATCAATACCCGTCGGCAACAGCCCGAGAAAAGACGCGATGATCAACCATGATCCCTCCGGCGTCTGTAGCTTGAAGAAGTATACGAACGAGGAAACCGGAGCCGGTTCGACGATGAATACGGCAAACGTACAGATGATAAGGATACCCGCCGCAATCTTCGTAGCCAGCTCGACGACCGCGTATCTGCCACGAAGGATGATCATCACGGATGTAGCGCCGAGAACCAATCCATAGACGGCCAGCTCGCCGTCATCATCGACCCCTGGGAGATCCACGCCCAGGTACATTCGGAAAAAATAGAAAACAACAGCCGCAGCGGCGATCAATCGTCCGGCCTGCCCGATGGCGGACTGGATGATCGTTGTAATCAGCACATACCAGACGGGCAATTTCTTCCAGGCTGTCGCATACGCGTCGAGCATGCTGCGTCCCGTGGCATGTGTGAAGCGGATTGCCATCTCGAAGCCGTAGTACTTGAAGATGTAGGCGATCGGCAGACACCAGAGCAATGCATATCCATAGCGTCCGCCCGCCACCGGTGCAGTCACAAGATGGCTCGTACCAATACCGGTCATCATCAACATGATGCCGGGACCGAATTTCCGGGCAAGGCTGCCGGCAGTCATCGACGGCAGTTCAAGTGACTCTAATGGGTCTGTCGACCCAGCATTATTTTCGCCCATTTATGCTCCCTGGTAAGTACCGGCTTCCCGGCCACGCTGCTGGATCAGTGCCAGAACGACATCGATCGTCGGCGTTGGCACCTCGACCAGTCGGCCAAGTTCTTGGACGACCGTAACAAGCGCGTCAATCTCCATCGGACGACCGAGTTCGAGATCCTGCAACATGGAAGTCTTATGCGCGCCTACCGCGGCACCACCCGCAATCCGTTTGTCGACCGATACGCGAAAGGTCGCACCCAGACGTTCCCCGATCTCCTGCGCTTCCTGCATCATCAACCGGCAGACGTTGCCAGTGCCCTCCTCGCCGGCAACCTTGTCCAGCCTCGCATGCGTCAGCGCGCTGATGGGGTTAAAACAGAGATTACCCCAGAGCTTGATCCAGATATCATCACGAATATTATTCCTGACCCGGGCGACAAACCCGGCTTCCTTCATCGCCGCACAGAGTCGGTCGGTTCGATCAGAGGATTGCCCATCCGGCTCTCCCATCGTGTAACGCTTTCCTTCGATATGCCGAATGACGCCTGGTTCGGCAATCTCGGCCGCCGGATAAACAACGAAACCAATGGCGCGCTCCGGCCCGACGACATCCCAGAACCGGCCATCCGGGTCGACACTGTCCAGCTGGTGGTTTTCATGCGGCCCTTCGAGCTTGTAGAAATACCACCAGGGAATTCCGTTCACACCCGTCACGACAGCCGTGTCCGGCCCGAGCAGCGGCGCAAGTCTGTCTGCAATGCCCGGGAGCGAGTGCGCCTTGAGCGTAATAATGACGTAATCCTGTGGGCCAGCATCAGCAGGGTCCTCGATACACCTCGGATGCGCAATTTTTTCCTCATCGTCAATCAGCAACTTGACGCCATTCTTCTGCATCGCCTCAAGATGCGGCCCGCGGGCAATCAGCGTGACGTCTTCACCAACCAGCGACAACTCGACACCAAGCCACGCACCGATTGAGCCGGCGCCATAAACCCAAATCTTCATGGCTCGAGCCCCAGCTTTTCAGCCAGACCAATTCGCTGCAACTTTCCGGTCGCCCCTTTCGGGATTTCATCGAGGATCAGAATCTTTCTCGGCACCTTGAATGCCGCGAGGGACTCCGCTGCGAACGCGCGAATTGCCGCCTCGTCCGCTGTTTCGCCTTCGCGAAGTACGACCGCTGCCGCAACTTCCTCGCCTAGGGACGGATGCGACAGCGCGAAGGTCACGACCTGTTGAATGGACGGGTGGTCCATGAGGCAGTCATCGACCTCACGTGGCGAAATCTTCTCGCCGCCTCGATTGATAATTTCCTTCAGTCGGCCGGTAATTGTGAGGTAACCATCCTCATCCATGACCCCCTGGTCACCGGTTCGGAACCAACCATTCACGAAGCATTCGGCATTGGCGTCCGGGTTATTCTCGTAGCCGGTGGTCACATTCGCGCCATGAATCACGACTTCACCGACGTCGCCTTGTGCAAGAAGCCGGGATTCCGACTCATGCATGATCGCGACCTCAGGTCCGGCCGCACAGCCCACCGTACCCGGTTTCCGCACACCGGGCGGCAATTGATTGCAGGTCATCTGGTGAGAGGCTTCCGTCATTGCATACGCCTCGACGACAGGCACGTCAAAGGTATCTTCGAGTTCGTGTAACACCTGTGGCGGCAACGCTGACGAGGATGACCGGATAAACCGCAATCGCGCACCGTCTGAGACAGACTGATTTCTTTTCGCGCGCGCCAGGATGGTCTGGTGCATGGTCGGAACGGCCGTGTACCAGGTCGGGTGTGCCTGTTCCAGCCATTGATAGAAGCGCAACGCATCGAATCCCGGCGAACACCAGACACTTCCACCCTTCCCCAGCGTCGCTAGGATTGCGGCCATGAGACCGTGTATGTGGAAAAGCGGCATGATGTTCAGGCAGACATCGTCGGCGGTCAGACCCAGCGTCTTTTGGATATTGCTCGCCGAGGCACACACGTTCGTCTGGCTCAGCGGCACGATCTTGGGCCGCGACGTTGTCCCGGATGTATGCAAGACCAGCGCCGTATCGCCGGGCGATGCCATGCCACCCTCCCCGCCGCTGTCGACTCCGGCGCCTGGGTCACCGACGATCGAAAACACACCAACCGGATCTGCAGCCGTAGATTCAATCTCAAACACCGTGATACCCAGGTCCCGCGCTACACCCACCGATGGTGATTCGCTGCCCTTCTCCACGATCAGCGCCTTCGCAGAAAGATCAGAGAGATAAAAATCGAATTCGTCCTTCTTGTAGGTCGGATTCAATGGCGCCGTGGTCGCACAGGCGGAAGCTGCAATGAATGATGTGGCCATTTCCGGACCGTTAGGCAAGACGATCGCTACACGATCACCACGGTAAATGCCTCGGGCGTTCAATGTCGCCGCAATTTCCGCTACGAGTTTGCGCAACCCTCGATAATCGAGGTCAGGCCGGTCCAGGCCAGATATAGCGACATGGTCATCCTTTCCCGCTTGCAGCAGATCGAAAATCGTGGACGGTGCGTCCATCGCTCCCCCTGTTCTTATTGTTTTAGCCAGCAGTCCGTCAGGTCAATCTGCTCCAATTGTCTGGAATTCGGTCTTGCCGGTCAATTGAGTCTCGTGTCAAAACGCAGAGTTACGTCGGTGTGGACGGTACCTCATCGGCTGGCTCTCCCCAGCATGAAAAGACGCCGTTCTGCATCTTCGAACGCATCGCCGTGTGTAGTGACGCACACGGCTCTTCCCCTTTCTTGATGTAGTCATAAGACGCATCGCACTGTGACTGGTCGACGAACGTCGACACAAAGAAATACTGCTGGCTCCGGGATCCATCGGTATCCATCGGCGTGTCGTCCGTCCTCTTCCCGACCAGGCCCCGCGAATGCAACAGCCCGGCATCGATCATGTGATGACAAAACGGTGCCAGCGCACGCTCGAAATCATCGACGTCGACGCCGTCTGCCAGATCAAAAAAACTAAGCATCCGAAACATCGTCAAAACTTATCCGCCCTGCGCAGGCCAATCAATGAGTGACGAATTCTTCACCAGCATCTTCTGCCGGGTTGATGACGAAGACCTGTGCCATCTTGACGTCGAGTGACATGGATACGGCCGTATTTTTGCCGGTCTCCGGATCGGGGTAGGCGTCTGCCAGACGACGTAGCGCCTTGTAGAGAGAAATGCCCGATATCTGGCCGTTGCTCAGGTGATGCGTTGAATCGTTACGGATGAGTTGCTTGTAGTACGCATCGACGTCGGCATAACCGCCTATGATCCCGTTGGCGCCGCCAGGAGACAGCTCGAGTCTGAATTGCATGTCGTTGATGATGTGGACCGACGGAACCCCCAGATTCATCCATGGAATGACGACCTGCTCTATCGGATCAGTTATCAAAACGCCGTCTTCGATTCTGCCTGCAGTATGCCGGATAAGGCTTTCGCCCCAGCGGTAATCAACGCGTTGCGACCCTCCCGGCATCACCTTCAGCCCGGTCGCGTCGGTCAGAAGACGATCGGCGCCGCGATAGAGCGCCACCGTCACATCATCGTCGTCGGCCAGGCTGTCGACGCCGGTGAGTTCGATCATCATCCTGTTGTAACGCTCGTCGATAATCGCCTTATCCTGGAATATGTACTCGACGCCGTCCGGACCACGAAACCCAATGATGCAGCCAACTGCGCGATAAATCTCATTGTCTATGCCCAGCTCGCCCGTCTCGGGATCGGTGAAGTCACTCTCGTTAATGACCCCGTCCAGATTCAGTCCGTAGCCGTAATTGCCTTCTATCTCGAGAAACTCGAAACCGTCCGGTTCGTCGGTCGGATGCCAGGTCCGGATTTCCTGTTTGAGCTGTGTCTCCTCGACACTCATGCCCTCGTGATCAGGGAACAAGCTGGCGAACTGCTCGCGCGGACCATCATTGAAGCCGCGTGGACATTCCTCCTTTGCATCGTCAGTCTGATAGACCGACCAGAAAAGGTTGGTCATGACGTAGCCGATACGGCCATCCCGCGGCGTCGTATCCTCAGCGATAGCAGAGCCGGCAATAAAGACCGCAAATCCGGCGGACAATGTCAGTCTTCTTAAGTTCATCACTGCTCCCGTCATCAATTTCTTATCGTACCGTCCATGTAATCGTCACGAACCCAGAATGTGCGAAGGCCGTTTCTTTGCCCACGCCATTCGCCGGTGCCACCACCATGCGTATCACCGGGTTTTGTATCACCCCCATAGGTGTAAACGGGTCGGTCACGATAGGCCCACACGCGAATTGCACCTTCATGTTCGGACTCCGCCTTATCGCCAGTATCGGGATCGATGCTGATGACATTCCAGGTACGGCTTGACCCCATCTCGGCGTCGCCCGCTTCAATGTAGCGCCAGTGCTCCCGACAACGCTGCGGATCGCCACCACCGCACATTGCGAGCCTGAACACCTGCGTGTCATCCGGGTGATCGCAGGCGAGTTGGTCCTGCGAGTCGTCACCGCAAAGGTACCGATAGATTGTCATGCTATTCGCGTCAGCCAGCACATCGCCAGCGATCGTGTGCTGAATCTTGAACGATGCCGGAAATGCAGGGGCGCGCTGTGTATAGACATTTTTCCAGCCCGGTTCATCCATCCCCTCCTGGCTCCATGAATGGGTATCCAGCACGTAGGTGTAAAGTGGCTTGCCGCGATAGACCCATTGGCGGACGCCCGGTGAACGTTCGATGATCGACCACTCATGCTGCGCCCTTGCGAGGGCCGCCGCCACTACGGGCCGCCATTTTCGCGCGCAAAGTCCGCTGCAGGCTGACGATTCCGCCGTATCACCATCGAATACGTAGACCGAATAGTTCTTGTCGGTCGTCAGTATGCGGCCATTGACGGTCGTCCTTACCGCGAACCCGGGCGGGACAACCGGCGGCGGACCAATCGGCATGCGGTGTGCCGGCGAATCACCATTCAGGCTCCAGTCGGCATCGAAGCCACGTTTCGTGGCACCCAACACATCACCGGGCTGGTGATCACGGATCGAGGTGTAAACCGGCTGTTCGAACCAGGCCCATTGCCGGCTGCCATCGTCCCGTTCAACGATTGACCATGCCCCGACCGGCTGATCTCCCTCGTCAGCCAAAAACGGCGGCCAGAGGTCGGTACAGCTGGGTCGATTCTCGAGGTCAGGCAAGGTGATCCCCGGCGGATACGGACTCATCAGGCCAGCAGTGACGGTCAACACCTCGTCCTTGCAGGCAGGCCTGCCGGGCAACTCGCCACTATAGCCGTTACGTTGTTTGTGCAGCGGCCAGATGTACAGCGTGCTTCCTTGCACATTCGCAAAAACCGGACCGTCGAGTTCGGTATTTTCGATGCGCAGGCCGGGCGGCATCGGTACGTCTCGCCATCGCTCAAACTCCGCGGTTTCAGCAAGCGCCCCCGTGCCGGTTGTGAACACCCCGGCTAGCAGGCACCCAACCACAGATTTACACCAGAATTTCACTGATCACGTCGGAAGTGTTGTTGCTCTTGTCGCCCCACGACGGGATGTCGAGGCCCATCAGTCGCTGTGCTGTATAACCAAGTCGACAACCCGGAGAGCCACCACCGTCGAGGTGCATCCCAGTTTTTACCCGGCCACCGGCAGTACCGGCCGAGAATATCGGGATACCCTCGATGCCATGGATCTTGGCAAACGACTGGTCCGTCGTTGCATAGATGAAGCTGTTATCGAGCAAGGAACCGTCGCCTTCCCTGAAATTGGCGAGCGCTCCCACGTAGTAGGCCCACTCATCCATCGCCCGCCGTGTGTACCAGGATACATTCGGCTGGCACTGGAGTGCTTCGTCGACCGCTTCCTCATGCGTCGCTGTGTGGTGTGGTTTGTCATAGCCCGGCTTGGTGGTCGCAGACAATGCGGACGCATAGAACATATTGAAGACCCGTGTCTGGTCACAGGCAACTGCCATCAGCATGAGATCGGTCATCAATCGATGACGCTCCGCGACGAGATAGGCTTCGAGTCCAGACTCGATATCGTCCGGCTGCGGCATGACGACACAAGCCTCCCGCGGGTCCGGTTTCTTGAGTTGCAGATCGAAACGGCGCTCGAGATCGCGAAGACCTGTGAAATACTGGTCAAGGCGTTGGCGGTCTTCGATACCAATCTCCCTGTTCAGTTTTCTGGTCTCGTTAAGAACCGTGGACAACGAACTCTTGCGGACCATGATTTTCGGGTCGGGCGTGAACGTATCGGCGTTGGGATTCTGGAAGTCCGTGCCAAACAGGCGCTGGTAGAAACGGATCGGTGACCATTCCGGTGCATTGACCGAGTTGCCGTTCTCGTAACTAAAACTGTCACGAACATCACCTGTCGCTGTCGCACTCAGCGACTTGAAACGGGTCTCATTGCCAATTTTCCTCGCGATCGAGACATCGATGGTCTCGCCCGGCCTGTTCTCTCGTGTCACCGGTGCGATACCCGAGCGCAGCACCACCCAGCCGGAGTGGTGACAAAGATTGGGTGCGGCATCCTTAAAGACGTGAAAATTCGTATAAAGGTTGATGTGTTGCTGAATCGGGGCCAGCGACGCAATTTCCTCTGGCAGATCAAAATTGGGACCTGTCTTCTTCGGCACGAAGATCGCCTCACTCATACCGAGGCCCCAGGACCAGGTACCAAAGCGCATCGGTATCGGCGCACCGTTCGCGAGCGCCGTGCCACTGTCGTTCAGGAAACAATCCAGAAATGGCAGAGCGATTGTCACCACACCCCCATTCAGGGTGCCTTTCAGGAAACGACGTCTGCTCAGATTGCTCATATATCCTCTCCTAGTCCTGCGCCTGGGACTCGTTTCGGGCCAGTGTCGTGGACGATCCCTCTGGCCGAACGGTCGAGAAGGCCCCGCCAAGCGCCATGTCTCGCACTAA
>CAZWEW010000040.1:12595-13901 GCA_964633055.1 uncultured Woeseia sp. | reverse complement strand
CTGCCACTAAGGGGCAACGTCGATACGCGGCTCGCCAAGCTCGACAAGGGCGAATTCGACGCCATCATACTCGCCACCGCAGGGCTCGAACGACTGGGCCTGGCCGAGAGAATCACGGAAAAGTTCTCACCATCGCAGATGCTGCCCGCTACAGCCCAGGGCGTGATCGGGATCGAGTGCCTTGCTAACCGCGATGATCTGTTGCCGGTCCTCGCCGAACTGCAGGACCAAAGCAGCGCCCTGACGACTGCGGCAGAGCGCGCCGTCGCGGAAACGCTGAACGCGAATTGCCAGTCCCCGGTTGCGTGCTTTGCGACAATGTCCGGAGGGCGGATGACCGTCCATGGGCTCGTCGCAACACCGGATGGGCGGACACTGTTGCGTGAATCGGTTGAAGGCGAAGCGGCAGACGCGACCGCGCTGGGCCGGGCCGTCGCGCAGCAGCTGCTCGATGCCGGTGCCGCCGGGCTGCTTGCGGAACTGTCCGCATGAATAGCTCACCACTCGCGAATCTTCGCGTGCTCGTGACGCGACCCCGCGAACAGGCCGACAGGCTGTGCACCGCTATCGAGTCTGCGGGAGGAACAACCGTTCGTTTTCCCGTCATGCGAATATCGCCTCGCGACGAAAACCAGGTAAGGGCCGAACTGTCAGCCCTCCCGAAGCCCGATATCGTCATCTTCGTCAGTCACAACGCGGCCGTGCACGGGGCTGGCCTGTTCAGCGCCTCGGACGCGATATTCGCCGCTGTCGGTCACACCACGGCAACCACGCTGGCGGCAGCCGGTATCGAGGTCACCATCGATCCCGGCTCGGGATACACGAGCGAGGCGCTTCTTGCCCATGAATCGCTTCAGTGTGTTGCCGGCTGGAACGTATTGATTGTTCGCGGTGACGACGGCCGGGCCCTGATCGGCGATACGCTGAGCGCGCGCGGCGCAAAGGTTGACTACCTCGCGGTGTACGGACGTGGTCCGACCGAACCGGGTGCGGATGCGATCGACAGGCTGGTCTCCTCGTGGCAATCCGGCGGCATCGATTGCGTGACCGTGCTAAGCACCGCTACCCTTGAATACCTGGTCGCCATCATGCCCGATTCCTCGCTCCCGCTTTTGCGTCAAACTCCACTGGTCGCCCCCGGGGAGCGTGTGGTACAAACGGCTGGTAGGCTGGTACCGGGCATGCCGTCGATTCAAGCGTCGGGGCCACTCCCGGAAGATATAGTGGGTGCACTGGTCGAATGGCGACACTCCGGAAAGAACCCATGAGCGAAGACAAAACGCCAAACAGCGACGACGCGGTATTT
>CAZWEW010000040.1:0-12495 GCA_964633055.1 uncultured Woeseia sp. | reverse complement strand
CGCTGATGCGGAACGGGATATGGCGATCCGCCAATTGAATCGTCAGCTCGATGAGCGGCTGCGGCAGGTCGAGTCGGTGCCCGGGCGCCTGTCCACGGTCGAATCGACGCTGTCTTCGTTACAGGGTATTTCGGCCAGCGCACGTGACACATGGCTACTCGCCGAAGCCGAGTACTACATGCAGATCGCCAATGCGCAATTGCAGCTCGCCAACAATCCCGAGCTCGCCATGCTTGCCCTGAGGCATGCCGATGAGCGGATACTCGCGCTTGCGGACCCGAGTCTGACGAACGTGAGGCAGGCATTGTCCGACGAACTGCGTTCGCTTGAGCTCCTGGAGAAGCCTGATACGGCCGGCATTACGCTGACGCTCGCCAGCCTTGCCAACGTGGTCGATTCACTGCCACTCCAGCAGCAAGCTCCCCCGGAAACGGTTTCTAACGAGCCTATAATCGATCCGCAACTCACCGGCATGGACCGGGCGTTGGCATCGGTACGCAACACGTTTGATCGCGTGGTAACGGTGCGTGACGCCGGGGACGCCTCTCTGGCACTGTCCGCACCGGAAGCTCGATACTTCCTGCGCGCCAACCTGGCGCTGCAGCTGCAAGCAGCCCGAATAGCACTGCTGCGCGGCGAAGAGACTATCTTCAGGCAGAGCCTTGACGACGCGCACCAGTGGCTCAACGCGTATTACGACGTCGAATCCACGGGCGTACAGAGTGCCCGCCGGACCATTGACGATATCCGAAAAAGCGTATTGCGGGTTGCGATGCCGGATATTTCCGGCTCGCTGCGCCTGCTGCGACAATTCAAGGCGCTCACTGATCCCACAAGGGAGGCCTCCCCGGTCGTCGGCGACGAACCGGAAAGGACCGGAATCGTGCAATGAAGTTCGGCATCATTTGTGTCGTTACCCTCATCGTGGGTGCGCTGGCTGCCAATTTCCTGTTGCATGATCCCGGTGCGGTGGTCATCACGTTCCGCGGCAAGATCATCGAAATGTCTTTCTTCGTTCTCGCGATGATCGTGGGACTGCTGTTTGTTTCGATCTGGACAATCACGTATCTCGTCAAGGCACCGCGGAAACTCGGCGAAGCCGCCGGCCGGTATCGAAGCAGCCGGGCCGGGCAGCGCCTGACGCGAGGTGTCATTGAAGTTGCCGAGGGCAATTTCGCAAAAGGCGAGCGCCTGCTGGCACGCGCCGCCGGCGTCAGCCAAGCACCCTTGCTCAACTACCTTCAGGCTGCCCGTGCCGCGCACCTGCTCGGCCAGGACGAACGACGCGATTCCTGGTTGAAACAGGCCTACAAGAACCTGCCGGGCGCCGCGAATGCCGTGTTGCTGACGCAGGCGGAGCTCCAGATCGACCAGGGCCAGTACGAGCAGGCGCTTGCAACACTCCGTAAAATCGAGGAGAACGCCGCGAACCACGGCCATGCGCTGACCCTGCTGGGCCAGCTGTATTTCCGTCTCGAAGACTGGGACAACCTGGGCAAGCTTCTGCCAAGGATTGAGAAGCACGGGCGCCTCGATCCGGACGTGCTCGAGAAATGGTCCATCCGTGTTTACCGGGAAAAACTGGATGCGACATCGGGCGGCGCGGCCCTCGAGGAAACCTGGAAATCCGTGCCCAAAGAACTGAAGTCCCGGAACGATGTGCTCGACAGCTGGTTCTCGAATCTCATGCGTACCGGAATGCACGAAAAGGCGGAACGCGAACTCGCGGCCGAGTTGAAGCGATGCTGGCACCAGCCTCTCGTACGTTACTACGGCCTGGTCAAGGGTTCCGATAGCACTAAACAGCTCAAATGCGCCGAAGAATGGTTGAAGCATCACGGCGAAGACCCGGAGTTGCTGCTTGCGGCAGCCAGGCTCTGTCTCCGGAACGAACTGTGGGGCAAGGCCCGCAGTTACCTGGAAACGGTCATTGCCATTCGACCAACCCCGGATGCTTTCCGAGAATACGGTAGCCTGCTGAATCAACTCGGCGAGGGCGAGGCCGCTGCGGATGCCTATCGAGAAGGGCTGAAACTCGTCGCGGATACGCCACTGCCCGCCATTCCGCGCCTTGCCGCGAACCACGCGTCAACCGAGTAAGCCGTGCACACGATCCTATGCGGCCCCGGCTATACCGGAAAACGCGTTATGGCGTTACTACCACCCGGGTCAACAACCGCGGTGGGGCGTCCCACCCAGAACCTTGACGATCCAGATCTGCAAATTACACTGCTGCACTCGTCCTATTCTGTCCTGTACACGGTTCCACCGTCTCCTCAAGATACTGGCGATCCCCGCCTTAAGCATTTCCTGTCTTTCCTCGATCCGGTGCCGCGCCGGGTCGTTTACCTGTCTACGAGCGGTGTTTACGGCAACCGCGACGGCGCAGAGACTAATGAAGACGTCACCCCTGCACCGGCGACGGCACGCGCTGGGCGACGGCTGGCCGCCGAGACCCTCCTAACGTCATGGTGTGTCGAGCGCGAATCGGATGCTGTCATTCTCCGTGTGCCAGGTATTTACGGCCCGGGCCGGCTCGGCCTCGACCTCATCGAAGCGGCCCACCCCGTCCTCGCAGAAGCAGAGGCAACGCCGGGCAACCGTATTCATGTCGACGACCTTGCGGGCTGCTGTGTCCGCGCGCTGGATGTCAATGCCCCCACAGGCATCTTCAACGTCGGCGACGGTGATCACCGGAGTGCAACCTGGTTCGCAAAAACCGTTGCGCGGGCAGCCGGGTTCGAACCGCGACCTGAAGTGTCACGCCTTGAAGCGGAACGTACGTTCAGTGAAACGCGCCTTTCGTTCCTGCGCGAATCGCGGACCCTCGAGACACGTCGAATGCGGCAAGTGCTGGGCTTCACGCCCCGATACTCGAACCCGGAAGACGGCATCCGCGCGAGCCTCCCCCGACCGTCGGTCGAAGACGGTCCACTTCACGAAGTGGATTGAAAGGCTCAATATCAACTACCGTCACCTGTTTAGAATATCCATTGCGGCATGGCCGGTATCCGTCATCGAGGCCACGTGGCGGAGGCCGGATCATCCGAGTCATGTTAAGCTCGCGTACGCCGGAACAGGCAGGAAGATCAGGGAATCGACAGACTGATGAGCACCCAGCGCAAGCCAGAGTTCACGGAAGATTCACTCTCGGAAGAGGCCGTCCGCGACTATCTTGCCGACAACCCCGAATTCTTCGAGCGTTATGCTGATCTACTCGGATCGCTGCGGTTGCCACACCAATCAGGTACTGCGGTTTCCCTGGTTGAGCGGCAAGTGTCCATGCTGCGCCAGAAAGACCTGAAACACGAGCGCAAACTCAAGGAGTTGCTGGAGGTCGCACGCGCCAACGACACGCTGGCCGACAAGCTACATTGCCTGACACTAAATCTCCTGGGCGCCTCTGAGCTTGGGGCGACGCTGGCCAGCATCGAGGAAGCACTGCGTATCGATTTCGATGCCGACCAGTCCATCCTCGTGTTGTTTGGAGAACCGGAATCATTCAACAAGATCAATATTGGCCGCTTCCCGATGGTCGTCCCACGTAACGAGAAGTCGCTCAAGATATTTGATACGTTTCTGAAGAGCTCCGGGCCGCGCTGCGGCCAGATTAGTGACTCGCAACGGGACTACCTGTTTGGCAAGGAGACGGACGAGGTTGCTTCGGCTGCGCTCATACCGCTTGGCGCCAATTCAGAAATTGGATTCATCGCCATCGGCAGCGCTAACTCCGACCGATTTCACCCTGGCATGAGTATCGATTTTCTGAGCCGTCTTGGCGAATTGGTCGCAGAGGCGCTAAAGCGTTTTTAGCGGTGCGGGAAGATTCCCTTACCTGGATAGACAGCTTCATACGCCACCTTTCGCACGAACGGCGCCTCTCCGAACACACCTGCAAGAATTATCGTCGCGACCTCGATCGCCTCGCTGCTTGGTGCGATGAGCATAAAGTCCCGGCGTGGACCGACCTCGACGACGAACATGTCCGCGCCTACGCGGCCACCTGCTTCCGACGCGGCCTCTCGCCCCGCAGCATCCAGCGCCAGCTATCGGCTGCCCGCACATTCTTCCGTTTTCTCCTGCGTGAGAAGAAGGTTTTCGTCAACCCCGCACAGTCGGTCAGTGCGCCAAAGTCCGGCAAGCGGTTACCGGGTAACCTGGATGCCGATCGCATGGCGAGCCTGCTCGACATTCGCGGCAGCGGCCCGCTCGTTACCCGCGACCGCGCAATACTGGAATTGTTCTATTCATCGGGACTCCGCCTGGCCGAGCTGACCGGGCTCGATCTCTGCGATGTCGACCTTACCGACGGCACAGTTTCGGTTACCGGCAAGGGTGATAAGGATCGAATCGTCCCGATCGGCCGCCATGCGAAGGAAGCGCTAGGGAAATGGCTGCAGGAACGCCGCAATTTGGCACAAGAAGGCGAAACGGCGATGTTCCTGAGCCAGCGGGGCAACCGGCTGAGCCCCCGCTCCGTGCAGGCCCGGGTTTCACACTGGGCCCGGCGGCAGGGCATCGACACCCGCGTCTATCCTCACCTGTTTCGCCACTCGTTCGCGACCCATCTGCTCGAGTCGAGTCATGACCTGAGAGGCGTCCAGGAATTGTTGGGACACGCAAATATCAGTACCACGCAGGTCTATACACACCTTGACTTTCAGCACTTGGCCCAGATATACGACAAAACACACCCGCGGGCGCGTGCAAAACCAAAAGAGTAGGAGATCAGGGTTGCAGGATGAACTCGCCGAGCGGACGATCGAACCCAATCGTTCCCGGCAGCCAAACGCTCAGAGAGAATTAAATGGATCAATTCAGAGGAACAACCATTGTCTCGGTACGCCGTAATGGCATCGTCGCGATTGGCGGCGATGGCCAGGTCAGCATCGGTAACACCATAATGAAAGGCAACGCCCATAAAGTCCGGCAGCTTGCTGACGGAAAAGTCATTGCCGGGTTTGCAGGCGGAACGGCCGACGCCTTCACCCTGTTCGAACTGTTCGAATCCAAGATGGAACAGCACGGCAAAGTGACACGCGCCGCTATCGAACTTGCCAAGGAATGGCGGACAGACCGCAGACTACGAAGGCTCGAGGCCCTGCTTTGCGTCGCCGATACCGAAAACTCTTTCATCATCTCCGGAAACGGTGACGTTATCGAGCCCGAAGACAACCTGATGGCAATCGGCTCAGGCGGGCCATTTGCGCAGGCCGCCGCGCTCGCGCTGGTCCGGAATACGAAATTCGATGCAGCGAAGATCGTCGAAAAGGCGTTGCACATCGCCGGCGACATCTGCGTGTACACGAATCAGAACATAATTATTGAAACCCTGGACGCAAACAGCACCTGACGGAAAATCCCATGTCACAAATGACACCCAGAGAAATCGTTCAGGAACTGGACAAGCACATCGTTGGCCAGGACGATGCAAAGCGCGCTGTTGCCATCGCGCTTCGTAATCGATGGCGACGCGTCCAGGTGAACGAACCACTCCGCAGCGAAATCACGCCGAAGAACATTCTGATGATTGGACCGACAGGCGTTGGCAAAACCGAGATTTCGCGGCGGCTCGCAAAGCTCGCGAAATCTCCCTTTATCAAGGTCGAGGCAACGAAGTTCACCGAAGTGGGTTACGTCGGCCGGGAAGTTGACAGCATCGTGCGTGACCTGATGGATATCGCCGTCAAAATGACCCGCGAAGAGGAAGTAACTAAAGTCCGCCATCGCGCAGAAGATGCGGCAGAGGAAAGAATTCTGGATGCGCTGTTGCCACCCCCTGCGTCGACACCTGGACATACAACCGTCAGCGAAACCGACAGCCCCGACAATGACACGCGGCAGAAATTTCGCAAGATGCTCCGCGAGGGGCAGCTAGACGACAAGGAAATCGAGATCGAGGTTCAGGCGATTCCCATCGGCGTCGAGATCATGGCGCCACCAGGCATGGAGGAGATGACCAGCCAGTTGCAGGGGATGTTCCAAAACATGGGTGGCAACCAACAGAAAACCAAGAAGCTCAAGGTGAAGGATGCGATGCGCCTGTTGTGCGACGAGGAAGCTACTAAAATGCTGGATGAAGAGGAGCTAAAATCCCGCGCACTGGATGCTGTCGAACAGCACGGCATCGTCTTTCTCGATGAGATCGACAAAGTCACCCGTCGGTCGGGAACCGTCGGTGCGGATGTGTCGCGTGAGGGCGTGCAGAGAGACCTGTTGCCACTCGTCGAAGGATGCACCGTGAACACGAAGTACGGCATGGTGCGCACCGATCACATCCTGTTTATTGCCTCCGGGGCATTCCATGTTGCGAAGCCGTCGGACCTGATTCCCGAAATGCAGGGACGCTTTCCTATTCGGGTTGAACTGAAATCCCTTACGACTGAAGACTTCGTGCGCATTCTGACAGAACCGGACGCATCGCTGACGTCTCAGTATCAAGCGCTAATCGCCACCGAGGAAGTTGAGCTCGAGTTCACCGACAACGGCGTTCAGAGACTTGCCGAGGTTGCGTTTCATGTGAACGAACACACCGAGAACATCGGCGCCCGTCGACTGCACACCGTCATGGAGCGCCTGCTCGAAACCGTGTCGTTCGAGGCGTCGGACAAGAGCGGGACGTCAGTGACCATCGACACCGACTATGTCGACGAGCACCTGACAGAACTATCGAAAGACGAGGATCTCAGTCGCTATATTCTTTAGCGAGCGGCTGGACCGGATTAATGGACCCGAGACCGACTGACATCAGGTTGCGAAAAAAGTCGCGACTCCTGACCATCGCTTTCGACGACGGCCGGACGTTCGAGCTGGCCTTCGAATACCTGCGCGTCTCGTCTCCTTCGGCAGAGGTCAAGGGGCATGCCCCGGGGCAGGAAGTGCTGCAAACCGGCAAGGAGAACGTGGAGATCATGGCACTGGAACCCATCGGTCATTACGCACTGCGCATCATCTTCGACGACGGTCACGATACAGGCCTGTATTCTTGGTCGTACCTATATGAGCTTGGTGCCGAACAGCCCGCGAGGTGGCAGGCCTATCTCGACCGCCTGAGTGCGGCGGGGTATGCTCGACAAAATCAATAAGTCCGTCCACCCAATGAGTGAAGGTACGACAAATTTCGGCTACGAGACCGTTGCCGTCGAAGACAAGGCACGCCGCGTTCGTGACGTCTTCGACTCGGTCGCCGAAAACTACGATCTGATGAACGACCTGATGTCGGTTGGAATGCACCGGCTCTGGAAGCACTTCACAATCGAGCAGGCTGGCGTGCGGCGCGGGCAATCGCTGCTCGACCTGGCTGGCGGGACCGGCGACCTTACCCGTAGGTTTGCGGAAAAGGTCGGCAGCGACGGTCATGTCGTGCTTGCCGACATCAACCTGGCGATGCTCAGCGAGGGCCGTCGACGACTCATTGACAAGGGGGTTGCCGGGAATGCGTCGATTGTGCAGGTGGACGCCGAGAACCTGCCATTCGCTGACAGCAGTTTTGATTGCGTCACGATCGCCTTCGGTTTGCGTAATGTCACCGAGAAGGATGCCGCCCTCCGCTCGATGCGCTCAGTTCTAAAGCCGGGTGGAAAGGTCCTCATACTAGAGTTCTCACGCCCGGCTGAGTTCCTGAAGCCTGCATACGACCTCTATTCATTCAAGGTATTACCTGCGCTCGGCAAGACGGTCGCCGGCGACGCGGACAGCTACCAGTACCTTGCCGAATCGATCCGCATGCATCCTGACCAGGAAACCCTCCTCACAATGATGAAAGACGCCGGATTTGATCGTTGTCGCTACCACAACCTGTCGGGCGGCGTGGTCGCACTGCACGTCGGATACAAGGTGTAGCCACCATGAACACACTCGAAGTCCTCGTCCGCCCTGTCACTGCAGTGATCAACCGGCAGATCGCGGCGAAGACGCCCGCGCGGGCCCTTTGCGAGGAACTCGATGGGCGAACGTTTGCACTGCGCGTGCGCGATTCGTCGCTTGCGATCTACCTGATGATTGAAGACGGGAAAATCATCCTGTCGTCCAACCACATCGAAGAACCAGACGTCATTGTGACGGGATCGATGATCTCACTCGCACGCCTGTCCGGGCCATCGGGCGAAGATCTTTTGCACGATGGCAATGTCGATATCTCAGGTGATGCGGTTATTGCAAGCCGGTTCCGCAAGCTGCTTCGCTACGGACAACCCGATCTCGAGGAGGAGCTCTCATCGTTTGTCGGCGATGCGGCAGCCCATGGCATTGGCGACCTGGTGCGTAGTGTCACAGACTGGAAGCGCGATGCAGGCACGATAATGCAACAGAACATCGGGGAATACTTGCAAGAGGAAAGTCGAACGGTGCCCGGCCGTCACGAAACGGATACATTCCGTGACCAGGTCAATGCACTGCGTGATGACGTCGCGCGATTCGAAGCACGACTCTGCAAATTCGAAGACGGCCTGCGCGAGACATGAGACGCCGAAAGACGCTATTTCGCATGATCGCTATCCAGCGGGTGCTGGTCCGGCACAGTCTCGACGAAGTCATTACGGCAACACATTTCCTGCGGCCGCTTCGCTTCCTTTTCTACCTGTTTCCCAGGGCGAAGGATATATCGGAGCCGCTCGGTACCCGGATCCGCCTAGCTCTCATCGAACTTGGTCCGATCTTCGTCAAATTCGGGCAGGCCATTTCAACGCGCCGCGATCTCCTGCCACCCGATATCGCTGACGAACTCGCGATGCTGCAAGATCGTGTCCCGCCCTTCCCCGCAGACGAGGCGAAAGCGATGCTGGATGCGGCGTACGGCCAGCCGGTGGACGAGGTCTTCTCACGATTTGACAAAGAACCTTTTGCGGCGGCGTCTATTGCCCAGGTTCACACGGCAGCGCTGCAGGACGGCACCGAGATCATCGTCAAGCTCCTGCGGCCTAGCGTGCGAAAACTAATCGACCGGGACCTCGACGTTCTCTATGCGATCGCCGACCTCGCTGACCGCTACTGGGAGCTTGGAAAAAGGCTGCGCCCGCTCGAAGTCGTTGCCGAGTACGAGAAGACAATCATCGACGAACTGGACATGATGCGGGAAGCGGCCAATACCGCGCAGCTCAAACGCAATTTCGAGGATTCGGACAAGCTGTACGTGCCCGAAGTCTATTACGACTACTGCAGACCACAGGTCCTCGTGCAGGAACGTATCGACGGAATCCCGATCAGCGACATGGACGCGCTACGCGAATCGGGAGCGAACATCCAGATGCTCGCGGAGAACGGTGTCGAGATCTTCTTTACGCAGGTGTTTCGGCACAACTTTTTTCACGCGGACATGCACCCGGGCAATATCTTCGTCATCGTCGACGATCCGGAAAAGCCGCGCTATGCCGCTGTCGATTTCGGCATCGTCGGCACCCTGAGCCCCATGGACCAGAAGTATCTCGCGGGAAATTTCCTCGCTTTTTTTGATCGCGACTATCACCGTATCGCGAAACTGCACATCGATTCGGGCTGGGTGCCTCCCGAGACCCGCATCGACGAACTTGAAACTGCCGTTCGGTCAGTCTGCGAACCAATTTTTAACAAGCCACTGTCGGAAATCTCGTTCGCGCAGGTGATGATCCGCCTGTTCGAAACGGCACGACGCTTCAACATGGAGATTCAGCCACAGCTGATCCTTCTGCAAAAAACCCTGTTCAACATCGAGGGCCTCGGCCGGCAGCTTTATCCGCAGCTCGACCTCTGGAAGACCGCGCACCCAATACTCCGGCAATGGATGGAGGAACAGGTGGGTCCTCGTGCAGCCATCAGGCAGCTCCGCGAGGATTTACCACAGATTCGCGAATCTCTGCGGGAGCTGCCAGGCATCGTCCGCTACCTGTCGGGTCAAATCGAAAACGAGCACCGGCTGCTGGAAGTCAGCTCCCCTGAACTGGCCTCTATCCGTGACTTGCTCAGGCGCCAGCACCGGCAGCGCTTCCTGCTTGCCAGCGGCGCAACCGCTATTATCTCAGGCGCACTGATCGCCATCCTGACAACAGGTACCTGGCCCGGCTGGCTGTTGATCGGTGCGGGGCTCATTAGCCTCTATACAGCGAGGCCGGGGAGTTGACGTCTGCGTGATCATGGCCCCTGGCAAACGCCGCACGATCAGGAGCTTCGTTCGTCGGGCCGGGCGGATGACCGTTTCACAGGAGCGAGCCCTCGCCGAATTGTGGCCGACGTTCGGTATCGGGTTTGCAGAGGACAAACAGGACTTCGACAAAGTCTTCGGCCGCCGGGCCAAGCGTATTCTTGAAATAGGATTCGGCAACGGTGAATCCCTAGTTGACGCTGCCGCCAGGAACCCTGACAAGGATTTTATCGGTATCGAAGTGCATGAACCAGGCATTGGCCATTGCCTGATCCTGGCTCGGCGGGCCGGCATTTCCAATCTGCGCATCATCAGGCACGACGCGATCGAGGTCCTGCGATACCAGGTCACCGAAGGGTCTCTCGAGCGCATCAACCTCTTTTTTCCCGACCCGTGGCCCAAGAAAAGACATCACAAGCGCAGGATCCTGCAGCCCGCCTTCCTTGAACTTGCGGCCAGTCGGCTTCAACCTGGTGGAACGCTCCACATCGCGACAGACTGGAGTGATTATGCCGAACACATCGACGAATTATTTACTGGATCAGCCCTTTTTCGACTTGACGAGCGCCGCGAGCACGCAGGTGGTTATCCGCCAGACCGGGTCACGACAAAGTTCGAGCGACGCGGGCTGGAAAAGGGCCATCGCATCCGGGACTGGCGATTTGTTCGAAAACCATCATGATTGGGCGCGCCTTTCAGGCGGCTGAAGTTGGTCTATAAATGTAGATAGTAGAGCGGCTTTCTTTTCAAGGGTCCCCAATATCCGCGTGCAAGTTCACATCCGTTCCCGAACCAGCGATCGATCACTGGTATCAGCAGAACAATGGCCAGCTTTTCTGGGACAGACGGGTATCACCACCCGCTGGGGGTGCTCGAAAAAAACAACTAACTGAGCACATGGTTAGCGCAGGCTATCAGGCCCGGTGACGACAATATCTCCATCGCGAATCTCAACGTCGACTTTTCGCAATGACCCGCCCTCGCAGGGCCCACCAGTGCAGCGGCCTTGCGGTATATCGTAAGTGGCGCCGTGAGAGGAGCAGATAATGTGCGAGCCGTCCTCGGTCAGGAACCGGTTGGGTTGCCAGTTGAGCGGATGACCGACGTGCGCGCAGAAGTTCTGGTAGGCATAGATGTTGCGGTCCTGGCGCACGACGAAACCTTTGAACGGCCAGTCGCCTTCGCCGATCCGGAATTCCCGGCATCCCGGATCCGACAGATCATCAAAAGCACAAACCACAACCTCGCGCATGATTACGCTGGATCCTCGTTCCAGGGCGCAACCTTGAACAGCAACAGCATCCCGGGCACCGCGCATGCAGCACAGAACAGGAAGAAGCTGGTCCAGCCGATCGCCTCGACGATGATACCCGTTACGGCATTCGCGAATACCCTAGGGACTGATGCCAGCGCGGTAAACAGTGCGAGCTGCGTGGCCGCAAACGCGGGATTGGTCGTTCGGGCCATGAATGCAATCAACGCCGCGGAACCCAGGCCGACGCCGAGGTATTCGAAAGCGACGACAACCCCGAGCATCCAGGGATTAGCGCCGAGCGTCGACAGCAGGGCAAACCCGAAGATACTGGTGATCTGAACAACGCCAAACAACCACAGAGCCCGATTGATTGGCAGTTTGACCATGATCAGTCCGCCCGCCATGCCGCCGACGATTGCGGCAATGAGGCCAGCTGACTTCGCGATGGCACCAATCTCGGTCAGCGTGAACCCGACATCGACAAAGAAGGGTGTTTGTAGCGCTGTGGCCAGGCTGTCGCCAAGTTTGTACAGAAACAGGAAGGCGAGAACCAGCAATGCCGGTTTGAGTCCGGAACGACCAATAAAGTCTCTGAATGGATCGAAGACTGCATCACGCATCGACTGCGGGGGTGTCGGATTCTCGATAGCCTCATCGATGACGAGCGTCAACACGATACCGATCAGCATGAACATCGCGATGATGACGAAAACGATCTGCCATTCAAAATGATCAGCAAGAATGAGACCCAGGGCGCCCGGCACGAGCCCCGAGAAGCGATAAGCCTGAACGTGAATCGAGTTGCCGAGTCCGAGTTCAACATCTGGCAACAGTTCTCGCCGGTAGGCATCGAGCACGATGTCCTGACTGGCACTGAAAAATGCCACTGCGGCCGACAGGTAAGCTACCGTCCAGAGATTCAGGTCAGGCCTGATGAAACCGAGCAGGCCAATGGAGATCAGCAAAAACCCCTGGGTCAACAACATCCAGCCACGTCGGTGCCCGAGAAACGGCAGCGTGAACCGGTCCATGAAAGGCGACCAAAGAAACTTCCACGCATAAGGGAACTGTACGAGCGCGAAGAACCCAATCTCAGCGAGACCGACGCCCTCGCCCTCTCGTGGTC
>CAZWEW010000039.1:13170-13941 GCA_964633055.1 uncultured Woeseia sp. | reverse complement strand
GTCATCCCTCCACTCACCGACATATTGGTCGTCATTGGCGAAGGTATAAGTGCCTTGGCCGTTAACACAGTCACCTTGGATGCAACCTGTCGATTGTCCCCAGCCCTGAGCCGAGATTAGGAACAAAACAACACACCACCCGAACGGGCGCAGAAGGCTACGTGATGTGATGGATTTCATTAGCGCACCATGGTTTCAGTCTTTTTAATTTTTTTAACTTCTCTGGACATTTATTGCCTGAAATCGATATCCATTTCGGCAGCAAGGTAGAACATCGTTACATATGCCGCGGTCAGATACCGCATATCCTCGGGAATAATCTTGTCGAACGTATCGTTTGGTGTATGGTGATAATCAAAGTAATCGTTTGAATTCTGCATAAAATTCAGAGCCGGCATGCCCGCCCGGCCGAGTACGCTCATGTCGGATGCTCCAAGCGCATCGTTGGTATCACTCCATGCAATGCCGAGCGGCGCGCTCAGCTTATACATCTCCCGAACCAGCGGGAGGGACTCAGGACCGACACCCGAAATCAGCGTGTGAATTCGCCCCCCACCGCTGTCGACTTCCGCACCAAGCAGGTGATTCCCGATGTCTTGGGCGTGACGTTCGGCATACCGTCGAACACCAACGAGGCCGATTTCCTCCGCCCCGAACAACAGTACCCGGATAGTGCGGCGTGGTTTCCTCTCCAGACTCCCAATCATCGCTGCAGTCGCCATCATGGATCCGATACCCGCCCCATCATCGATCGCACCCGTGCCTTCGTCC
>CAZWEW010000039.1:0-13160 GCA_964633055.1 uncultured Woeseia sp. | reverse complement strand
CTATTATTAATGCTGAAAGTGGAACTGAAAAACTTCGTCCCATGAATCGAGGTGCGCACCGAGGACGAGGTAGTCGTCTGAACCGTCCCGACCGCTGATCTCACCAATGACATTGGCTCCTATGACCGGACCGGTTATCTCGGAGGTCATGTTTAGTTTCAGGGTAACTGGCTTGCCACGCTTCAGCATGTTCTGAAGCAAGCTCGCATCCGGCGCCGACAAAGCGGCTGCGGGAATCCGGCGAACGCCCTCTTCATAGCCAAAACCGCTGCCCGTGTGTCCGACACGGTTACTGTCCGTGCCGACCGATCGAATGACAATCGCCTCCGCGCCACGTTTGGCCGCCTCGACATGCCCCCTGCCGCGAGCTTGGGTGCCCTGACCGTAAGCTGCCATGCGCGATGCACCAGGCGGCGGCACGTAGTCCGCCATACTGTAGGACACAAAGGCAATCTTCCCGGCAAGGCTGTCTCCCTCCGGCACGGCCAAGAGATCGTCGAATGTCTGGAATTCGACAACCTCCGCAACAAGGTCGCCGTTCGTGCCCACACTGTAACCAAGCGCCGTGGCCACCATTGGTTGAGGGTACGGTGACGTTATCTCGACATCGATATCTCCCCGAATCCAGCCATGCTCCACCGTGAATTCCTCTGTCCAGGCGCGATCAAAGCCGAGTTCCTCGAACTTGGCGAGCGCCCAGGCAATGGCGCGACGATCTCCCTCGGTACCAACCCTGCGCGCACCCACTTCGGTCGTAATGGATTCGACAAGATCGACAGAGAGGTTATCTAACAGTGCCCGCTCACGCAGCAGGACAGCATCATCTGCGAGCGCCTTTGGGATCAGGTCATAATCGACCATCACGCTGTTAATCTGCCCCACAGCCGGCCCACTTATCGCCAGCGTCAAGAACAAAACTAGGATCGATTTCTTCATACCTGCCCCTGTCTTCGATCAATCAATTGTTTATTGTATGCCGGCGCCAGGCTAAAAACCGGTTTGCCGGATTCATTCCTGGATTCCCCGACTCATCCATGTGCTACGGGCGACCTGCTGCAGAAGGCTACTGGGCTTCATTGACTTTTTACTCCGCGTTGATAGCTTCAAGTAACGCCTCGTTACCCGGTGCAGAATTAAAGACATCCCATTCGATGAAATAGCCTTCCGGGTCATAGGCGACGAAGGCCCTATACGGCACCTCCTCCTCAATCGCCGGCGATCGCATCTCCACGGCCTCGTGGTTGCTCGCATACTCGTACCAGCCGTCAAGATTCGCCGTAAGAAAGGACATTGTGACGGCTTTTTGCTCCGTGAATCGGTGCATTCCCCGTTGCTCGTCCACCAGTCCAAGATAGCCCGTTGGACCCACGTGGTAAATTTTGGCCCAGCCCTGATCCACTATCATGTCGAAGCCGAGCACATCTTCATAGAAGCCCTGAATCCCTTCCATATCCTTGTAGTAAAACCACACAACCGTGGCCTTGAACCCCAGGCCATCGGGCACATCCGAGTCCGGGTGTGCAAGAAGAGTTTGCGTTCCATTCAGCACCGGCATGAACTTTTCGTTTTCCGGGTGCGGGTTGAAACGTTCAAACTCCAAAAAATACCCCTCCGGATCGATCGCAACGAATCCATCGTGTGCACTGCCTTCGCGCGGCGTGTAATTGTCGGATCGTATCTCGACATCGCGGGAACTGATATAAACCCACCACTCATCGAGTTGATCCGTCACCAATGCGATTGCTGTGGTCTTCGGTTCCTCGGAAGAATGCATGCCTTTCGTGTGGTCGACCAGCGTTATGAAAGACTTAGGGGCAACCTGCATGATCTTGGCAAATCCGTAATCAGCCACAATATGGAGACCCAGAACTTCGTGGTAGAAATCGGTGGCTGCCTCAACATCTTCATAATAGAAGAAAACGTTGCTGGCCGTTGTACCAAACACTGACATCGGATCTATCTCCTGAGCACAAACACTCTCAGACAGAAAAAACGTTATAAAAAATAAACTTATGAAAGGTTTCTTAGACATTTTCTAGAATTATTCTCCATCGACACTCGTTGTCCGCTGTGCGATCCATTATATTAGGCAACTCCAACAACCTTACCCTCCAGAAGCCCGCAAATGAAAAAAATATTCGCCCTTCTCGCCTTGCTGGCGAGCAATCTCACCTCGGCACAGCAAGTGGAAAACTATGACTACTTCTCTGCCAATCGCGAGCTGGTGCGAAACGGCGTACAGGCGATCCTGATGTGCAACGGGCTATTCACATCAAATCGGGACCTGCGCACGGTTTTCCATCACGAACTGGCCTACCTCAGGCCAGAGCGCTTCGGCGGTCCGGTGGGGAACGCCGAGGGCGGCGAATATGTGGTCAATGAAGAGCTGAAAGGCGTCACCATCGGCGGCCCAAATACGGGCCCGACCGTTCGCGCAGCCTTTCGCGAAGGCATTGGCTGCGTTGTGATGGCGCCGGACCAAAGCTTCGACGAAATCGAGTCGCTTCCAAAGCTCGCGCTTCCCTACCCGGACTATGATGCAGCCCTGACACCGTGGCCCAATGGGGACCTGGTTCCGGAGAAGCAGCTACCGGACGGTGTAGACGAAGATGCGCTGCTTGCCGCATCCGACTGGGCTTTTGTGCGTGATACCGAGGAACAAAGAACACTCAGCCTGCTCGTCGTCCATAACGGCGATATCATCCACGAGCGTTACGGAAACGCCGCAAATATGTCCACGCGCACACGAACGTGGTCAACAGCAAAGAGTATAGCGGTCACGCTGATTGGCATGCTGGTCGATGCAGGCAAACTATCGCTCGATGAGCCACTGGACATTGAATGGGAACCCAACCTGTCGAACCGCGAAGCTGATCCGCGAAATACGATTACGCTTCGGCACGTGTTGAATATGGAAAGTGGCCTCTACCCGGTGGATAGTTTCAGCATGGAATACGCGACCGGGTCCGGCCTCGCTTACTGGGCCGGAGCCAGTTCGGCCAGGGGCATGCGAAACCGTGGACTCGTTCGGGAACCGGGGACGTTCTGGGACTACGAGAATTACGACACGTTGCTGGCCGTCTATGCAATGAAGCTCGCGCTCGGCAGCGACGAGGCCTACCAACATTTCCCGAGAACCGCTCTGCTCGACAAGATCGGCATGCGCAATACGCTCATCAGTGCCGATCGCTTCCACGACTTCATCCTGAGCTCACAGGTTTACACCAATGCCCGCGACCTCGCACGATTCGGCCTTTTGTATGCACAAAATGGCATGTGGGACGGAGAACGACTGATCTCCGAAGACTGGATCAAATTTGTTCGAACGCCAGCACCATCGACGGCGAAATCAGGCAATTTTTATGGTGGCCAATGGTGGCTGGTGCCGGATTCACGCACTGATGTACCGAAAGACGCCTATTCAACCGCCGGGAACCGCGGTCAGTACGTCATTGTCGTCCCTTCGCACGATCTGGTCATCGTCCGTCGCGGACTCGACTGGGGCCGCCAGGGATTCAACCGCTGGGACCTGACGCGAGAGGTTCTAAAGGCTTTTGATTCCACCAGCGCGGTTACGCGTTAGGCAGAGCTGACAACAAAGCCCAAACGGGAGAGGCAACACCCGTCAGGCATTTTCCAGCAGGATGGAATGAGATTCCGCTGCCCGACGGGCCAGAGCTTCCGCTTGCGCCCCGAATTTTCTGTCCACCTCGTTTCTTCGGACCTTGAGAGTTGGCGTCAGTACGCCGTTGTCAATCGTCCACGGTTCCCTCGTGACGATCAGTGCGCCAATGCGAGCGTGGTCGGCAGCGGCGGCGTTGATTTCTTCAGCCTTGGCCAAAAGGTCGGATTCGACATCGTTCACTTCGCCATTGGCGGCTGCCCCTGTGAGCACGCAGACCATGACGGTTTTCGAATAACCAAGCCCCAGCAGGCACAATTGCTCAACGTGCGGACAGGCCGCGAAATCGCTCTCCATCGGTGCCGGGGCGACAAATTTACCGTGGATGGTTTTGAAGTAATCCTTGACCCGGCCTTTAAGAAACACATAGCCATCGTTATCGATCCGGGCCTTATCGCCCGTGTGCAGCCAGCCGTCCCTCCAGAGTTCGGCCGTTTTCTGGGGGTGTTTGTAATATCCCGGGCTGAGGCCGTCCGCTTTCACCAGCAGCTCATCGTCATCACCGATCTTTAACTCCACCAGGTCGACGGCCTTGCCGATTGAACCACGGCGATTCTCGTCCTTCGTTGCGCCGATCAACCCCATTGCTTCCGTCTGTCCATAGCCCTCGGTCAACGGCAGACCGATTTCCCAGTACCAGTCAATCAGCGACGGTGGCGCTGGTGCGGCACCGGTGACGAGGTACAACGCGTCCTGAAGACCGAGCTTCTCCCGAATTGCCGCAGCAATATTTTCCGAGTCTGCCGCGAACGCTTCCTGGTAATTCTCCAGCGAACCAAAACTTGCAATCGTACCGAGTTGCAGCTGTTCCCAGACTCGTGGCGCACCAAACAGGTAATGCGGCCTGGCCTCATTGAGATCACGCAGCAATGTCTCAAGCGATTCGTTGAAGGCCACTTCTGACGCGAGGATAACGGACATGGATTCAACGAGGAATCGTTCAGCAATATGTGCGAGCGGCAAGTATGAGAAAGCCCGGCACTGCTCCGGCAGATCCGTCTTGATTTGTGTGCGAATCATTGAATCCAGAAAGGTGCTGTGCGATTGAATGGCTCCCTTTGGCACTCCTGTAGTTCCAGACGTGAACACAATCGATATGGTGTCGTCATACGCCTCAACATGACCGGGTGACTGTCCGGCGCACGCTTCGAAGATCTCTTCCCAGCGAATATGCGGTCGTTCACACTCAACGCCCGGCAGCGTGATGACCTCCGTCCCCGCGGGCAAAACGTCGTTGACGACATCCCAATTAGCGGTCTCGCCAAGTACCAGTGCCCGGACCTCCGCAAAATCAAGAATGTATTCGGCGTGTTCACCACTCAGCGTGGTGAAAAGCGGAACGGATACGTTACCTGATCGGATAATCGCCATATCAGCCATAAACCAGTGCGGACGATTTTTAGATAACAGAGCGATGTTCGTGCCCTTGCCAAATTTGTTTTCGAACCACGTACCGGCAGCATTGATCTGGTCCAATCCCTGTTGCCAGCTGTACTCCGTGAAATCGTCACCGCGACGTTCCCGGAGCCAGACCCGGTCCGGGTGTGCCGCGGCATTTTCTTCTATCCGCTTTCCAAGGGTTTTCTTGTTCACTTTTTCCCTCTGGTCCGATGCTATTGTCTGGTCATCCTGCGAATCTCGTCGTCAAGACCCGTCATCTCCCAGCGAGCCAGTGAAATCGGGATGCTGTCGATCAAATTCAGACGATCAAAGAAGTCACTCATCCTGAATGTCTCACCCCGCTCCTCTTTCTCCCTGGCGAAATCAGCAAGTGCCCGCTCAAGCAGGTATTTTCCCGTGATGTAGCTGGTGCCATACCCAGGCTGTCGAAGATACAGGTGTTGTTCGAAGATCAGCAGCTCTTCTTCAGTCTTCATCCAGCCGCGAGGGGTCCAGTTCTGGTGGATCTGACCGGCCTCTTCCATCGTCATCTCGTTGGCATGGGCGTAAAGGGAACCCAATCCACGCGCGGCTCGCTGCGCCAGCATGATCCAGACGATTTCACGTGAGCGCGGACTGTCGTCATAAAGCCCCGCATGCATGAACATCTCTTCAACGCCCGTCGCGGTACCCTCGTTACGACTGTCGAAGATGTTGTACAGAAGCGCCCCTTGCCGAACGGGACTCGGATGCGGATCGAGATCCATTCGCGCCAGTTCCATCCAATGGTAGAAGTGTGTGAACAAGGGTGCCGGGTCGTAGTGAGAGCCAATCGTGAAGAAGTTTCGCTCATTCTCGGGTCGAAACGACCCCATGTGAGCCGCGATTGCCGGTTTCATATAGGGCGTAATCGTCAGGATCTCCTTGTCCTGAAAAAAGTTCATGATTCGATCGACCGCCTCTTCCGCAAGCACCCGGTACTCCTCGGAGTTTGAAGCGGCAACCAGTTCCGGCAAATCACGATTTCGCTGTTCTTCAAGTTTGAGTGACGACCAGGCCCTGTCAAGTTCACGTTTTAGAAGGCGAACTTCATCCTCCCAGGTCAATGGCACGTAGTGAACGTTTTGCTGATACCAGGTGTAATTATCCTTGCCGATCCCTGATGGACCCGTCTTCGACGCCGACGCGTTCTCCAGAAATGCGACGAGTGTTTCAGTTGCAGCTTTCGCTTCCCTGACAGCAGCATGGAGTACGTCGCCGACATTGCCGCCTGCCATCGCCAGGATCTGATCCAGCTCCCGCATCTGCGATCGCATGTCGCGAATACCGGTGACCCAGAGATCGCGCGCATTGCCGGTCAGATTTTTCCGCGCCTGCGCCATGAGCGGCGGGATGACAGCCAGTTCCGAAACCAAGCGCGCCTTACTGTCGTCGTCGAGCGGAAACTCGTAAGTCCACACTTCGACGACCGCATGATTGGTCGGCCCTTCGTGGGCAGGTACGTCACTTCGGTTCATCCACACCGTGTCATAAAAAGCGGGATCCCGGACCCACGGCTTTAATACCCGATGATTGAAATCGTAGCCGTTCATTTCCGCGCGGATGAGATGCCAGTCGACCTGGTGAGCAACTGGCCAGCCCTCAATCGCAAATGAATCAAGTCGTGATTTGAATCCCTGGAACGACACATAACGCCGATCAAAGGTTTCCGCCGTGTAATCCGGCGCACCATCGAGCAAGGGCGGCTGCTCGAACTGCCGCCAATCGGTGAAAAGGTCAATGAGATCGTCGTGCATGCCCTGTGCGTTGGCCGTGCATGACAGCAGTAACAGGCTAATCAGTATTGTTTTCATGGAACCTCCTCCGAGGATTATACAATTCGTGGATGCTTCCATCGCTGGAATAGCGACCGGTAAGGACGGAAGCCTCGCCAGAGAAGTAGTCCACACCGCATTACCGCGGTGCCGGCAGCTGCGTGGTAGGCTCCGAAAAAACGTAAACACGAGGACATCATGCTGAAGCTCCTACCATTGTTACTCCTACTGACTTTTTCCAGCGCGGGACAGGCCCAATCGATCGAGGACGAAGCGCTCGACTGGCTGCAAGCTTTTATCCAGATCGACACGATCAATCCACCCGGCAACGAATCGCGCGCCGTATCGTTTCTTGCAGGGATACTTGAAGCCGAAGGCATTCCCTACCAGACAGCCGAAAGCGCTCCTGGCCGGGGCAATCTATGGGCCAGGCTTCCAGGGGGCGACGAACCCGCGTTGATCATGCTGCAACATACGGACGTCGTGCCGGCGGACAAGAAATACTGGACCACCGAGCCGCTCTCGGGCGAAATTCGTGACGGCTACCTCTGGGGCCGGGGCACCCTTGACATGAAGGGCACAGGTATTTCACAACTCGCCACCTTTATCAGTCTGCACAGGGCCGGCATTCCGCTCAACCGGGATGTCGTTCTGGTCGCCTCCGCTGATGAGGAAGCGGGCGGCTATTTTGGCGCGGGCTGGCTCGTCGAAAATCACCCGGAAATTTTCAAAGACGCGGGGCTGCTGATCAACGAAGGTGGCAATGGGGAACAAAAAGAGACTGAACTCCTGTTCCAGGTCGAAGTGACGCAAAAGGTGCCGGTATGGCTGCGCCTGACTGCCATCGACACGCCCGGTCACGGGTCGATGCCGAACAAGACATCATCGGTCACGCGGATCGTCGATGCACTCGCGACCCTTCGGGCAAACCCTTTCGAACCACGAATGGTTCCCGCAATCGACTCCATGTTCCAGTCGCTGGCACAAAGCTCCGGGCCTGAATGGGAAACGTCGTTCAGCAATATGAACCAGTCAATCAGAGACCCGGGATTTCTTTCTAAACTGCAGGAATATTCGCCGTATCTGCATGCACTGACCCGGGACACCTGCTCGATGACACGATTCGAGGGGTCAAATAAAATCAATGTGGTGCCACCCGAAGCCTGGGCTGAACTCGATTGCCGGATTCTTCCGGACCGACCTGCTGAAGTCTTCATCGAGGAAATACGTCAGCTGGTGGCTGGCTCAGGTGTCGACATCGAAGTCATCATGGCCTTTACCGCCGCGATATCACCGACAGATACCGTGCTCTACGCAGCGATCGAGGATGTCACCGGCGAGCGCCACCCGGAATCGCGGGTGACACCCTACGTCTCGACGGGATTTACAGACCGTCATTTTTTCCGTCACATCGGCATTCCGAGCTACGGATTTGATCCCACAATCGTTCCCGAAGCAGAATTCTCACGCATACATGGCAATGACGAACGCATTCGGGTCGATGCGTTCAAACGGGGTGTGATCGATCACCTCGCGATCATAGCGGCGGTGGTCTACGACTGAGTATTTGCTCTGACAATCAACAGATCGAGGCCCGGTCAGCATACAGACGAACGTTATCCTCCGACGGTTATACCGAGCGGGCATCTTTGAGGGCAAGTTTTGTGTCGTTGTTTAACAGGACACGCAGGTATGGTTGTTTATTGCGCCCATGCTCTCCAGGAGAGAAATTGTGCGAGGAAAAGGTGAAACGCGCTGCGTCGGTCCGTTTGCCATATCGACCGTCGTCTGTCCTTTCCGGCTAACCACGGTGACATCGGCTCCCTTGCCCACAAGGTAGTGGATAAGTTCATTGTCACCACGCGCTGCGGCATGATGCAGCGGCGTATAACCGTTCGCATCCCTCAGGTTGACGTCGGCATCACATTCCTCAACCAGGTAGCGCGCGGCATTAAGCCAGTTGTCGGCGACATGACGATGCGCATGCGCCATGAAATACTGCCCGTAACCTGCGCCCGCGGCTGCATGAACCGGAAACACATACGGTCCTCCCACGTCGACCCCAGGCAGGCCCGAAGGATCAAGCTGCTCCTGCTCTGGTTCCGGATCACGCCCTGACCTTCTGCGCTCGGGGATTTTCCAGGTCGGAATGTTGACATCCGCACCATGACTGGCGAGCAAGCGCATCGCATCGACATCCAGTGCTTGTGCGGCCCTCCAGAAGGGCGTTGCGCCATCGTAGTGCAGGCCCGCCGGAATCAGGACAGCCGTTGTAAATTCCGCATACCAGAGATGCTTTTTCAGGCGAACATTCGGATCGGCCCCGGCCTCCAGTAACCCTGTCATAACATCCAGGTACGTCGCCTGCTGGCGCTGGTAATCGACAGGATGGGCGTAATGCGACCACGGTGCCCATTGCCGTTCCAGAACGGCAAACAACGGACTCGTGCCCGCTTCACTCAACAGGGTCGGATCGGCGCCACGTTCGAGGAGGTCCAACGCAATGTCGAATTGACCGTTGATTGCCGCCATCAGAAGCGGTGTCGTGTGATCGCCGGCAGATGGCTGATTAATATCAGCACCCGATTCGAGGAGACGCGCGACGACGTCTGCATGCCCCTCTCGAACAGCATGCAGAAGTGACGTCAATCCACCCCAGTATCCGACCCATTCTCCATAGGATAAGCGCCGTAGCGCCGCGACTTCCATGTCCTGTTCCGTGGAATCGTCACCCTTCCCTTGTTTGCAACGATCGGGCAAAGCGCCACGGCTAAACCGGGACGCATCGTCTTCAGAGCTGAATTCGCAGGCAGGATCGGGAACGTTCGGCCATTTTCGCTGGATTTCCCGAGAGAAATCGATAGCACCCTGAACTTCGTTCGGCCCCGGCTTCCAATCCAGTCCACCACCCGCCTTTTCCTTGAAGTCGGACAACATAGCAACGAGCCTCTGATTCGCTGCCTGATCGGCCCTTTCCATTTCCGCCGTATCCACAACATCGGCGGTCACAGCAATATCGGCACCTGCATCGAGCAGTGTATCGACGATATGTGCCCGACCTGCGGACGCCGCAAAAATTAAAGGTGTTTGTCCCCACGCGTATTCCCGCGTATTCACCGCTGCACCGGCCTCGAGTAATCGTCGTACCGTCTCGTCACTGGGAGATGCCGCTGCCAGATGCAATGCGGTGGCGCCCGAAACCGTCGTTCTCGCCTCCGCGTCCGCCTTACCTTCTATTAGTTTCCTCACGACTCTGGCATGACCGTGTCGGCTCGCAATATGCAGGGGGGTGTAGCCGCCGATACGCGTCCTGCCATCCACATTGGCGCCAGCGTAAACCAGCATTTCCACAATCACGGGGTTGCCGTGCTCCGCAGCCCAGTGTAATGCCGTCATCCCGTCACCGTGCGTGTCATTGACGTCTTCCCCGGACCTCAATAATTGCCGCAGTGCATCTATGTCGTTACGTTCTGCCGCATCGGCAACAGGGCCCGCACTTACACTATAATTAACATATAAAATTAATGTTAATACAATAAGTTGTGATATTTTTATCATTCTAAATCTAGATACTGAGCTCACCAGTGCTGTCACCAAACCGTTCAAGCTGGTGACCAAGCCTGTTCAGTATCGTCAGCATCGCATTAGCCATCGGTGTGCCATCCTCCGCCCTGACATGCATGCCACCATCATGCGCCCCGTTCGCACCACCCAGGAAGACGAGCGGGCAACGTCGATGGTTGTGCACATTGGCATCTCCCATCGGCGATCCCCAGATGATCAGTGACTGATCAAGCAAGCTGGCGTCACCATCGGTCGCAGCCGCCATGCGCTCCACAAAATACGCGGTTTGTGCCATCCGATACTGACAGATGGTATTAAATTCCCTGATCGCCTCGATGTTGTCACCATGGTGTGACGAAGGATGGAAGCCCTTCGCTGATCCGCTCTCGGGCAAAACGCGGTTCGATGCATCCCGACCGAGCTTGAACGAAGTCACCCGGGTCACATCCGCTTCGAACGCCAGTACCTGCAGGTCGTACATCAGTTTGACGTGCTCCGAAAACGAATCCGGCACGCCCGGTGGCGCACCCGGCAACTGGCGTTGTTTGCCACTTGCGTTATTTGTCTCTACAAGTTGAATGCGGCGTTCGATTTCGCGAATACTCTCCAGATAGCGGTCCATGCGGTACAAATCCTCTGCGCCGAGCTCCGCTTTCATTGAAGCAATGTCGTCTGCCACCCAATCAAGGATACTTGCATGCATCCGCCGACGTGCCTGACGTTCGTGCTCAGTGCCGCCGGCGCCGAACAGCAGGTCAAACGCGGTGCGCGGATTCCGGATCATCGGTAGCGGTTCCGTTGGTGACGTCCAGCTCACTGAATCCGTATAGGCACAGGAATAGTTGTAACCGCATCCACCGCCCTTGTCCGTCGGCTCAATACCGAGCTGCATCGACGGCATCAGACTCTCCTGCCCGTACTTCTGAGCATGTAATTGGTCGAGAGACGTACCACAGTGAATATCCGAGGCTTGTGTCTGTTTCGGGTGAGCTTGCGTCAGGAAAGTCGCGGTAGAACGGAAATGGTCAGCACCAACTTCACTAGGATGATGTGCTTCCGCCATCCGTACGTCGGTATTCGACACGATCGTCATCGTCTCACGCCAGAGCTCGAGTACTTTCAGCGTATTGTCTGCCGCCAGTTCGAAATCGCGACCTGTTGTAGCAGGCGCAAAGAGGTTCTGCTCGATTCCCCATTTCGTGCATCCGGGTAAGCCATGCACCTCTTCAATGCAGATAAGACGCGTTCGCCTGCCAGCATCACTCGAAGCAAATGCAGGCAGCATCGCATCGAGCAACGGCAGCGCAATGCCGGTACTCACTCCTTTCAGGAACGTCCGTCGGTCGAGATGTTTCTTGGTAACGAATGGCATTCAGGTATCCCCGTCAGTCCGTCGTAATTTCTGTTATCGCTGTATCCATAAGTGATACGGCATCCTTCATTCGAAACGCATCACTCATGATGATACCGATGATCAGCGCTGACATTCGGAATTCATCGTCTTCTGCGCCCGCAACAATTTCGCGTACGGTAGCCATGTCGATAGGCTCGACACGCCTTCCCAGTGCGTAGGCCATCAAATTCGCAGTGAATTCGCGGACCAGCGGTATCGGCCGCTTCAGCAGCGCGGCCGACAGTTCCGCAGGCGTCGATATCGGCGTTCCGTCGTAAAACACGGCGCGCGTATCCAGCGCCACGTCATTTTCGCGGATACGCCACTGCCCTGTCACGTCGAAGTTATCGAGTGCCAGGCCAATTGGATCCATGACCTTGTGACAGGCGGCACAGGTCGGATTGGCGCGATGCATCTCCAGACGCTTCCGCGTTGTCAGTACTTCACCATCATTACCGTCAGCGGTTTCTTCAAGGTCAGGGATGCCTGGCGGCGGGGGCGGGGGTGGCGTACCGACGAGAACTTCGACAACCCACTTTCCGCGCAATACAGGCGACGTTCGATTGCCGAGGGATGTCTGGGTCAGGATGCTGCCATGCCCGAGAATACCTCGCCGCTGGTCGTTCGGATAAAACACTTTGCGAAATGAGTCTCCGTAGACACCGGCGATATCATAGTGGCGAGCCAACCGCTCGTTCATCATGCTGTATTCTGCCGTATAGAGTTCCAGCATCGGGCGATCGTTAATCACAAGATATTGAAAGAAGCGCTCAGTCTCCTCACGCATCGCATCGCTCAGCTGGCGCGTGTAATGTGGGTACCAATACTCGTCAGGCTCCACGTCTTCCAGGTCCTGGAGCCGAAGCCACAGGGAAGCAAAACGCGTTGCCAGTGCCTCGGAACGTGGATCTTGCAAAAGACGCTCCGCCTGCGAACGAAGAGTACGGGTGCGTGTCAATCTCCCCGACTCGCCCAGTGCCCGCAATTCCGCGTCAGGGTTGGTGCCCCACAGGAAAAATGACAATCGCTTGGCGAGATCGGACCCCGCCAGCCGATAGGTTGCGCCTGGCCGTATGTTTCGTGGCTGACGCTCCATGCGAAACAGGAAACGCGGGCTCGCGAGCGTGGCTTCCAGGGCGGCACGAATACCCATCTCGAAACCACCGTCTGTCGCCCCCATTGCGTAAAACTGCATCAGCTCGTCAATCTGTCTCCTATCAATGCTTGCGCCAAACGCTACGCTCGCAAGCCGCGACACGATCTCTTCGGCGCAAGGACGTTCTTCCGCCGGTGACGTCGGTCGACACGTGAATATACGCTGCCTCGC